>NZ_JBFUIF010000007.1:0-195348 GCF_056402015.1 Allobosea sp. P4_C6
GTATGGGCTCTGAAAACAGCGTCGGCGCGTATCAGGGACGCGCCTGACTTCGCCTCTCGCCTGAATTGCGCGGGAGCTACCCGGAGGTTGATGTCGCGGCGAATGCCGTTGCTCCGGCTTTATCGTTCGCGGTGCCATGCCCCGCTGCCCAGAGCCCCGACAGCCCCCCACTCAAAGTAACTGTTTTACGGGATTCCGTTGGCCGGAATCGAACCGCTAATCGGCCAGCCAGAGGAGGGAGTCCTGCGRCAAACTCAGCACGACCTTCGCATCGGTTTCGAAAAGCTCGCGCCCTGATCTGAAGGGCATGTCGACGGCTACTTCCGTTTCGTTGACGCACACGAAATAGCGAACCGTCGAGCCGAGGAATTCGCGGGCGTTGACCACGGACGGCAGCGATACTCCGCTGTCCTGAAGGCCGTGAAGCGACAGTCTTGCGTGCTGCGGACGAAAGACCAGTTTCGCTCCGATGGGAACATGCGCATCGCCGATCGGAATTCCAATCCCGCCATCGAGCACGAATTGCCGCCCTGCGCCGGCCTCGACAACGCGGCCATCTAAAATGTTCGCCGTGCCCAGAAAGTTCGCAACGAAGAGATTCGCCGGCCGCTCGTAGAGCTCCATCGGGGTTCCGACCTGCTGGACGATGCCGTCGTTCATCACCGCGATCCGGTCGCAGATCGTGTTCGCTTCCTCCTGGTCGTGGGTGACGAAGATCGTGGTCAGCCCGAGGCGCTGCTGCATATCGCGCAGTTCGCGCCGAACCTGGACGCGCATCTTGGCGTCGAGGTTGGAGAGAGGCTCGTCGAGCAGCAGGACCTTCGGCTCGACGGCGACCGTACGGGCTACCGCGACGCGCTGCTGCTGGCCGCCGGAAAGCTGCGAAGGGCGCCTCTCGGCAAGGTGGGCCAGGCCGACGAGGCCAAGCGCCGCCTCTACGCGCCGGTCGATCTCGGTGCGCTTGATGCCGCGCTCCTCCAGCCCGAAGGCGACGTTGCGGCGCACCGTCATGTGGGGCCAGAGCGCGTAGGACTGAAAGACCATGCCGACATCGCGCTTCCAGGGCGGCAACCCGGTGATCGCCTTGCCGCCGATCCGGACCTGCCCGGTATCGGCCTGGTTGAAACCCGCTATCAGCCGCAGCAGCGTGGTCTTGCCGCAGCCGGAGGGGCCAAGGAAGGCGAAGAACTCGCCCGGTTCGATGGCGAGATTGATGCCCTTGAGGACGTGATTGGCGCCGTAGGAGAGGTTGACGTCTTCGATGTCGACGGCGACGGCGGGCGTGGTCAGGGGGGCGGTCGCGTTCATGGTCAATGGCCCATTCCCTTGGCCTTCTGGCTGCGTTCGATAATGAAATGGGAGAGAAAGGTGCAGGCGGCGACGAGAATGACGGCGATGACGCCGAGCGCCGCGCCGGGACCGCGCCCTGCGGCCGACTGCATGAAGACGTAGAGCCCGTAGGCGAGGGGCGCATCGGAGTTCGACTGCACCAGCATCAGCGTCGCCGAAAGCTCGACCGCGGCCGTCGAGAACGAGGTGACGAAGCCTGCAAGGATGCCGCCGGCCATCAGCGGCACGACGATGCGGCGCACCGTCCGGGCCTTGGTGGCGCCGAGGTTCTCCGCCGCCTCCTCGAGCGAGACCGAGATCTGCTGGAGCGCCGCATAGCAGGCCCGCAGCGCATAGGGCAGGCGCCGGATCGCCAGCGCCAGCACGATCGTGATCCAGAGCGAGGCCAATGGCGTCCCGTCCGGCAAGCTCACCCCGTAGAAGGTCCTGAGATAGCCGATGCCCAGCACGACTCCGGGAATGGCGAGCGCGGCCGTCGCCATCCAGTCGAGCCATTCACGGCCGATCAGCCTGGTGCGCAGGACGAGATAGGCGATGGCGACGCCGAGCACGATGTCGATGGCGCCGGCGAGACTGGCGTAGATCAGCGTGTTCTTGATGTAGATCGAGCTTTCACCGAAGACGCGGGCGTAATGCGCCAGCGTGAAGGCGTCGGGCAGCGGCGAGAACGACCAGATCGTCGCAAAGGAAAGCAGCAACAGGGCGAGATGCGGCGCCAGCACCAGCGCCAGGATCAGAATGACAACGCCATAGCCGAAGAACGCCTCCCAGGGCGTCATGACCCGCTTGGCGAGGCCGCCGCCGCCGCGTTGCGTGGTGGCATAGTCGCGTCCCTTGAGCGCCGCGGCCGAGAGCCACATCGCCATCACCGAGGCGATGATCAACACGACCGATATGACGTAACCCATTGGGTCGGCGATGCCGATCGAGGTGACGCGCAGATAGGCCTGCGGCGCCAGCATGTCCTTGACGTTGAGCAGCAGCGGCGTGGCGAGGTCGTCGAAAACCTTGACGAAGACGAGCGAGGCGCCGGCGAGATAGCCCGGCATGGCAAGGGGGAAGACGATGCGACGGAACAGGCGAAAGCCCGAGGAGCCGAGGTTCTGCGCAGCTTCCTCCATGGCGCGGTCGATGTTGCGCAGCGCGGCCGAGAGATTGATCAAAATGAACGGGAAATAATGGACCGATTGGACGAAGATGACGCCGTTCAGCCCCTCCATGAAGTCGATCTTGAAGCCGAACCAGTCGTCGAGCAGCAGATTGATCGAGCCGTTGCGACCAAAGAAGAGCTGCATGGCGACCGCGCCGACGAAGGGCGGCATGATCAGTGGCAGGAAGCCGAGCGTCTGGACGACGGCCGCACCGCGAAAGACAAAGCGCGTGGTCAGATAGGCCAACGGCAGGGCGAAGACCGAGGCCCAGACCACCGACATCGCCGAAACATAGAAGGAGTTCCACAGCGAGCGCATGAAGAGTTCGGTGCGGACAAAGTCGTAGAAATTGACCAGCGTGAAGGTCGAGGTACCCTTCTCGGTGAAGGCGACATAGATCACCGTCGCCACCGGCAGCACCAGGAACGCCAGGAGGAAGGCGGCGATCGCCAGCGCCAGCGCGATCTGGCCGGGCGTGCCGGCGATGCGACGGGGGCGGTGAGCCGAGGTCGGGATGGCGGTCATGGGTGTGTGGCCGGGTGTCATCCCGCACGCGCTGCGGCACTCAGGTGCCGCTGCGCAGATGCGGGATCGTCTTCAGGAAAAGGCGCCTACTCGTCGCGCGGTCCCGTGTCCGCGCCGCAGCGTTTCAGGCTGCAGCGCGGACAGGATGACACGCGCGAGCTTACTTCGCCGCCTTGAGGGCCTCTTCCGCCTTGGCCTTCGCCTTGGCGTAATTGTCCCGGGCGAAGCTCGCCCACTGGCTCTCCACCTCGGCCTGGCGGGCGCCTTTTTCCTTGCCGCCGGTGAAGGCGCCGCGCAGCTCCGCGCTCGCGGCCTGCGCTTCCATCACCGGCATGGCGGCGAGCAGCACGCGTGCCTCCTCGGCGAGCGCCTTGGCCTTGTCGTTGGGCTTCTTGGCCAGCGCCGCGTCGACCTCGTGCAGCACCTTGTTGACGCCTTTCAGCGCATCGAGCTGGAAGGAGATCAGCTGGTCGAACAGCGTATCGACCACCGCCGTGCGGGCTTCCGACTTGTCGACGTCGAAGCCGATCATCTTCTGGAAGCGCGGATCGGTGAAGGGGTTGGGATAGTCCGCGCCGGCCTTGGCATAGACCGCCGGATTCACCGGCAGGCGCCGGATGCCGGGCTCGAGCAGCACCTCCTGTCCGGCCGGCGAGAGCAGGAATTCGACGAAGGCCTCGGCCGCTGCCTTGTTCGGCGGATTGGCGACGATGCCGACATTGGCGGGAACCACGGTCGTCACGGTCGGATAGACGAACTTGACCGGGAAGCCCGAAGCCTGCGCGGAGAAGGCGAAGAAATCGATCACGATGCCGACGCCGACCTGGCCCGAATTCACCTGCTCGGGCACGCCGAAGGAGCGTTCGTTGATCGCGCGGAAATTGCCCGCCATCTCCTTGATGGTGCGCCAGCCCTTGTCCCAGCCCTCGCCCTGCAGGATGGTCTCGATCGTCAGATGCGTCGTTCCCGAGCGGGAGGGCGCCGCGATCGCGACATGGTCGTAGAAGACGGGCTTGGCGAGATCCTGCCAATCCTTGGGGTCGGGCAGCTTGTTGGCCTTGGCGTAGCGTTCGTTCCACATGATGCCATAGCCGGACGCCGCGAAACCGAAATAGAAGCCGGCCGGATCGTTGATCGGATAGGAGCCGATCTTGTCGGGAATGCCGGTCGCCTTCGGCTTGTAGGCGGAGAGCAGGTTCTTGCCCTTCAGCACCTCGAAGGCGTCGGGCGCCGAGGCCCAGAACAGGTCGACCTGGTTGTTGGCCTTGGTCTCCTCGAGATATTTGACGCCCGCATTGGTGTTGCGATTCTGGACTTCGAGCGAAACGCCCGGAACGGCCTTTTCGAACGCCTTCTTGATCGGATCGGTGACATCCTTGGAGAAGGAGGTGACGACCGTGACCTTTCCGGACGGCGATTGTGCCGCCGCGCCCGAGGCGGCAACGGCTAGGCCAACTGCGGTCGCAAGCGCGACCCTGCGGGTAAACATCCTGGTCCTCTCCCTGTGATTGAGCTCGGCGCGCACAAGGCGCGCCGACGAGCTGCTGTTTCGCAGCCTTCTGTCATGAAGCTGTCRTAGAACCTCGCCGGCTGTCACCCTCGCAATTGGAAGAAATCGTCCAAGCCGGAACCAGGGGCACGATCCGACGATCGGCAGGCATGCCAGCAGCCGATCGGACTCAGCTTCCGGGCGCTGAAGGAGTTCAGTCTGACCGTCGCCAAGGCGAGAAGTTCGTCGTCTGCGGGCCTTCGGGCTCAGGCAAGTCGACGATGATCCGCTGCATCAACGGGCTGGAGGGCCATGACAGCGGCCACATCACCGTCAACGGCACTTTTGCTCGCGGATGAGCGCAGCGCCATCGCCGTGCGCCGTGAGGTCGGCATGGTGTTCCAGAGCTTGAACCTCTTTCCACATCTGACGGTGGTGAAGAATTCGCCGCCGCCGGCGACCGCCAACTGCATGAACGGGCGCTGGAAAAGCTTGCATAGGTGAGCGGCGTTCGCCGCTGCCCACCCGCTCCGTTTTGCCAGCTCACCGCGGCTATCGGAGGCCCCGAGCGTTAACTCGCGCGGCGCGCCGCTTCGTCGAGCGTCGCCTCGATGCCGTCGCGATAAAGGCTGCCGAGCCAATATCCGACCGCATCGACGAGACGTGGATCATTCCGCAGTTCGCCGAAGAGCGAGTTTATCGACAGCAGCGGTCTCGGATCGGCATCACCCTCCAAGGCCTTCTCGCGCAAAAGCACGGCGAGAGGATGCGTCACCACAAGCGGGGCGCCTCTCTCGTCCACGCCGCGCACGCGCCGCAGCCAGGCTGCCAGCGCGAGCGCGAGAAAAGTGACGTCGCCGCCAGTCTTCAGCCGATCCCGGATAGGGTCGACGAGCACGTTGATGGGCGCGTCGGAGTTGACTCGCTGCACCGTGTCCCGGATCGCCGAATTGGCAAAGCGCTCGATCAGCCGGGCCTTGTATGCGGCGATGTCGACGCCGGGAATCGCAGGGAGCGCCGGCCCGGTCTCCCGGTCCATCAGCGCCCTCATCACCGCCTGAATCCGCGCGTCGGCCATGGATTCGTCGATCGTGACATAGCCCGCGAGCTGGCCGAGGCCGGAAACCGCGAGATGGCTGCCGTTGAGCAGCCGCAGCTTCATGAATTCGTAGGGCGCGACGTCCTCGACGAACTGCGCCCCGACGTCCTCCCAGCTTGGCCGGCCCTGCGGGAAGCGGTCCTCGATGACCCATTGGCTGAAGGTTTCGGAAACGACGGGCCAGCGGTCGATGAGCCCATGGCGCGAGGCCAGCCCATCGATATCGGCTTGCGCCGTCACCGGAGTGATGCGGTCCACCATGGTCGACGGAAAGCTCACGGCGCTTTCGATCCAGGAAGAAAGCGCATCGTTCCTGAGGCTCGCCAAGTCGAGAACGGCCTGGCGCAGCACCTCGCCATTGTGCTGGATGTTGTCGCAGGACAGAACGGTTGGAGGCGGCAGGGCGCGCTCCCGTCGCCGGCGCAGCATCTCGACGATGACGCCGATCGCGCTTCGCGGGCGTTCCGGTGCGGCAAGATCCGCGCGGATCAGGCGATGCTCGGGATCGAGGCGCTTGGTTGCCGCATTGAGGCAGTAGCCGTTCTCCGTGACGGTCAGGCTGACGATCCGGATTGCAGGGTCGTCGAGCGCCGCCAGGAGTGGTTCGCTGGACTCGGTCGCATCCGCCACGCCTGCGAGCGAGCCGATGATCCGGGCGCGCTCCTGTGTGCCCTCGCGCTCGATCAGCGTGTAGAGCCCATCCTGGGGCACGAGGCTTTCGACCATACGCCGGTCGTTGGGCATGAGCACCGCGCCGAGAATGCCCCAGCCTAGCGCCTGGTCATCACGCTCCATCAGTTCATGGCTGTAGCGCGCCATGTGGGCGCGATGAAAGCCGCCGAGGCCTATATGCACGATGCCGGGCCGAACCCGGGACGGATCGAAACCCGGCGCTTCGACCGATGACGGTAGATCCGCAAGGGAGCGGCGATTCAAAACTGTCGGTGCCATCGTGAGCCTGTCAGCCGATCGGTAGGGTGAGGTTTGGGCCGGAATCCGGCGATGAAGAACGACGGGGTCAGGATTGCGCCGTAGCACCCGCGCTGGTTTCCCGGAACGATGAGATCGTTCCCGACGTCATTTCTTCGAGTCTCGGCGGAGCGGAACCTCGCCGTGAGCAGGTGATCGCAGAGGCCGCGACGGCAAATGCGACCACGTCTGCTAGCGTCGCATCGCTCATGCCTGAAACCGCATGCGGGGATAAATGGCCGAGCTGGTCAAGGCGGGCCAGAAGTGCGGCATGAAAGCTGTCGCCGGCTCCGACGGTATCGACGGCATCGATCGTCACACCAGCTACTGCGAGCGGTGACCGGCCGGGGCGTAGCGCCATGGCTCCATTCGCCCCGCGCGTCACCACGCACAGCTTCACGCCCTGCCGGAACCACGCTTCCGCCAGCTCTTGATGAGCTATCCCCGGAAACGCAGCGGCGAGATCCTCCTCGCTCGCCTTGATGATCGTCGCGAAAGGCAGGAACTTCGCAAACTGCTCGCGCCAGAGCGCAAGATCGGGCGTCACGGTGGGTCGCAGATTCGGATCGATCGAGATGAGGCGCTTGCCGGCTTCCCGGCGCGCCAAAGCAAGATGCGAGGACGCGACCGGTTCGACCGCGAGCGTATAGGAGCCGAAGACGATCGCGGCCACGTCCGGGCCGAGCGCTCCCGGCAGGTCCTCGACGCGGATCTGCCGATCGGCCTTGTTCTCACCGTGGAATGCATAGGCCGGATGACCCGCCGCATCGAGCGCGACCACGCTTATGGTGGTCAGCTGATCGGAGCTGACGACATGGTCGAGATCGACATGCTCGGCCGAGAGGCGGGCTCGGATCGCATCGCCAAAGGCATCGGAGGATATCCCGCCGAGGAACGACGCGCGCGCACCCAGCCGCGCCAGACCGATCGCGACATTGAAGGGCGAGCCGCCGAGAACGGCTTCGGTTGCAAGTCCCTCCGGGCCAGTTTGGACGAACAGATCGACGAGGGCCTCGCCGCATACCAAAATCGTCATGTCTCGAGCCTCGTGGGAAATCTGCCGGCAGCGCCACCGATCACGGCGCGGGGTGGCATGGCGCACCCAACCATGCAGGGCGATGCGAGTACAGGTGCTGTGTCGAGGGGCAAAGCGTCACCCCAGCTCCGACAGGACGAATTCCGCCGTCCTGGAATCGGTGACGAGCGTCGTCGCGGCCTTGGCCTTGACGCAGGCGAGGACGGCCTGGGCGCGCGCGCTGCCGCCGACCGCGACCCGGTCCGCGACGGCGCTGAAATCGTCGAAGGGGATCGTGAGGCATCTGTCGGACAGTGATTGGCAAATGCGTCGTCCGCGGGCATCGAAAAGATGCCCCAGGATTTCCGCGATAGCGCCGGCATCCGCCGCCTTGTCGCGGCTCTTCTGATCCAGGCTTTCGAACAGGCCCGAACCGCCTTCCTTCCAGGCGCCGACCGAGAAGAGCACGCGCGTCAGCTTGGGAAACTGGGCGACGCTATCGGCGATGCCGATCTGCTCGCGCAGGGAAGCGACGAGCGCCGCGTCGTCGAGGATGAGTGGTGCGTATATGGGGAAGGTCTGGCCCCGGAAACGCATCGCCATCGCGCGGATCGTCTCTGCGGGATTGTGCTCGAAATACGATGCCCTGCTGACACCGGACAATTGCACGATCGCCTGGGCCGTCAGTTCCTCGATCCGGTCGAGGATCAGGCTGGTCGTTCGACCCGCCACCAGGCCGAGGACATCCTCGGAAACCCCGACCTCGACGAGATAAGACGCGGCTGCATCGGCCAGGAGGCCGAGTTCCGAGGCGGGATCGGCGGAGGGCAGAACGATGGCCCGCTTGAGGCTGGTTTTCTGCATCAGCGCCGACGACAAGGCGAAGTCCACGTCCGCCGGCGGCCGAATGTCGATCCGGACCAGCCCCGAACTCCGCGCCTGTTCGAGAAGGCGTGAGACCGTGAACCGGCTGATCCCGAGGCGCTTGGCGATGACCACCTTCGATTCCGTGTCGATATAGAAGCGGCGGGCGACCTCGAGAAGCTGGATCGTGCGCGCGGCCGACCGGCGGTCCGACTTTTTCCCCGAGCCGAGGTCTTCGCGCGGCGTCCTTGCCATGTCCAACTCCATCACCGCGCCGAGGCGGCGCTGGTGACTAGGTACATCATCGGATGCCGCGGGTTGAGCCTTTCCATCCACTCCTCCGACCCCGCGTCTTCATTCCTTGAGGTCGGTTGCATCGCGGGCATCCGCAGCATGCCGCCATCAACGAAATTGACCGTTATGTATCAGATGTGCATATATGCGCTCAAATGGGCGATCAAGCCCAGTCTAGGGAGTCGAACCATGGTGCTGTCTCGTCGGGAAATTTTGTTGTCGGGATTGGCTGTCGGGGTGGTGAGCCTCGGCTCAGGCCGCGTCGAAGCGGCGCCTTTTGCCGCCTGGGAAGCGGCGCTGAAAGGAAAGCCGGCCCGTGAGATCCGCATTCTCGCGATCTCGCATCCTGCATCGGATGCGATGAAGGCGCTGACGCCGGAATTCGAGGCGGCGACCGGCATCAAGGTGACGTGGGAGGTTGTGGGCAGCGGCGAGATCATGTCGAAGCAGCTGCTCGCGCAGACGGCGCGGGATACCTCATACGACGTCTACATGGTGCGCGGCACCGCGTTGGCCGAATACGAGGCCAAGCGCATGCTGACGGACCTGCGCGACCTCGTCCAGAACGCTGCGGCAACGCCTGATGACTACGACTTCGAGGACATCCACGTTGCCTATCGCCAGGGGATCGGCAGCACGAAGGGCAAGGTGCTCGGCGTTCCCGTTGCCGGCGAAACATTCTTCCTGTCCTATCGCAAGGACCTGTTCGAGAAATACGGCCGGGCCGCCCCCAAGACGATGGACGAGTTGCTGGAGGCCGCGCGCTTCTTCCAGAACAAGGAGCCAGGGCTCTCCGGCATTTCCATGCGGGCCGAGACCGGGCGGACGCTCGCTCTGAGCTGGGAGCTTTTCACGCCGGCCTTCGGCGCCAACATCATCGATCAGAAGACATGGGATGTCGCAGTCGACAGCCCCGAGGCGCTGCAGTCGCTGGAATATCTTCTCGCGCTTCTGTCGAACGCTCCGCCGGATGTCGAAACCTATAGCTGGGATRCTGCGGTCTCCGCCTTCGCTTCCGGCAAGACCGCGATGTGGTTCGACGCGACCTCGCTGCAACCATGGCTGACCGACCCGTCCAAGTCGAAGGTCGTCGGGAAGGTCGGCTACGTCGCGCCTCCCTCAGGCCCGAAGGGGCGCTTCGGTCCGGTCGGTGGCTGGAGCCTCGGCTTGCCCGCCAACAGCCGCAACAAGGAGGCCGGCTGGGCCTTCATCGCCCGGATGACGTCGAAAGCGAAGGCGAAGGACATCATCGCAAGGGGCGGCGTGCCGTCTCGGCTGTCGACGCTCAACGACCCCGATTTCATCGCCAAGGATCCGGACCTCGCCCGTGCGATCAAGGAGAGCCTGGATGCGGCGGGAAATCTGCTGGCGATCGGCCGCAACTGGGTGCCCCAGACTGCCGAGGCCAACAAGATCCAGCAGACCGCCGGCTTCTATGCTGGCCAGGCCTTGCTGAAGAAGATGTCGCCGAAGGAAGCGCTGGCCGCGGCGAAGCCCGAGCTGGAGCAGATTTCCGCGCGCATCAAGAAGAGCAATTGATCGCGGCCTCGATGATCGCATGCCGGCAGCCGACCCGATGAAACGCTTCGTTCCGTGGCTCTGGTTGGGGCCAACGGCCCTGCCGCTGCTGCTCTTGAGCGCGGTGCCGGTCATGCTGCTGGCCTATATCAGCCTGACGTCCTTCGAGATCGGCTACACTTGGTCCGAGCGCGAATTCGTCGGGCTGGACAACTACCGCCGGCTGCTTTCGGGGCGCGAGGTCGAATTCTGGCCGGCCGTGCGCCTCAGCTTGATCGTCACTCTCGTCAGCGTGGTGCTGAAGACCCTGCTGGGCCTCGGCGTCGCGACGCTTCTGAACAAGAGGATCCGTTTCGAATACGTCGCCACGACGCTGATCATCCTGCCGATGGCGGTCAACCCGGCCATCGCCGGACTGATGTGGAAGCTGATGCTGAGCTACGATTTCGGCATCGTCAACGCGGCGGCCGACAAACTCTTCGGCCTCAAGATCGTCTGGCTGGGTCAAAGCTATGCCCTGCTATCGGTCCTGATCGTGCTGGTCTGGATGCATTTCCCACTCTCGGCGCTGATGATCCTGGCAGGCTTCCGGAACATTGCCCCCGAGCCGCTCGAGGCGGCGCGCCTGGACGGGTGCAGCGATCGGCAGGTCTTCTGGCTGATCATCGTTCCGCAATTGCGGCCGGTGATCCTGAGCAGCAGCATTTTCCAGGCCATTCTCGCCTTTCAGGCCTTCGGCCCGATCTTCACGCTGACGGATGGCGGGCCGGGCAACGCCACCACCATCCTGCCGCTCTATGTCTACAAGACGGCCTTCACGCTGGGCTCGATCGGTCTTTCCGCAGCTGCGGCCGTCATACTGGTGCTCATCATCACCGCTCTCTCGGCCCTTATGGTGACGACCGGTCGCAGGGGCCAACCGACATGATGCCGGCTCGCTTGCGAGACTATGTTTGGCTGGCGCTGGCCTGCGTCTTCGCGGCTTTCCCCGTCCTCTACATGCTGGTGACGTCGTTCAAGACGCGGGCGATGCTGTATGAGCCGGCGCGCTTCATCTTCAGCCCGACGCTCGAGAACTACCGGGCCGCGATCATCAATCATGGCCTGTATGGCTACATCGTCGACAGCCTGATCGTGTCGCTCTGCAATGTCGCGGTGTGCCTGACGCTGGGCACGGCGGCAGCCTACGCGATTCACAAGTTCAGCTTCCCGCGCAAGGAAGCCGTCGTTTTCGCCATCCTCTCGTCGCGGATATTCCCTTCGATCGCATTGGTTCTGCCGTTCTACGTCATCGGCCTGACCTTCGAGATGCTCGACACCTACGCGATCCTCATCGTCACCTTCATGGTCTTCAACCTGCCCTTCGTCGTGCTGATGATGCGCAGTTACCTGGCCGCGCTGGCGCCGGAGGTCGAGGAGGCGGCGATGCTCGATGGATGCAGCCGTCTCGGGGTGCTCGTCAGGATCGTGCTGCCACAGGTGCGCATGGGATTGTTCGCCACGGCGATCATGTGTTTCCTCGCCGCCTGGAACGAGTTCACCTACGCCCTGTTCCTGAGCTCCTCCAAGGTCAACATGGTCTCGACCGCGGTCGTCTTCTTCAAGACCGAGCGGGGAATCCTGTGGGGCGAGGTCTCCGCTCTCGGCGTCGTCGCCGTGCTCCCCGTCATCGTCCTCTGTTTCGTCGCCCAGAAATATCTCGTCAAAGGCATGTCGTGACCATCCATCATTCGAGCCGCGCCACCAGTCATCTCGACTTCGTCGAGCGCCTGTTCCGCGAATACGACGACATCACCCTGCCGCTCCATGGCAGGTTGAGTGCGCAGGACAAGAGCGACGGCTCGGCTGTGACCGAAGCGGACCAGGCTGCGTCCACGCATGTTCTCAAGCGTCTGGTGGCCCACACCCCCGACATCGGAGTGATATCGGAAGAGGAGGCGGAGTCGTATCTGCCCGGCGCCAGCCGCCAATGGGCGATCGACCCTCTCGACGGCACGGCGTCGTTCGCTCGGGGCTTGCCGGTCTGGGGGCTCGGCATGGGCTTGATCGACGGCACGGAACCCGTCAGCGGGTATCTGCATTTTCCCATCCCGCGCCAGAGCTTCGTCTTCGAGGGCGGCAAGGCTCTCCTCAACGGCGAGCCGATGCCGGTCCGCCCGGCATCGGTCGCGGCCGATACCCGCAACATCATGATCACCTCGATCCACGACGCGATCGATGTCCGCCGGGTTGAAGGCTACCGCCTGCATAACCTCGGTTCCAATCTCTACCACCTGATGATGCTGGCGGCGGGTCGCTGCGATGCCATCATCACCGGCCCATGCTATCTGTGGGATCTCGCTCCTGCCCTTCCGTTCACCAGGGCGCTCGGCCATGTGGAACGCTATCTCGATGGTTCCGCCCTGGAGCTCTCCGATCTTCTCAAGCCGGATTACGGCTTTCCGACGCGCCAGCCCATGCTGGTGGGCCCAGCCTCAGTCGTTGACGAACTGATATCCCGATTGAGTTGAGGCTGCCCGGTCAACACCTGATCGGAGAGCGAACTGACCTGGCGAGGCTGCTCGGAGCGCATGGTCGAGCCCGACGATGTGGCGTGGAGAGCAGGCAGCTGGTATTTTGCAATTGAGATCGCGGTGGTGGTTCAGGCCCCCGCAACCGCTGAGTGTGAAAGCCCCGTCCGCTTCGCAGGCGGGGCTTTTGCGTAAGACGCCGCCCTCTCGAATGACGCGCGTCGCCGGAACGGCCTGTCAAAAGACACAGCCTCGGGGGAGGAGCCGGCGCATACTGCTGGCGCAGTTGTCTCCACAGCCTATTTGGACATGACCGCTCGCGGCACACATTGATGCCGCCAGGCGGAGACACATCGCCATGAAATTGGGACATGGAATCTTGATTACGCGCGACGGTCGCGAGCTCCCGCTCCGCTACCAGTTCGGCAACGCGTACGACGATACTCGCACCGGGTATTTGCTTTGCGATACGTCAGGGCTCGATCCGGCCGCCTGATGACTTGCGTCAGGATTATCTGCGAAGACGGAACAGCCATTGTGGCTGCGGTCACCCACTCGAGTGACCGCTATCTGGCAGTCACAGGCCGCGTGTCGGAGGCCTCGATCTAGTGCCCATCGAGGGTCAGCTTCGCGATATAGATTTCTGCGCCCTGTGCGTTCAGGACCGTTACCGAAATGGCCATATGGTCGCCATTCGGAAGTTTCTCCGTGGTCATTGCGGATAGTAGCTCTTTGGCCGCATTTGTCGCGGCCTTGTCGTCGGGCAGATCAATACCTTCATCGTCGATGTCTGCTTTCTCGCCATCGCGAGTGTGGAAGAAATAACGAGCCATCACCGCAGAATGCGGTGCGCTCCCAAGTGTTCCGCAGTCCGCAGCATTAAGCCCGGTTTTCTCGCAAATGGAGATAACCCAGTTTCAAATTTCACGCTGTCCCAATTAGGCTATCGCGGGGGATGGGAGCATAACTATCGCGGCTGGCGGGCCAAAAGGGAGGAATGGCCATGCACGCGGTCGTAAGAACCTATTCCGGCAAGGGAGCGAAAGAGCTTTTCGACGTGCTAGAGAAGCGGAAGACGGACGTTGAGAGCCTCATCCGGTCGGTGAAGGGATTTGTGAGTTACTCGCTCATCCACACTGAAGATGGCGGCATTTCCGTCACGATCTGCAGTGACAAGGCCGGCACGGATGAAAGCCTACAGAAAGCGCGAGACTGGATAAAGGAGAACGCGTCCAACATCGGTGTTGGTGCCCCCGCAGTCGCGGAGGGCGCAATCGTGCTTCAATTGAAGTAGCGCCACTAGCCGCTCAGTCCGAGAGGCCGCCTCAGTTGGCGGCCGCATCTTCTGTTGAATAGCTTTGCAGTCGTTCCAACTCCTGCCATCCGCTGTGGCCGCCTCGGGCGTCAGTCGCTTGATGGCGCGGACGGGCGCGATCATTGGCTTTGCGAGTTTGGGGTTGGCTGCTTGGCGCCCGGGACGGAATCACATCTTCGGATCGATCGTGTCCGCTAAGGCGTCTTTTTTCGCCTGCGGAAGCAAGGTCATCAGGAGAATAAACGCGGATAGTCCAAAGCAGACGCTATTCGTGACGATGAGCGGCCACTCGCCCAGGCCAAGGCCATATGCTGTCCAAAGGGCAAAACCTGTCACCGTCAGGCTGTAGGTCACGGGCGAAATGGAAGCTGTGTCGCGGCTGCGGACGATGCGCCAGGCTTGAGGCACAAAGCTGATCATCGAACACAAAGCGGCCAGGGAGCCTATGGCGACTATCCAGTTCATTGGCCCTCGCGATGATTTCGGTCTCTGATGCAGTGACGCCGAGCGGAACAATCCTTGCGATCGAGCCCCGCGCGGAGGCTGAACCTGGACCTCAGGTGTTCCCTAACTGCGCAAGCCGTCCGATCCGCCTAAGTCGTCATCAAGAACGGGCATGGATAAATAACGGAAGGGGCCTCCAGACGATAATCCGGAGGCCCTCTCGCGACGTGTCAGTGGGCGACGTCAGTCGACCGGGAATTGGGCGCGCCCATTAGGGGATGCAGGCCTGTTATAGGGGGCAGCGTTTTCGTCGAAGCTCGTCCAGCCTTCTTCTCGGTAGCTTGCAAGGCGCGTATCGCGATCGATCGGCGTGGCGTTGTCCATGATGGCCTCGACGGTCGCCGCGTGCTCGTCCGGAGCCTTCACGGATACCACGGTTCCGCCGCGGCGGACCGTTTCGGCATGATAGTTCGCTTCGTCCTCGTCGACGCCCGCTGAGGTCAGGGAGCCGACGAGACCCCCGGCAGCCGCGCCGGCGACAGCGCCGGCCGCCGCGGCGGCAAGCCAGCCCGCAGCCACGACCGGACCGATACCGGGGATGGCCAGGATGCCAAGACCGGCTAGCAGGCCGGCCGTACCACCGACGCCTGCACCGATGCCGGCGCCTTCGGCCGCATTGCTTTCCTTGACGCGTTCATCCTTGCCGATGACGCTGATGCTGGAATCCGAGATGCCTGACGCTTCGAGGTTTTCGACCACGGCGGCGGCGATCTCATAGGTGTCGTAAGAACGGGTGATTGTACGGGTCATAAACGTCTCCAGAAAATCCTGAGGGGAGAAATTTGATCAATGGCGGACGATGTTGCCGCGGTAATCGACGGAGACGTCGACTTTCGCGCCGGATTCATGGCGGTGCCTTTCCAGACACCGTTCTCGTCCTTCTTCAGCCCCGTTACGTCCGAATAACCGTTGGCTTCGAGGCGGCTCTTGGCTTGCCCCTCGGTGAAACTGTTCGCCCCTGGCAGCGGGGCATTCGCGTCCACCGGAGAGTTAGGCGTCGGCGCGGTCGTGGACGTCTGGGCCACGGCGCCAAAAGAAATCGCCGAAGCGATCATCGTAACGAACAGCAGCTTTTTCATTTTACTATCCCGATATCTGCATAATATTTTGTGGATTATGAGATAAACTTCCCAGTCGGGATATGGTTCCACAAATAATACTTCATGATTTCGGAGTGGGCGAGCGGTCGGAGCGTCTTGCCAGCGCTGTTCCAGGGTATGTGGCACAGCCGCTGTCCCGGGGGCCTGCTCAAGGCCGGCAATCGCCTGAAACCGAACGATCCCGGCCTGCCCTGCGTGAGCTGCGTCCGCGGCGCGCAGCCATCCCGCACCGCCTCGGGCTTTATCGCTTCGACCGCTCGCCTACGGGACTTGGGCGTACGTCACCGGTCCTATCGGGCGAGATAGCGGTCGCCCGTGGCGATGATCGCCCAGTCCCGTTCGATCAAGCCGTCGAACAGCTCGCCGAGATAGACGGCCTGATGGGGCGGTGGAAACTACCGACGTCGAGATGGACGATTCCGGCCGTCAAATCCCGCGGCTGGTCGCGCGGACGGCGATCGACGTCCCGACCTCGCCCGGCCGGGCACGCGACACTGCGACGGTCACGGCCTCATCTCGCCTTGGCGGCCAGCAATTGCAAAGCGAGATCGGGGCGATCGCTGGTGATCTGCGAGACCGGCTGGCCAAGCCAATGATCGAGTTCGGCCACTGTGTTGGGCACCCAGACGCCGAGCTTGTCGCGCCCGACGATGTCGAGGGCGCGATCGAGAGCGAGGCGCAGCATCGATTGCTCGACCGCGATGATGCAGCCGAGATCGACGAAGCGTCGCAGCGTCGCATCGATCCCGCCGAAAGCCTCGCAGGAGCGGCGGTCGACCGAGGCGAGGCGGCGCATGCCGGGCGCCTTGGCACGGATTTCCTCGATCACCTCCGGCACGAAGCAGGTCAGCACCACGCGCGACGCCAGCTTGCGCGCTTCGACCAGGGCGATGACCTTGTCCAGCAGGCCCGGATAGGGATTGCCGAAGGCATCCATCTTCATCTCGATTTCCAGCTCGATGCCCGTCGGGGCGAAGACATCGAGCACGGCGGCGAGCGTCGGGATCGTCTCGCCCAGCGTGTCGTTGAGCCGGACCTTGCCCAGCGCGGCGCTGGAGAGCTGCCCGACCGGGCCCTTGTGGTCGGTTGTGCGGTCGAGCAGCGGGTCATGGATGACCATGATCTCGCCATCGCTCGACAGGTGCACGTCGAGCTCGACCGCGTCGACCTTCAGGCCGCAGACGTTGCGGAAGCCGCCGAGGCTGTTCTCCGCCCAGATGTTGCGCGCGCCGCGATGTCCGATGATCCGCATGATGGAAGCCCTGTTCGTATGTCTTGGTCGTTATTTGCCGCTGTCGACCAGCCCCTTCACGAACCAACGCTGAAGGAGAAGGATGACGATGGCGGGCGGCAGCATGGTCAGGAGCGAGGCGTTCATCAGCAGATGCCAGGAGGGCAGCCCATCGGCCTGGGGCAGAAGCTTCTTCAGGCCGATCACGGCCGTCGTCATGCCCTGCTCGGTCGTCATCAGCAGCGGCCAGAGATACTGGTTCCAGCCCATCAGGAAGAGAATGATCGCCAGCGCGACGATGTTGGAGCGCGACAGCGGCAGCAGGATCAGGCGGAAGAATTGCCAGGGGCTGGCGCCGTCGATGCGCGCCGCCTCGCAGAGCTCATCGGGCACGGTGAGGAAGAACTGGCGGAAAAGGAATGTCGCCGTCGCGGAGGCGATCAGCGGCAGGATGAGGCCGGGATAGGTGTTGACCAGGTTCCAGTCGAGATCGACCAGCGTCTGCACGCCGAGCCAGGAACCGAGGATATTGAGCGGCAGGGCGACATTTGCTGCCGACTCATAGGTCGGCACGATGCGCACCTCGATCGGCAGCATCAGCGACATGAAGATCAGCCAGAAGGCCGTCATCCGGAAGGGGAAGCGGAAATAGGTCACGGCGAAGGCCGCGATCACGGAGATCGACAGCTTCCCGATCGTGATGCCGCAGGCGACGATGAAGGAGTTGAGCAGCAGCCGGCCGAAATTGGCACTTCTGAGCACGGTCTGCAGGTTCACGAAGAACTGGTCGCCGGGGAGCCAGGACATCGGCACCCGCATGATTTCCTGCTGGGAGAGCGTGCCGGTGACGAAGACGAAATAGATCGGCAGGCAGACGAGCGCGGCGCCCGCCAGCAGGATGAGATGGCAGACGACATCGAGGACGGGGGTGCGCTCGTTCATGCCCGGTCCCTCAGACGCTGTAGTTCACGCGCCGCTCGATGAAGCGGAACTGGGCGAAGGTGAGGAAGAGCGCGAGCGCCATCAGCACCACGGATTGCGCGGCGGAGGAGCCGAGATCGAGCGTGACGAAGCCGTCCTGATAGACCTTGTAGACGAGGATCGAGGTGGCGCCCGCAGGCCCGCCGCGGGTCGTCGCGTCGACGATGGCGAAGGTTTCGAACAGCCCGTAGACGAAGTTGATGACGATGAGGAAGAACAAGGTCGGCGCGATCATCGGCAGCGAGATACGCAGGAAGCGCTGGATCGGCCCGGCCCCGTCCAGATAGGCGGACTCCAGAATGGAGTGCGGAACGGAGAGCAGTGCGGCAACCAGGAAGATGTAGTTGTAGCAGATGTGCTTCCACGATGCGGCCATGACGATCAGCGCCAGCGCGTGCGACGAGTTGCGGTTGGGATCCCAGTCTAAGCCAAGCCCCTGCAGCATATGGGCGACCGGCCCGACGCGCGGGTTGAACAGGAAGGCCAGCATGATGCCGGCGATGGCGGGCGCAATCGCATAGGGCAGCAGCAGCACGGTCCGGTACGCGCCTCGGCCGCGCAGGATGTGGTTCGTGGCGAAGGCGAGCAGCAGCGCCGTCGACAGCGTCAGCACGTTCTGCGCGATGGTGAACAGCACCGTCACCTGCACCGACGACCAGTAGACGCCGCTGCGGAACAGCCGTTCGAAGTTCTGGAAGCCGACCCATTGCGTCGTGGCGCCGAAGGGGTCGGTGAGCTGGAACGCCTGGATCAGCGCCCGGATCGACGGGATGAAGAAGAAGAGCAGCAGGACGAAGAGCTGCGGTGCCAACAGCCAGAACGGCAGGCGCCAGTCCTTGAAATGGGCCCGCTTCAGCCCGCTCTCCGCCCGTCCGTCATCGGCCGGTTTTGCCGAAAGGCGCCGGAACGGCCAGCGCAGGCCCATTCCGCCGCCGCCGGCCACCACGGGGAGTTCCGCCGCGTTACTTCTTGCCCGCATTGAGCTGCTCGTAGCGGCGCAGCGCTTCGTTGCCACGGGAGACCGCGTCATCGAGCGCCTGTTGCGCCGGCTTGCGGCCGAGGAAGGCGGCCGAGACCTCCTCCATGATCGCGACGTTGATCTGGTTGCTGTTGCCGATGCGGAAGCCCAGCGAATTGTCGCTCGGCGTGCCGCGCATCAGCTGCAGCACCGCGATCTCGCGCGTCGGGTTCTTGGCATAGTAGCCCTGCGCCTTGGCGGCCTCATAGGCGGCGGTCGTCACGGGGACGTAGCCGGTCGCCTGATGCCACCAGACCTGTGTGTCGGTCTGTGCGAGGAAATCGTAGAAGGCGGCGATCGCCTTGTACTTCTCCGGCGTATGGCCCTTGAGGGTCCATAGCGCAGCGCCGCCGATGACGCTGTTCTTGGGCGTGACGCCCTGCTCGTAGGGCAGCTCGGCTGCGCTCCAGTCGAACTTCGCGGCGGCGACGACGGCGGCGTGCGAGGCCGTCGAGGCGATGATCGTCGAGCATTCGCCCGAGGTGAAGAGCTGGATCGGGATGATGCCCTGGCCGGCGATCTGCATCACGCCGGAGGTGATCAGCCGCTTCATCCGCTCGACCTGTCCGACGAGCTTGCCCTTGTTGAAGACGAAGCTGGTGTCGAGACCGTCCATCCCGTTGCGCTTGGTGGCGTAGGGGATGTCGTTCACGGCGCTGTAGTTCTCGAGGAAGCTCCACTCGTAGTCGCCGGGGAGCACCATCGCGCATTTCGAGACGCCCTTGGCTTTGATCGCATCGAGCTGGGGCTCGAGCTCCTGCCAGGTCGCGCCGGGCTTGTCGAAGCCGGCGGCTTTGAAATGGTCGCGGTTGTAGAACAGGATCGGCGTCGAGGAGTTGAACGGCATCGCCTGCAGCTTGCCGTCGATGGCGTAGTAGCTGACGACCGGCGCAATGAATTTCGAGGTGTCGACCGGATGGCCCTGCTGCGCCATCAGCTCGCTGGTCGAGACGATCGCGCCGGAATTGACCATGGTCAGGAACGAGCGCTCGTTCGACTGCACGATCTCTGGCTGGCGCTTGGCGCGGTAGGCGGCGATCGTGCCGTTCAGGACCTCGTCATAGGTGCCCTTGCCGATCGCCTTGACCACGTAGTCCTTCTGCGAGTCGTTGAACTTCTTGACCAGCTCGTCGACGCGGTCGCCGAGCGCGCCGCTCATCGCATGCCAGAATTCGATCTCGGTCGCAGCCTGGGCGGAGGACAGCCCCGCCAGGAGCAATGCGCCGGCGCCGGCGAGCGCACCAAATAAAGGTCGCATTCAAAACCTCCCTCGTGAATTTATATGAGCATATGCTCTTGCTTGAAGCATATGCTCGCACACTGGCTTCTTATGTCAACCGTCGGTGACGAACGGATGACAGCCGCCGTGTCGGTGCTTTCGAGAGGAGGCGCGGCTTGCGGGCGCGGAGCGGATCAGTTCGCCAGAAGGGCGCGGGCGGTTTCTTCGTCGGTGATCAGGCCGTTGATGATTCGGCCCTTCAACGCGGCGCGCAGAGGCGCCACCTTCGCGGCGCCCTGGGCGATGCAGATGCGCAGCCGGTCGCTCCCCGGCTCCGGCGGCACGCTGGTTACGCGCCGGTTGGTGCCGCCGTCGATGATCCGGCCTTCGGCATCGAAGACCCAGCCCGTCACCTCGCCGACGCCGCCCAGCCGAACGAGTTCGAGCAGCTCGCTGCGGGTCATGAAGCCGTCGCGGTAGAGCACGGCGTCGTCGCCGATCTGGCTGATGCCCATCAGCCAGAGGTCGGCCTCGCCAGCGATGGCGCGGATGCGCCGTATCGACTCGATCTCGATGAGCTGCGCCCGTTCTTCCGGGCTCGAGACGTAGAGCGGCAGCGGCATCGGAAAATGCTGAGCCTTGGTGATCTCGGCCAGCTTCACCAGGGTGTCGAACGGGCTTGCAGAGCCGTCCGGAGAGATGGTTCCGACGAGGGAGACGAGCCGGTGCAGGGGGCAGGACATCGGCGAGACGCGCTCGATGCTGGCCCGCATCGAGCGGCCCGTGCCGAGCGCCATCACCAGCGATTTGCGCGAGCGCAGCCAGCGTTCGATCAAGACGCCGCCGAGCGCGGCAACGCCGGCGGCCGCCGTTTCCCCCGATCCGTCGGATGGGGCGATGTCGCAATGCTGCAGCTCGAAACGATCGCGCAGGCGCGCGGCAAGCTCCATGCAATCGGCAATCGGATGGTTCATCCGGAAGCTGATGAGCCCTTCGCTGCGGCAGAGCGAGACGAGGCGCTGCGCGGCCGGGCGCGAGATGTTCAGGATCTGGGCGATATCGTCCTGCGTGCGGCCGGCAATGTAATAGAGCCAGCCGGCGCGGGCAGCGTCGTCGAGGCGGGCGTTGTCGCTGTCGGCCATGGGTTCAGCCGGCTGCTGCGGGGATGGCGAGCTCACGCCATGAGCCGAGCAATCTGTCGGCGCCTGCATCGAGCAGCGCGCGTCTTTGATCCAGGACGGCGAAATGGCTGCCCGCCGTTAGCCCGAAAGCGGCCATTCCGGCCGCCTTGGCCGCCAGCACGCCGCTGACGCTGTCCTCGATCACCAGGCAGCGCTCAGGAGCAACGCCGCGTTCTCGCGCCGCGAGCAGGAACAGGTCGGGTGCCGGCTTGCCGTTTGCGACACGCGTGGTGCTGAAGATCCGTCCCTCGAACAGGTCCCATAGCTCGGCCTTGCGCAGGCAGTGCTCGATGCGCTCCTCGTCGCTGGAAGAGGCGACGCAGTAATCGGCGTCGAAGGCCTCCACAGCCTCGCGCACGCCTTCGACAGGTTTCAGCGTAGCGCTGAAGGCGGAGAAGAGGCGCGCGCGCCAGTCCCGCTTGAAGCTCTCCGGGGCCGGGCGGCCGGTCATTCGTTCATAGTCCTCGATGACGGCGCTCGCGGGACGCCCGAGATAGCGCCGCATCACCCCTTCGAGATCATAATCGGGATCCAGCGGAGAGAGAATGTCGACCAGGGTGCGGCAGCTGATCGTCTCGCTGTCGACGAGGACGCCGTCGCAATCGAGAATGATGAGGTCGAAATGGGGAAGCGGATGCATGAGACATAGACAACCGTGAACGGATGCTCAAATCAAGAGCATCCGCTCGATTTCCTGTCAAATGCCGAGGCCGGGACCTACTGCAGTTCGCGGCTGAAGGCGGCGGCCCGCTGCCAGACAGGATAGCGGGCCGCATAGGCTGCCACGAGTGCCGGCTCGGGACGGAAAGTCTCGGGCGTGCCCTCCGGCTTCAGGCAGATCTCGCGCGGGTCTTCGCCGGTGCAGGCGAGGCGCGCGAGGCGCGCCGCGCCGAAGGCTGCGCCCGTCTCGGCGGCTGCATGGCGATGCAGCGGCATGTCCAACACATTGGCGAGAATGGAAAGCCAGAGATCGGAGCGGGAGCCGCCGCCGATGACGATGGCTTCCCCGATCGGCGAGCCGGCACTCTCCAACGCCGCCTTGCCATCGCGGAAGGAAAAGGCGACGCCCTCCATGACGGCCTGGGTCATGGTGTTCCGGTCGGTGTCGTGGCCAAGGCGGGCGAAACCGCCCCGCATCCGGGGATCGTTGTGAGGTGTGCGCTCGCCCGACAGATAAGGCGTGAACAGGGCGGGCGATGGAGCGTCCAGCCGTTCGCCGAGCGGCGCCAGCAGATCGGTCTCCGCGCAGCCCGTCACGCGGGCCCACCAGCTCAGGCTCGCAGCCGCGGAGAGGTGAACGGACATCTGATGCCAGAGGCCCGGCAAGGCATAACAGAAGGCATGAACCGCGCTGTCCGCCCGGGGCTCGAAGCGGCCGGTCGTGCGCCATAATACCCCGGAGGTGCCGAGCGACAGGACGCTCGCTCCCGGCGCGATGGCGCCGAGGCCTACGGCCCCGGCCGCGTTGTCGCCCGCGCCTCCGGCAAAAAGCGGTGGGGTGTCGAAACCGAGTTCCCGACTCAGTTCCGCTTGCATCCTTCCGGCAGGTTGCGAGCCCTCGACGAGACCGGGCATGTGGCTGCGGTCGAGGCCGGTGGCGGCGAGCATGCGATCCGACCAGTCCCGGCCGGCGACATCGAGCCAGAGTGTTCCCGCCGCGTCGGACATCTCCTCGACGGCCTCTCCCGTCAGTGCGAGGCGCAGATAGGCTTTCGGCAGCAGGACTTTTTGAATCCGGCGAAAGATGTCCGGCTCATGCCTGCGGACCCAAAGGAGCTTCGGCGCCGTGAAGCCGGGCATGGCGATGTTGCCGGTGATATCGCGGGACGCCGGCTCGGCTGTCTCGATTTCCGCGCATTCCGCGGCCGAGCGGCCGTCGTTCCAGAGCATGCAGGGGCGTAGCGGCCTGCCGGCCTGATCCAGAAGGACGGCGCCGTGCATCTGCCCGGACAAGCCAATGCCCCGGCAGCCGCGAAAGGCGGCAGGGGCGATCTGCCTGAGTTCCCGCAGCGCTGACAGCGCAGCCTCGATCCAATCGGCGGGGTCCTGTTCCGCCCATAGCGGCTCGGGGCGGTGGACGTGGAGATCGCGCGTCGCCGCGGCCAGCAGGCGTTGACGATCGTCGACCAGGATGGCCTTGAGCGACGAGGTGCCGAGATCGATGCCGATAAAGCTGCCGACACTGCTGGGCAGCGGACTCATCAGCCGCGGCTCACGGAACCGCGCGGATAGATCAGGCTCTTCACCATGCCCCCCTCATTGGCGGCGTGCCGGCGAAAAGCCTCCGGCCCTTCGGCCAATGCGAAGCGATGGCTGACGACGGCGTCGACATCGACCTTGCCACGCGCGACGAGTTCGATGGCCCTGGGGTAGACATGGCCCATCCGCCGGGAGAATTTCAGGCTGAGGCCGCGACGGCGCGCCTCCGCCGCCGGCACCACATAGCTGTCGCCATCCGGGATGCCGACGAGCACGACGCGCCCGCCGATCCGCGCCGCGCGCACGGCGTCGCGAAAGCCCTCCGGCGCGTTGGTGGCCTCGATCACGAGCGGCAGTCCCTCTCCGCGTGTCCATTCCGCAATGTCGGCCACGCTCGCGCCGGCCTTGTCCGCCCCGAGCTGGAGCGCCAGCGCGCGTCGATGCGGCTGCGGATCGCAGACCAGGATCTCGCCGGCGCCGGCCGCCCTGAGCACTTGCAGGATCAGGAGGCCGATCGGCCCGCAGCCGAGCAGAGCGATGCGTTCCAGCAGGCGCGGTTTGGCGAGGTCGACGGCGTGGATCGCCACGCCGAGCGGCTCGAGCATCACGGCGTCGCTGGGCGTGAAATGCTGGGGGACGGCGACGATCTGCGATTTCGGCACCCAGATGCGCTCCGTCATCGCGCCGTCATGCGGTGGCGCACCGATGAAGACGACGTCGGGGCAGAGATTGGGATGGCCCTCGCGACAATGCTCGCAATGGCCACAAGACTGGTTGGGGTCGACTGCGACCAGCTCGCCGCGTGCTAGCCCCAACTCCGGGAGATCCTCGGTCAGCCAGCCGCTGAACTCGTGGCCGGGGACGAAGGGCGCGGCAATCACGGCAGAACCGATGCCGCCGTCCTTGTAGTAGTGCAGATCGCTGCCACACAGTCCGACGGCGGCGACATCGAGGAGCGTTTCCCCGGGCGCGCCCTCGCGCAGATTAAACGGGGCGAAGCGCGCGTCGCCCGCGGCGTGTAGAAAAATGGCGTGGGACATTCCGCATAAAGCTCCGGCTTCGCAAGCCCGCTCAACAAATGTATTTAGATATTTACATTGGTTACAGTCAAGGTTGAAGCCGGCTGACGCATAGCTCGCATGGCGGCGGGCGGGGCGAGGCGATGCGCTCGACCCGGAAAACGAACTCATGATGCCCTAGCGAAGTCTGGCGGCAACGACGACTCGCTCGAGCAATCGCGTGATCTCACCCCGCGATGTGTCCGACGCCCGCCGAGACTGTCGATTCTTCTGCCGGGGAAGCCGCAGGGCGCGCCAACGGCAGCCCTGGGTATTTGCGCGGTATCGGACGTTCTGGATCGATCGTGTCCAGACAAGGGACGGAACTCCAGCAGGCCCGTCGAAAGTGTCGACGTGAAGTTCGACTACTTTCAGTCCCCGCGACGACCTTGAAGCTACCTCGACGCGCCCTGGTACATGCTGCGCGAAAGATCGCTTCGATCAGGAGAGGCCTCCAGGATTGTCGGGGATACGGCACAGCCCGCGCGCGCCAAGCCGAAAGGCGCTGGCCTCCGCCCCCGCACACGCTGTGAGCTTAATTGCAAATAACTCGCACTTGCAAAGTCGTCGGATATCGCGGTAACAGGAAATGCTCTTGCAACCCATTATTAATAAGAGGCGTTCATGCTGGTTAATGCGCGACGATCGGTTCTGGCCGGACTGATGGCGGTCGGCCTGGCGGCCGCGCTGAGCACCATGCCGGCGGCCGCCCAGGAAAAGCTCAAGGCCGTCACGACCTTCACGGTGATCGCCGATATCGCAAGGAACGTGGCAGGCGACGCGGCGGTCGTCGAGTCGATCACCAAGCCCGGCGCCGAGATTCACAACTACCAGCCGACGCCGGGCGACATCCAGCGCGCCCAGGGCGCGCAGCTCATCCTGTGGAACGGTCTCAATCTGGAACTCTGGTTCGAGAAATTCTTCCGGAACCTCAAGAATGTGCCGAGTGTCGTGGTCTCGCGGGGGATCGAGCCGATGGGCATCGCCGAAGGTCCGTACACCGGCAAGCCGAACCCGCATGCCTGGATGTCGCCAACCGCGGCACTGATCTATGTCGACAATATCCGCGAGGCCTTCGCGAAGCATGATCCGAAGAACGCCGAGACCTACAAGGCCAATGCCGAGGCGTACAAGGCGAAGATCAGGGCCATCGTCGACCCGATCAAGGCGGAGCTCGCCAAGGTCCCCAAGCAGAAGCGCTGGCTGGTATCGAGCGAGGGAGCGTTCTCCTATCTCGCCCGCGATTTCGACCTGAAGGAACTCTATCTCTGGCCGATCAATGCCGATCAGCAGGGCACGCCCCAGCAGGTCCGCAAGGTCATCGACGCGGTGCGCAAGAACAAGATCACCGTCGTCTTTTCCGAAAGCACGATCTCTTCGGCGCCCGCCGAGCAGGTGGCGCGCGAGACCGGGGCGAAATATGGCGGCGTGCTCTATGTCGACTCGCTGACCGAGGCGGACGGGGCCGTGCCCACCTATATCGATCTGCTCCGGGTCACGTCGGACACTATCGCCAAGGGGCTCGCGCAGTGAACGCGCCCGTCAGAAATCCGGTCCACCCCGCATCTTCGGATGCGGGGCCGGGCATTGCGGTGAAGGAAGCGACCGTGACCTATCGCAATGGTCATACCGCGCTTCGGGATGCGAGCTTTCAGATCCCCACGGGCACGATCGCGGCCCTCGTCGGGGTCAACGGCTCCGGCAAGTCGACGCTGTTCAAGGCGATCATGGGCTTCGTGCGGCTGGCGAAGGGCGACATCCGCGTGCTCGGCCTTTCGGTCGCGGAAGCGCTGCGCCGGAACCTCGTCGCCTATGTGCCGCAGGCGGAAGAGGTCGACTGGAACTTCCCCGTCCTGGTCGAGGACGTCGTTATGATGGGCCGCTACGGCCATATGGGCATGATGCGCATCCCCCGCGCGGTCGATCGCGCGGCCGTCTCGGTCGCGCTCGCCCGCGTCAATATGGGCGAGTTCCGCAAGCGCCAGATCGGCGAGCTCTCCGGCGGACAGAAGAAGCGCGTCTTTCTCGCCCGCGCTCTCGCGCAGGACGGCCGCGTCATCCTGCTCGACGAACCCTTCACCGGCGTCGACGTCAACACCGAGGATCAGATCATCACGCTGCTGCGCGAACTGCGCGACGAAGGCCGCGTCATGCTGGTCTCGACCCATAATCTCGGCTCCGTGCCGGAGTTCTGCGACCGCACCATCCTGATCAAGGGCACCGTGCTCGCCTACGGACCGACCGTCGAGACCTTCACGCAGGAGAACCTGGAGAAGGCTTTCGGCGGCGTGCTCAGGCATTTCGTCCTCAGCGAGGCGCAGAGCGGCAAGCCGACGCCTGTCCGCGTCTTCACCGATGACGAGCGGCCGCTCGTCCTGCAGGACGGCAGGGCAACGGCGTGTGCGGCGGAACAGGGCATTGAGGGGCCGAACCGATGGCCGGCCTGATCGAGCCCTTCACCTATGACTACATGCTGACCGCCATGTGGGTCTCCGCCCTCGTCGGCGGCGTCTGCGCGTTCCTGTCCTGCTATCTCATGCTCAAGGGCTGGTCGCTGATCGGCGATGCGCTGTCTCACGCGATCGTTCCCGGTGTTGCCGGCGCCTACATGCTGGGCCTGCCCTTCTCGATCGGCGCCTTCTTCTCGGGCGGGCTGGCCGCCGCCGCGATGCTCTTCCTCAATCAGCGCACCAAGCTGAAGGAAGACGCGATCATCGGGCTGATCTTCTCGGGCTTCTTCGGGCTAGGCCTGTTCATGGTCTCGATCTCGCCGACCTCGGTGAACATCCAGACCATCGTTCTCGGCAATATCCTGGCGATCACGCCGGGCGACACGATCCAGCTCGCCATCATCGGCTTCGTCTCGCTCGCGGTCCTCTTGGTCAAATGGAAGGACCTGATGGTGGTCTTCTTCGACGAGAGCCATGCGCGCTCGATCGGCCTCAACCCGACCGCGCTCAAGGTGATGTTCTTCACGCTCCTGTCGGCCTCGACGGTGGCGGCGCTCCAGACGGTCGGCGCCTTCCTCGTCATCTGCATGGTCGTCACGCCCGGGGCGACCGCCTATTTGCTGACGGATCGTTTTCCGCGGCTGCTCGCTATCGCCGTGGCGATCGGCGCGACCAGCAGCTTCACCGGCGCCTATGCGAGCTATTTCCTCGACGGTGCAACCGGCGGCATCATCGTTTGCCTGCAGACGCTGGTCTTCCTGATCGCATTCCTGTTCGCCCCCAAGCACGGAATGCTGGCGGCCCGCCGCCGCGCCGCGCAGGCGCTGGAGGTAGGGCCATGAGCTTCCTCGACACGCTTCTGGCCCCCTTCCAGTTCGAGTTCATGATCAATGCCCTGATCATCTCGGTGCTGGTGGCGATCCCGATGGCCCTGCTCTCCTGCTTCCTCGTCCTCAAGGGCTGGTCGCTGATGGGCGACGCGATCTCGCACGCCGTGTTTCCGGGCGTGGTCATCGCCTATATCGTCGGGTTTCCCTACGCGATCGGCGCCTTCGTCGCCGGCATGTTCTGCGCCATCGCCACCGGCTTCCTGAAGGAGAACAGCCGCATCAAGCAGGACACGGTGATGGGCATCGTGTTCTCCGGCATGTTTGGCTTCGGGCTGGTTCTCTACGTCAAGATCCGGTCCGATGTGCATCTCGACCACATCCTGTTCGGCGACATGCTTGGCGTCTCCTGGGCCGATATCGGCCAGGCCGCGCTGATCGCCGCGCTCACGGCCGCCGTCATCGGCGTCAAATGGAAGGACTTTCTCCTGCATGCCTTCGATCCCGCGCAGGCGCGGGCCGTCGGCCTGCGGGTGAACCTGTTGCACTATGGCCTGCTCAGCCTGATCTCCCTGACCATCGTCGGCGCCCTGCAGGCCGTCGGCATCATCATGGCTATCGCCATGCTGATCGCGCCGGGTGCCATCGCCTTCCTGCTGACCCGGCAATTCAGCACCATGCTGCTCCTGTCCGTGGCCATCGCCGTGGCCGGCTCGTTCCTCGGCGTCTACCTGTCCTTCTTCATCGACAGCGCCCCGGCACCTACCATCGTGCTTCTGCTTTCCATCGCTTTCGTCGTGGCGTTCATCCATGCGAGCCGAAGGACGGCTCGGGTTATGGCGTAAGCTCTGGGACAAGGCTCCGCGGACGCCGATGGAGCCTTCTCTCAAGAGCGATGGCGCGAACACCTCGTAACGCTCGGTTGCCAAGACCGATCGTGGGCACGCTACCTGACCCAAACCGGAGTTTGGTGCGGGGGTTTTTCGCGTGTCCTGAGGCGGCGCGATATCCAATTCCCAGTCAGCCAAGACCGATCTTGGCCGCGCAGCCGGTTTAAGAACCGTCGATCGACCCTCTTGATATGCGGCCTGCGCAATCCATATACCATCCACCCGGATGGTATATGGATGTGATTATGAAAGCGCCCGATAGCGAAAAGCTGACGCTGAATCTCGGCTTCGTGGACCTCGGCCGCATCGACCTGCTGGTCAGGGACGGCTTCTATTCCAACCGGTCGGACTTCATTCGCACCGCAATCCGCAACCAGCTTTCGTCCCATTCGGAGATCGCGGCCAAGGCGACGACACGATTGGCGCTCGAATTGGGACTTCGGACATTCACGCGGCGGGACCTGGAGGCGGTGGTGGCCGCCGGTGAACAACTCGAAATCCGGGTCCTCGGCCTGGCCGTGATCGACAACGACGTCTCGCCGGAACTGGCGAGGACAGCCATCGCATCCCTCACGGTCCTCGGTGCCTTGCACGCATCCCCCGACATCAAGGCCGCCCTGGCCGACCGCCTGACATGACCCAAAGGACATCAGCCATGAACCCGCGCTTTCACGCCGCCATCGGCGAAGCCATGAGCCGCCTGCGAACAGCCGATGTGGCGGGCGCAACGGCTGCGGTCCAGCGCGCTCTTGCCGGACAGCAGCCTCTGCGGGGAGCAGATCCGGATAGCGGCGGCCAGGGCAGAGCCGGCCTCGAAGCGCCTCCGGCGCGGGGTCTCAGGGCGGTCCTGCAGAAGCTTCGCCATGAGCGGCCGAGCTTCGTTCACACCCCCAGCCATGGCCCAGCGGCCGCTGAAGGAGCCGGGGACAGTGAGAACTTTCGCGCGCGCCGCTTCCAATCGGCGGCAGGCTCGGTGGCATACAAGCTCTACATGCCCGCCGATCATGCCGGCCGGGAGCTCGCGCTGGTCCTGATGCTGCATGGCTGCACGCAAGATCCCGACGATTTCGCGCGCGGGACCCGGATGAACGCATTGGCCGACGAATTCGGCCTGATCGTCGCCTATCCCTTGCAGCCGAAATCGGCCAACGCCCAAGGCTGCTGGAACTGGTTCGACACCCGACATCAGCAGCGCGGCGCCGGCGAGCCGGCCGTGCTGGCCGGGCTTGCTCAGGAACTGGCTTCAGAGTTCAAGATCGATCGCAGGCGCATCTTCGTTGCCGGCCTGTCGGCGGGCGGTGCCATGGCCGACATCCTGTCATCGGCCTATCCCGACGTCTTTTCCGCAGCGGGTATCCATTCCGGCCTGCCTCATGGCGCGGCTTGCGATGTCATGTCTGCATTTGCCGCGATGAAAGGGACTGCGAAAGCAGCGGTGAAAGGTGGTTCGCCGATCAGAAAGATCGTTTTCCACGGGGCTGCCGATGCCACGGTCCATCCGTCGAACGGCAAACAGGTGTTCGATCTCACGCGCTCCGCCCATGGCGAACCGGCGGAATTTCAGACCGATGCAGTGATCAATGGCAAAGGCGTGACCCGGACGCTGCTCGGAAACGGCGATGGGCCGGCGATTGCCGAGCATTGGCTCATCAAGGGCGGCGGCCATGCCTGGTCGGGAGGCGACCGTCTGGGAAGCTATGCGGATGCGACGGGCCCCGACGCCTCGCGGGAGATGATCCGCTTTTTCCTCGAGGCCTGAGAAAACGTCGGCGACTTCGGGGCGGGGTCCGCGGATTCGGCGGCGTCCGCCCCGGCAAGGACTGAAGGCCGGTCAACGATCCAGCCTTAACGCGATGCTCGGGAACGGGCATCGACGGGAACAAACGATGCTGCGGGTCGTTTGCCGTTCATGACGAATCCGATCAAATCACAGGACGACCCAATCCGGAGCGCAGCCCCTGCGCCCGTTCATGACATGGACCGGTCTCTTCCCGTCGATTCCCGCAAGAATGTCGTGCGCAAGAACCAGCAGCTGAAGGCGCGCGCCGTTGCGGGGCGGCATATCGACGAAGCACTCTCCGACCTGCCGATCTCCGACGACACCAAGGCTTCACGGAAGGCGAAGCTCATCGATGTGCCCGCAGGTACGCCGGACAAGCGGCGGGGCAAGCGGCCGACATAAGGCTCAGTCTCGATCCTTGGCGGCGACGGAGGCGAGGCGGCTCATCACGATGCCGTTTCCTCGTCACTCTGGGAAGGCTGCGCCCGCCTGCAGGTTCCGCGGGTGAAGCGTTCGATCTCGGCAAGCGCCTCGTCGAGTGTCCGGTAGGGTTCGAGCTTCATGGTCGCCATCGTCTGCATCGCATGACCGGCGGGACGAATCCGAAACACGCCGGAGGTCTCTTCCACTACACGCCCCATCTCCCGGCCGAGCAGGTCGGTCAGCAGCCAGGCTGCCTCGTCCGGTTTTGAAGTCACGTCGATGTCCAAGGCAGATTCCTTCGGTTAGCAGCTCGCAAGCGTCGGCTTTTTTGGGCTCACTTCGAGGTCTTGCCGGCCTTCGCCTCGGGCGGAGCCGCGGCGCGGTCGAGAGCCTCCTTGCACAGCCTTTGTTCCTTCAGCCGGGCGGTATTGGCGTCGCGGGTCTGATTGACGCTTTCGACTTCCGACAGGATGCGATTCCGCGACAAAGATTGGGTTTGCGTCTTGAGGAACGCGGCTTCAGCCTGCGTGCGCGATTTGGAATGTGCGGTCATCTGCTTTCTCCTGATTGGCGGCTCCCCGAGCCGTCACAGTAGCTGCGGCTGCTGCGGGGAGTCGGCCGCCGCCGATTTCGAAACCACGATCTGGTTGTGCTCGATCGCTCGCTCGCGACCGTCGGCGCCGCGGACCCGGTACTGACGCTCGCCGCTTTGCTGCACAGGCATCAAGCGAACGATCTCATATTCGCCCGTTCCGGACCGGTCGGCGAAGCCGAATGAAAGGCGGACGATATCGCCGACCTTGATGGGTTGTTCGGTCATGATTTTTCCCTTTCGAAGATGGGCTCCCCGGCGGGAAGCCGCTCGTCTTGGTCGCGGGCACCCAAGGGTGCATCGGAAATCTCCATCGCGTCCAGCAGCGCGGCGATCCTCACCGTGGCGAAATGGCAGAAGCTGTCCGAGACCGCATAGGGCAGGACGATCATATCGCCGTGGCGCATCGCGCCGCAGGTGTAGACGACGTTGGGAACATAGCCTTCCCGTTCCGAGGGCTCGGGCTGGACGAAAGGCTCGCGCAGGCGAGCCAGCACCTTCGACGGGTCCGCCTTGTCGAGCAGAACGGCGCCGATCGTGTATTTCCGCACCGCTCCGACGCCGTGGGTCAGCAGCAGCCAGCCCTCGTCAAGTTCGATCGGGGAGCCGCAGGTGCCGATTTGAACGAACTCCCACGGAAATCGCGGCGTCAGGATCTCGACCCCGCCGTTCCAGAGGAGGAGATCGTCCGAATAGATCAGGTAGAGGTTCTCATTGTCCTGTCTCGCGATCATGGCGTAACGGCCGTCGAGCTTGCGCGGAAACAGCGCCATGCCCTTGTTCACGGCGGCGGAGCCCCGCAGCGGCGACAGCCGGAACGACAGGAAGTCACGCGTCTCGATCAGCTCCGAGCGGATCGCCCTGCCGTCATAGGCGGTATAGGTGGCGCGGTAGACGGTCTCGCCGTCCTCCTCGCATGCGACGAAGCGCGCATCCTCGATGCCGTTCGACTGGGGCGCGGTCACGGGAAAGATCACGCGTTCGCTGATGTCGATATCGGCCGCGAAGACGACCTCGACATCTTCGCCGTCGAGGCGCGCCATGCGGTTGTGCAGGGTGGCGATCGTCGCCAGGCGCGAGGTCGGGTCGATGCTGATGCCGCCATCGGCCGCGATCGATCCGGAGCGGAAGGTCAGGGACGAGATATGCCCCTCGCCAACGGCACGAACGCTCAGGATGAAGCGGCACCCCCCTGCGGGAGCGCCGGACTGGTCGGGATGCAGCACGATGCTGGGATTGAAGAGTGCTGCCGCCTCGAACGAATACTCATGCAGAAAATAGGCTCCGACCAGCTGGCGCTGAACCCCTGTGAAGGCGCCATGCGTGGCGAAGGCGTCCTCCATTTCGTCGGCCCGCGCCTCGAACCTCTCCAGCAGGTTGCGGTGCCGACCGTTGAAATTCTCGAGCACCTCGGCAAGCAGGCTTGCCGCCGCCGCCGGGTCGAGCGACAGCACCCGCTCGACGATATGGTTCGCCTTGGCCTTCTCGGCGGCGTTGAAATTCCGCGGCTCGGCCGCGGGGCCGAACCGGCGCACGACGACCCTTGAAGGGTCGGGGTGCAGGGAGAGGGCCTGCCTGTTCAGAAAAGTGGGCTGGGACAAGACGTCCGCCGATCTGTTTGTGCAAGTTCGCCGAAGGCTCAGGCGTGCAAGACCCGAAGCGGCGCCAGTTTCGGGCGATCCCCGCTGATGCGGGCAAGCTGGCGAATCTCGGCGAGACTGAGCAGATAGGATACCACGGATTCGCCGCCGCGGTTCTCATTCGGCCGATCGCGATGCAGCCCGTCGCGGCAGGCGCCGGTGTCGAGGTCGACCAACGGTACCGAGAGATCGTTATCGCCCAGGAACCAGGCGAAAGCGCGCGCTGCTTCGGTGCGCCATTGCGGGTCGCCATCGGCACTCCAGGCCGCCAGGCATGCGGAAATCGTCGCCGTCGCTTCCAGCGGCTGCTGGTCGAACGCTTTCGGCGCGCTGCGCCTGTCGCCGAAGCTCTCCGAGCCGACCGGCCTGAACAGGCCCGCCGGCGTGGTCTGGAGATGCGCGAGCCAGCGCAGCGAGCGCAGGCCGGCTTCGACATAGGCTGGAACCTTCATCGATATCCCCGTCGCGATCAGGGCCTGCGGCAGGCGCGCATTGTCATAGGAGAGCCCGTCCTCGAACCAGACCCAGTCCGGCGTCTCGACCGCCGCCATCAGGCCGAGCAGACGGTCGGCGAGCAGCGTGCGCAACGAAGAGACGGCAATGGCCGACCCACCGGCGATGGTGCCGTAAGCATCGAGGCCCAGCAGGGCGAAGGCCCAGGCGCGCGGCGAGCTGAAGCTCTCGACGACAGGCAAGGCTTCGGCGAAGAGGGCGGCGGCCCATCGCCGCCGCGAAACGCTCGCGTCGTCACGCGCGCAGACACCGAGCGCCCAGAGCGTGCGCCCATGGCTGTCTTCCGAGCCGGCATCCTCGAGCCAGCGCCTGTCGAAGCTCATGAAGTTGCGGAAGCGCCGTCGATCGGGATTCCAGGCATGCTGGACGAAGGAGGCGAAGCGCGCCGTGAGCACGTCCGCCAGAGGCGGCTCGCCGGTGCCGTTCAAGACACTGGCGAGGAGCAGCGCACGGGCATTGTCGTCGACGCAATAGCCATGCGCACGATCCGGCACGGAATGGACGGCGTGCTGGAACAGCCCGGTATCGTCGCACATGCTCAGGAGATGGCCGGTCTGCAGCTTGGGCGGTGCCGTCATTGCCGGCACAGGCCTCGGCTCGCCGTCGCCCGCGATGACGCTCAGCATGCGGCCCCGACGGGCCGTCTCGAAGGCGGCGAGATAACGCTTCGCGGTCCGCTCCCAGGTCATCGAGCGGCTGCTCGCATAGGCGCGCAGCCTCATGGCCTGGCGCCGGGGAGCATCGGTCAGCAGGCTGGCGATCTCGTTGCCGATCGCGATGGGATCGCCGAACGGCACGAGGATGCCGCGCCCGTCGGCGAGCAATTCCCTGGCATGCCAGTAGGGCGTCGAAACCACGGCCTTGCCGAGCCCGAAACTGTAGGCCAGCGTGCCCGATGTCATCTGCGCCTCGTTGAGATAGGGCGTGACATAGACATCGCACATCGAGATGAAGCCGAGCAGCGTCGCCTGATCGACGAACTGGTCGAGGAAGACGACATGGTCCTCGACCCCCAGCTCGCGCACGCGCCGCATCAGGCTCTCCCGATAGGCCTCGCCACGCTCGCGGACGAGATTGGGATGCGTCGCACCCAGAACGACATAGATCGCATCGGGACGGCGCCTCAGGATCGAGGGCATCGCGTCGATCATGACCTCGATGCCCTTGTTGGGCGACAGCAGGCCGAAAGTCAGGATGACCGAGTGGCCGCTGAAACCCAGCCGCTTCTTCGCCTCATCGGGCTCGACGAAAGCGAATTCGGGAATGCCGTGTGCGATCACCTCGATCTTGTCGGCCGGCAGCCGATAGACGGTGCGCAACAGATCGCGGCCCTTCTCGGCCATGACGACGACGCGCGCCGAGGCATCGACGACCCGTTCCATCACGTTGCGCTGCAGCGGCGTCGGCTCGGCCAGCACGGTATGGAGCGTGGTGACGACCGGCATCGTCAGGCGCGACAGCAGCGTCATGATATGGCCGCCGGCCTCACCGCCGAAGATGCCGAACTCGTGCTGGAGGGAGACGACGTCGAAACGGCCCTCATTCAGGAAGTCGGCGGCGCGGGCATAGTCCTCGAGCCGGTCGTCGGCGATCTGGCAATGYACGGAGATCGGGTAGTCATAGCCATCACCATGGTCGTTCATGGCGATGATGGAGGTATCGACATCGGAGGACGCGATCGCCTGCTGCAGATCCGTGGTGAAGGTCGCGATCCCGCAGCGGCGGGGCAGCGAATTGCCGATAAAGGCGATGCGTTTGGTCGGACTCATGATCTTACCTCCGTGGACGGAACCGGCGATTGCGCGAATGTCGGAGGCGGTCCGGTCGGCGGGGCGACCGTCTCCCGGAGCGCTGGGATGCCGTGGCCGTCGACACGATGCAGGAGATCGCGGCCGGGCGTTGCGGCGTCGTAGGCGACCAGGCAGGACAGCCCGCCCTCGCCCGGCACGATGCGCACGGTCTGCGCCTCGATGAAGCAGCCTTGGCCGATGCCGATCTGCAAGACGTCGATCGTGGCGTCGCCGGCGATGGCGGCCAGCCAGGTCTCGCGGCGGGCATCGAGATCCCAGATCGATCCGGCAGGCAAGTCGATCCGCTCGAAGACGAAGTAAGGATTTGCGACGAGCACGGTCCGGACATCGCCCAGCCGCCGCACCGGCACGGCAGGCTTCGCAGGCCGGGCATGAGCGACCGCGACGCCCTGCTCGATATGAAGTTCGCGGGCACGGCCATGGTCGAACAGCCGGAACGTTGTATCGCTGCGCTGCTGGATCTCGGCGAGCACGAGGCCCGGGCCGATCGCGTGGATGGTTCCGGCCGGGACGGCGATGACGTCGTCCTTCAGCGGTTGGTGCCATGCGACAAGCTGGCCGATCGAGCCATCGGCAATGGCCGCACGCAGCCGCTCCGGAGTGATGACCGATGTGAGGCCGACACCGACTGTGGCATCAGCCGCCGCGGACAGGATGTACCAGGCTTCCGTCTTGCCGCGCGGCAGCCCCATCCCATGGGCGGTGGCGTCGTCCGGATGCACCTGGATGGACAGCGCCTCCCTGGTGAACAGCAGTTTGAGCAGCAAGGCCGGCTCCGGCGCATGCGGGTCGCAGCGCTGGAACCAGAGCTCGCCGATCGGAACGCTGGGGTGCCCGGTCGTGCTCCAGGGAAGGAGGTCGGTAGACCCCCAGGGTTTAGGCATCATCTCTATGCAGGCTTGTTCGAGCGCCATGTTGGGCTCCTGGTTCGCAGGCCGGCAATCGCTCGACGGATTGTCGCGCGATGTGGCCATGGTCGGCGGCGGCGTGTCGTGACACCGGTGCGGGCTGCCACCCTTCATGGGCGGTGCCGGGCGGCCGGCGCGCGTCGGAAGGGCGCCGCCTGCGCTCCACATGTTGGAGCAGTCTTCCGAGCGATCGTGCTGAGCGAGCCGCTTTCGACGCAGCGGCGACATACGCGATGGCAGGTGAGGGGCGAACTGCCAGTTGCGCGAAACCGCATTCAACGGGTTTCGCAGAGGTTGTCCGCGCGGCGCCGCCTCGCAGACGTCCGTTTAAGCGCCGACGTCGGCCTCCAGCGCGCTCGCCAGCTCGCCGGAGTTCACCGTGAACACCTGGGAACGGCCGGACGAAGACAGCGCCGGGGTGTGCAGCATGGTGGCAATCTGGCGATAGGCGAGGAAGGAGACGGCCGGAATCTCCTCCTCGTCGACCACCACGCGGTAGGTCCCTGCAGGCTGCACGTGGTCGAGCGCGCTCAGCCTGAAAGGGTTGTTGAATGTGACTGTGGTTTCCCGGCTGCGAATGTTCACTTCAGCTCTTTTTCTTGGTTTTGCTCGCAAGTTCGAGCGGTGCCGGCATTCCCCTGACCGCTACGGCCACCGCCACGGCTTCCTTTTTCTTCTTGGGTTTCTTGGCCTCTCGATTCCCGCGTGTCTGTCCCTTGGCCATTGTGATCTCCGAATGTCGGGTTTGCAGGTGCCCAGCATGGCCAATGCTCCGCGCGGATCGCACGGAGCAGCGCATGCCAGCTCGATAGACGTCGCATCCTTCGCGGCGATCGCAGCGATCGGGCTCAGGTCTTGGGCATGCCGAGAGTTTCGGCACAGGCCTTTGCGACCGCCGAGTCCGCCGACGTGCTGCCGACCATCGTGGCCCAGCCGCCCTTGGCGATGAAATCGCCCTGACTCCACGAACTGATCTTCTTCAGTTCAGAGAGTGCGGCATCGGCATTGGGTTGCTTTTGAAAATTGCTCACGCAGATCGGCGACAGGACGGAGACAACGGCGTTCTCGGCTCTCAGTTTCGCCAGGCGTTCACTTGACGAGGCCGTTGACCAGCCGCCCCAGGTGAACCCGACAACGGCAAGGGCAATCGCACCACCAACGGCGCCCCAGATGGCAGGCTTGGTTTGTGTGGGGATTTTCATGGCACAGCCTTCCGTTCTACGGAAGAAAATACCTTCCGAAGAACAAAATAGCACATTGCGGCGCAAAATATTTATAATAATTCACTTTTAAAGCTGAGGCCGAATATTCCGATTTATCTGGTAACTTCCTCATCAATCCAATTGATTAATCAGGTTTTGCGCGAAAACGATCCGTCATCGAGACGCTATTTGCCGCTGAAATCGCTAGAATATTAGAGATTGCGACTGCGGGCTGTGCAACAAGACCGATCGCGAGTGCCAGGCGCGCGGATACTGGTCCAGAGAGCGTCGTGGCCGAATTCGTCATGCCAATCCACTCCGGTGGGCGATTGACGAGATCAGCGCAGAGATCAGTTTGAGGCTGTCTACCGGGCGCCCTGTCGGCTCAACGGCCAACAGGCATGGCATTCCAAAGACAAACGCGGGCGGAGGCCGGAGCGGCCTGAATCGCTCGCGATGCCCGCTCAGGAGCTCGGTGCCATGGAGATCCTCTTCTCAGACCGGTGAAGCGGAGGTCCGAGACAGGGCTGTGTTGAGATCGGCGGCAAGGTCGGCGTCCAGCGGGGCGCCGTCGATCCAGCAATGCCGGACGATGGCGATGCGGCCGGAGTCGATCAGGCTGTTCTCGTCGCCCGGGCGGCTGGTATGCGGACGGCCCCGGCGGATGCGCCAGACGATGCGGTCCCCGTCCTCGGCCTGTACGTCGGCGGCGCCGGCGATCTTGTCGCGGCCGATCGTGGCGAGGCCGATCGTGGCCGGAAGCTCCTTCGGCAGGTTGACGCTGAGATAGGCGCCTTCGCGGCTCCAGGCGGCGCGGCGCTGCCAGAGATTGTCGATCAGGGCCGCCAGCGCGGCGACATCCTGCTCCTCGGATGTCCCGCCTTTGGTGCGGGAGAAGCCGATGGCGGGAACGTCCCAGAAGCTCGCCTCGCGGGCGATCGAGAGCGTCCCGGAATAGGCGGCGTCCTCGGCGGCGTTGCGGCCGTCATTGACGCCGGAAAGCACGAGGTCCGGTTTGCCGCCGTCACGGAACAACACGGTCATCGCGGCAACGACGCAATCGGCCGGCGTCCCGTCGAGCGCATGGACCTGCTTTTCGCGACGCGTCAGCGTCAGATCGCGGTCGAAGGAGAGGTGATGGCTGGCCGCCGTCCATTTCCGCTCGGGCGCGACGACCCAGATGTCGGTGGCGACACGGGAGGCTGCCCGTCGCAGCAACGCGATGCCGGGGGCGTCGATGCCGTCGTCATTGGCGATCAGGATACGCATGGGTCAGATCTCGATGATATCGCCGGGCTTGAGGTCGGCGATGAGGTTTGGAATGTCGGCTGCGAGCGCGCGGGCCGTCGCCGCATCGCAGGAATGGGCGAGGACGCGGCCAGCCCCGCTCGCCGCGGCGATGGCCGCGTTCTCGGCCAGGGTCGGATGGGTCGGGAAGCGCAGCCAGTCCGCCGCTCCGGCAGCACGCATGGCATCGGCGGGGCTGCCTTTGGGGACATGGCCGGTCAGCAGCACCGGGTGCCCGTCGCGGCGTGCCTGGGCAAGCGCGGCCTTGGACGGACCCGAGAGCCCCATGCCGTCGTCGCACAGCAGCGCCGCCGGCGGCAGCTTCTGCCCTTCTTCCCACAGTGACGCCTCGGCGAAGCGCGCCGACAGCAGGTCGACGCTCCCCGGTTTCAGCCAGGCGGAGGCCGCTATCTGTTGAGCCAGTGCGGCGTGCATCGACTGGTGGATGGCGATGGGGCCTTCGATGAGCCCGATCAGCTCGATGGAACGGCCGGATAACGGCGTCGGCAGTACGGCGCCCTGCGGATGCCCCGCGAGCMAGCGCCTGATGGCAGCGCCGCGTTCGGCCGCCGGGATACGGTCCTCGCCATAGGAGGCATCGACCAGCAACAGGTCGCAGGGCGGCAGCGGGTCCATGGCGAAGACCGGGCTCGCCGGCACGACATCGCCGCAATAGCCGACACTGCGGCCATCCGCACTCAGATGGCACCAGACGCCGCCGACGACATGCCCGCTGCGGCCGGTCCGGACCGCGATCGGGCCGATCCTGAAATCCTCGCCAGCGGCGATGATCTCGGGCGTGGCCTGCGCGGCGAGCGCGCGCTCCTGCGGCGTCGCATACGCCGCAAGTGTCGCGTCGGTTTCGGCGGCACTCTCGGCCGTCATCAGGATGCGGCCCGAAAAGCCGTGGGCGACGCACCAGCCGAGGGCCGCGACATGGTCCTCATGCGCATGCGTCACGACGATCGCATCGAGCCGCTTCAGTTCGTCAGGCGTGATCGCGGGATAGTAGCCGGGCCCTCGCGGCGCGCTGGTGTCGACGCCGACATCGAGCAGAAGCCGGGTTCCGCCGTGTTCGATACCGATGCAGGTCCGGCCCTTCTCGCCGATCCCGCCGTGGATCTTCAGTTTCATGCGGCCGGTCTCACGCGGCTTTGTCCATGATTCCGGCTTCGGGGATAACCCAGCCGTCATGGATCGCGATGCGGATCGCGTCGCCGGCCTGGGCCGGCGTGGGTTCGGCGGCATCGAGATGCAGCACGAGGTCGTTGCTGGCGGCGGGGCGGGCTTCGAGCCTGAAGAAACCGCCCTGATAGGACAGGCGCTCCACCGTGCCGGTGAGCCCTTCAGCGCCCGCAGGGGCAATTCCGATGTCGCGCGCCCGCAGGCAGAGCTTCGCCTGATCAGTCACGGCCTGGTCCGGCCGGCAACGCACCACCGCCTCGACGCCGAGCACGCTGACCTTGCAGCGGCCGGCCTGGGGCGCCGACAGCACGGTCGCGGGCAGCACCATGCCGTCGCCGATGAAGCCGGCGACGGTGACGTTGGCGGGCTCGCGATAGAGCATCGAGGGCGTAGCGAGCTGGAGCAAACGGCCCCGATCCATCACGGCGATGCGGTCGGCCAGCGCCATCGCCTCGGCCTGGTCATGGGTGATGTAGACCATGGTGGTGCCGGTGCGCTCATGGAAACGGGAGAATTCCTCCTCCATCGAGGCGCGCAGGTGGACGTCGAGATTGGCGAGCGGCTCGTCGAGCAGCACCAGCGAGGGCTCGGTGACGAGGCAGCGGGCGAGCGCGACGCGCTGGCGCTGGCCGCCGGAAAGCATGCCCGGCCGGCGCTCGGCGAAGCCGTTCAAGCCGACGAGATCGAGGGCCGCCGCGACGCGACGTGCTCGCTCGGGATCGCGCACGCCGGCGACGGTCAGCCCGTAGGCGACGTTCTCCGCCACCGTCATATGCGGCCAGAGCGCATAGGACTGGAAGACGATGCCGAGCTTGCGATGCTCGGGCGGAACATGCTGCTCGGGGGAGGAAACGAGCCGGTCGCCGATGCGGATCGCACCGCCGTCGAGCTTGTCGAAGCCGGCGATCTGGCGCAGCAGCGTGGTCTTGCCGCAGCCGGAAGCGCCGAGCACGGCCAGGAATTCGCCGTCCTCGACATCGATCGAGACGTCGTCCAGGGCGATATAGGAGCCGAAGCGCTTCTGCGCCCGGTCGATGGTCAGTCGCGCCACGGCAGGACTCCCTGGGGCAGTTTTTGGGCGAAGAGGGTCGTCGAAGCCATCAGGGCGACCGTGACGAGCACGGTGATCGTCGCCAGCGCCGAGGCGTAGGTGGAATCGCCGCCCTGCTCGAAGGAGAAGACGACGACGCCGAGCGTCTCGGCCCCGGACGACCAGAGCAGCGCCGAAACCGTCAACTCGTTGAAGGCGGTGAGGAAGATCAAGAGCGCGCCCGCCACGGCCGCCGGCGCGACCAGCGGGAAGATGATGGTGACGAGGCGACGCGGAAGGCCGGCACCGGCGATCTGCGCGGCCTCCTCCAGCGTGCGGTCGATCTGCAGATAGCCGCTGACGATCGGCCGCAGGCCGAGCACGAGGAAGCGGGCGAGATAGGCGAAGACGATGATCCAGACCGTGTTGTAGATCGAGACACCGAGCACCGGCAGCGGCTTCAGGAAGAGCAGGATCGCGGCGATGGCAAGCACCACGCCGGGCATGGCGTAGGGCAGCTCGGCCGCGAGGTTGAGCAGTCGCAGAGCGCGCGACTTCTTCCAGACGATGAAGTAGCCGAGCGGCACGCAGATCAGCACGATCAGGATCGCGGCTCCGGCCGACATCAGGAAGCTGTTGACGAAGGCGCGCTTCGAGGCGGCGTGCTCGAACAGCACATAGGCGTAGTTCGCGAATGTCGCCGTCGCCGCGTTGAGCGGCACGCCGAAGGCCGGGATCAGCGAGGTCGAGAGCAGGCCGAGGAAGGGTAGCGCCAGGACGAGGATGGCGAAGGTCCAGATCAGCGTCTCGACCGGCGCGCGCCAGCGCCCGAGCTCGAAGGGCCGCGCGGCGCTCGAGGTCGTGGTGATGCGGAAATCGCGGCGGCGCATCATGAAATCCTGCAGCAGGATGCCGACCATGGCGATGATGCCGATCAGCAGCGACAGGATCGCGACCTCCGAGAGCACGCCCGGCCCGAGGCCCGCGAGGCGCTGGTAGATCAGTGTCGGCAGGACGAGGAAGTTTCCGGGAATACCGAGGAAGGCGGGAATACCGAAATTGCCGAGGCAGGAGACGAAGCAGAGCGCAATGCCGGCGACGAGCGGTGGCGTCATCAGCGGCAGCACGACGGTGCGCAGCACGGTGAGCGGGCTGGCGCCGGCGGCAAGGCCGGCCTCGATCAATTCCTTGGGCAGGGCGCGCAGGCCGGCGCGCAGCGTCAGGAAGACCAGCGGCGCATATTGCAGCCCGAGCAGCAGGATGATGCCCTCGCGCGAATAGAGCGGGTTGCGGCTGCCGAGCGGCGGCGCCATGCCGATCAGCTTGAGCAGCGTGCTCGACGGGCCGAAGAGCTGGAGCCAGGCGAGCGCCGTGACCTGTGGCGCGATCATCAGCGGCAGCACGAAGCAGAAGGTGAAGGCGTTGCGGGCGCGGATGTCGGTCAGCGTCGCCAGCAGCGCGACCGTGCCGCCGATCAGGACGGCAAGCACGGTGCCGGATATCGCGGTGATCAGGCTGTTGGCGGTCGCCGTCCAGGTCGCCGGGCTGGCGAGGACCTTGCCGAGCGCCGTCGTCGAGAACTGGCCGCCGGGGGCAAGCCCCTCGACGACCAGCCGCCCGATCGGCAGCAGCGAAAGCAGCGCGACGAGACCGACGAGCCCCCAGAGGAGGCCCGTCTCCTCGACGCGCGTGCGCAGCGTCGCGGTATCGGCGAGGGACATGCGCACCCGTCCGGAGCTCAGTTGCCGAACATCGTGGCGAAGCGGGCCTTGTCGGCCTCGGTCGCCTTGACCACCGCCGCGATGTCGGAGGCCATGACGTTGATCTTGGTGCCCTCCGGCAGCCAGGCGGGCGAGCCGACGCTCGGCTTGGCCGGGATGTAGCCCATCGAGAGCGCGAGCTTCTGCCCGTCATCGGAGAGGATGAAGTCGACGAAGGCCTTGGCGGCCGCCTCGTTCTTGGTCGATTTCACGATCGCGACGGGTTCGGTCACGGCCGGAGCGCCTTCCTTCGGGAAGACGAAGTCGATCGGCGAGCCCTGCTTCTTGGCGTTGTAGGCCATGAAGTCGACCAGCACGCCGTAAGCCTTCTCGCCGGTGGCGACCGAGCGCAGCACGGCGCCGTTGCCGCGCACGGCGACAGCTTCATTGGCTTTCAGCCCCTCGAAAAGCTTCCAGCCGAGATCGGGCCGGGCCGTCATGGTCGAGAGCATGATCGCGGCCGCACCCGAATAGAGCGGGCTCGGCATCGAGATCTGGCCCTTGTAGGAGGGCTTGTCGAGATCGGTCCAGGAGGTTGGCTTCTCCTTGGCGGCGGTGTTGTAGGCGATGCCGGTGGTGATCAGCTTCGAGCCGAAATAGGTCTTGTCGGCGTCGAAGGAGCCAGCCTGCAGGCCGTCGGTCTTGGCGCCGGGATAGGCGAGAAGCTGCTTCTGGCCCTTCAGGATCTCCATGCTCGCGGCATCGGCGATCAGCAGCACGTCGGCGCTGGGCTGGCCGGCCGAGATCTCGGCGGCGAGCTTGCCCATCACCTCGGTCGTGCCGGAGCGGAAGATATCGATCTCGACATTCGGGTAGGCCTTCTTGAAGGCCGCCGTCGTCTGTGCCGCATCCTTCTCCGGCTGCGAGGTGTAGAGCACGAGCTTGCCCGAAGGCGCTTGCGCGAAGGCCGGAGCAGCGGCGATCAGCGCGCCGAAGGCCGCCGCCATTATGAATTTGCGTCTCGTCTGGGTCATCATTTCATCTCCTCCGTTGTTCGCCGTCGACCTTTACGCCCGTTGCGATGGTCGATCTTGCACTGCGATGATCTATAGCCGGCAATTCGCGTCCTTGCTCGGCCGCGAACGCCCTTCAATCACAAAAGTACCTCGGGGCTTTCCAGCGCCTCGCGCAGATCGGCCATGAAGCGCGCGGCGGCGACGCCGTCGACGATCCGGTGATCCGAGGACAGCGTGAAATTCGCCATCGGCCTGAGCACGATCTGCCCGTCCCGACCCACCGGCTTGTCGACGGTGCGGCCGACCGCGAGGATCGCGCCCTGCGGCGGGTTGATGATCGCGGTGAAGCTGTCGACGCCGTACATGCCGAGATTGGAGATGGTGAAGGTGCCGCCGCCGAGCTCCGCCGGGGTGAGCGTGCGCTTCGCCATGCCATCGCGCAGCCTCGCGAATTCGCGCGTCATCGCCGGCATGTCCATGCTGCCGGCATCGCGCAGCACGGGGACGACGAGATCGCCGTCACGCTCCATGGCGATGCCGATGTCGACGCGCTCGTGGAAGCGTGTCGCCTCGCCCTCGACGGATGCGTTGATGACCGGGTGGTCGCGCAGGACGCGGGCGGCGATGCGGGCGATCAGTACGGTGATGCTGGGCTTGGGCGCGCCGATGCGCTCATGACGGGCGGCGAGGCGGCGCAGCAGATCGCGCGATGCGCTCATCTCGATCTCGGAGGTGAGATAGAAATGCGGCGCCGTGCGCATACTCTCGGAGAGCCGGTTCGCGACGATGCGGCGGATCGCCGAGAAGGGCTGCAGCCGGCCTTCGGAAGCGCTCGCGGGTGCAGGCGGAGCCGGGCGTGCCTCCTGCGCGGGAGCGCAACGGGGCTTCTGTTCCAGATGGCGCTTCACATCCGCTTCGCCGATGCGTCCGCGGGGGCCGGTTCCGGCCACGATGCTGAGATCGAGGCTGTTCTGACGCGCGATGCGGCGGGCGAGCGGCGTGGCGCGCAGACCGGACGTGGTGGATGCGGTCGGAGCCGGAGCGACCGGTGCCTCCGGCGGTGCGAGTGTGGCAGCCGCTACGGGAGCCGCAGCGGCTGCCGGCTCGGACGGCGTGGTGGCGGCCTCGCCGTCGAGGTAGATCCAGGCGACGGGCGTGCCAACCGTGATCGGCACGCCGGTTTCGAGCTTGAGGCCGCGGATTGCGCCTGTTGCCGGCGCCTCGACCTCCATCACGGCCTTGTTGGTGCCGATCTCGAAGATCGTGTCGCCCTGGCGGACGAGGTCGCCTTCCTTGACATGCCAGGCCTCGATCGTGCCCGTCTCCATGTCCATGTCGACCTTGGGGAGGATGACCTCGACCGGCATCAGGCTTCCCCGCGGCGGACGAGGTTGGTGGCCGCGGCGACGATGTCGTCCTCCTGCGGGACGGCGGCCTTCTCCAGCACCGGATTATAGGGGATCGGTGCATCGGCGCCGCCGAGCCGGATGATGGGCGCGTCGAGGAAATCGAAGACCTCGCTCTCGGCGATCATCGCCGAGATCTCGGCACCGATGCCCATGGTCTTGACGCCCTCGTAGACGACGAGCAGGCGGTGCGTCTTGCGCACGCTCTCGGCGATGGTGGTGAAGTCGATCGGCCGGATCGAGCGCAGGTCGATGACCTCGGCCGAGATGCCATCGGCGGCGAGCCGCTCGGCGGCGGCTTCGGCCTTGCGGGCCATGATCGAGGAGCCGACGATGGTGATGTCCCCGCCCTCGCGGCGGATCGCCGCCTGACCGATCGGCACGCGATAAGCCTCGGCCGGGACGTGGCCCTTGGTCTTGTAGAGCAGCTTGTGCTCGAAGATCAGGACGGGGTTGGGGTCGTCGATGGCGGCGAGCAGCATTCCCTTGGCGTCATGCGGGGTGCTCGGCTGCAGGACCTTCAGCCCCGGCACATGGGCGAACCAAGCTTCCAGGCTCTGGCTGTGCTGGGCAGCGGCGCCGGTGCCGGAGCCGCCGGGCAGGCGCACCACCATCGGAACGCTCGCCTTGCCGCCGAACATGAAGCGGATCTTGGCCGCCTGGTTGACGAGCTGTTCCATGGCCAGCGTGACGAAATCCGAGAACTGAATCTCCAGCACAGGGCGCATGCCGGTGATCGCGGCGCCGACCGCGGCGCCGGCAATGCCGAGCTCGCTGATCGGCGTATCGATCACGCGGTCCTTGCCGAAGCGGTGGACGAGGTCACCGGAGACGCCGAAGGCGCCGCCATAGACGCCGACATCCTCGCCGAAGAGGAAGACGCGCTCATCGGCCTCCATCGCCTGGCCGAGCGCCTCGCGCACCGCCTCGGCATAAGACAGCTCGCGGATCTCGTTTGCGGCTTCGAGCGTGTCAGAGGGCATAGACGTCACGGGTCAGGTCTTTCGGATCGGGGTCCGGGCAGGTGCGGGCGAATTCGACGGCGGCGTCGATGTCGCGCTGGGCGTCCTCTTCCAGCTTCATCAGCGCCGTGGCGTCGAAGCGGTCATGCGCCTTGAGCTCGTCCTCCAGCCGCCGGATCGGGTCCTGGTTGCGCCACTCCTCGATCTCTTCCTTGGTGCGGTAGAGATTGCGGTCGCTCTTGGAATGGCCGCGCCAGCGATAGGTCTTGCACTCGATCAGGGAAGGGCCATCGCCGGAGCGGGCCCGCGCGATCGCTTCCTTCGCCACCGCCGCGACGCCGGCGAGGTCGTTGCCGTCGAGGCAATGGCCGGGCATGCCATAGGCGCTCGCGCGGTCCGCGACGTTCGCCACGGCCATGGCGCGGTTGATGTCCATCGACATGCCGTATTTGTTGTTCTCGCAGACGAAGACCACCGGCAGCTTCCAGATCGAGGCCATGTTCAGCGCCTCGTGGAAGGCACCTTCATTCGAGGCACCGTCGCCGAAGAAGACCATGCAGACCCGGCCGTTCTTCTGGGCCTTGATGCTCATGCCGACGCCGACCGCGATCGGCAGCCCGCCGCCGACGATGCCGTTGGCGCCGAGGTTGCCGCCCTCGACATCGGCAATGTGCATCGAGCCGCCGCGGCCCTTGCAGTAGCCGGTCTCCTTGCCGAAGAATTCGGCGAACATCAGCTTCGGCTCGGCGCCGCGCGCGATGCAGTGGCCATGGCCGCGATGGGTCGAGAGGATGTAGTCGTGCGCTTCGAGCGGCAGCGTCGTGCCGACCGCGCTCGCTTCCTGCCCGATCGAGAGATGCATCGTGCCGTGGATCAGCCCGCGCATATAGCTCGCCTCGGCGGCTTCCTCGAACTTGCGGATGAGGTGCATGCGCATCAGCGCGCGCGCGATCGTCTCGTCGTCGAGCGCGGCGAGCTCCGGCCGCTGGTTCGGCTTGAGCCCGGCGCTCGCCATCTCGTCTGTCTTGCGTGCGCTCATGCCTGGGCTCCGGAGGTCAGCGCGGCGATCATCGCGTCCTGGGCGCGGCGCACCTCGACGATCTTGAGCCGCTCGTCGGGGGTGGCGTCGGCCAGCGTGATCAGCGCGCCCTTGCGGACGGGCCGCGTCATCGTCGCGCCCTGGGCGAGGCCGATCGGCAGGACCTTGCGCGCCTGCGCATCGGCTCGCGACAAGGCGAAGCCGCGATAGCCGTATTCGCCGATGGCATCGAGCGTCTCGCCGGCGGCAAGGTCGCGCTTGGCGACGCAGCCGACTTCCGAGGTCGGTATCGGCAGTGGGCGCATATGGCTCTGGTTGAAGATCGTGGCTGCGGCGGCCGAGAGCGGCACTTCCAAGCTGGTCAAGTGATAGGGCCGGAAGAAGGAGTAGTAGGGGCCGGGGCCGAGATGCAGGTCGCTCATCCGCTCGCGGACGCGGGGATGGCGCATCTCGGCGATGGCGAAGACGCCTGGTGCGACGCCCTTGGCCACCGAGAAATCGACCACCCCCTTGTGCGAGAGCAGGCCGCCTTCCTCCTTCGGGCAGAAATAGTTCTGCAATTCGTCCTTCGGCGCGGCCGGGCCGTGCATGCCGGGGATATCGGGGGTGAAGCCGCAGGCATTGGCGATGGCGACCATCTCGACCATCGTCTTCGAGCCGTCGACGAACTCGACGAGCATGCGCGGGTTCATGTTCCGGCGCTTGGCTTCCTCGACATAATCGGCAGGGACGGCGTCGATGCGGAAGGGATTGTTCTTGCCCTTGCCGGCAGCGACGACCGGGTAGCCCATGGCGCGGATGAAGTTGATCAGCTCCATCGCGGCGGCGGGCTCGTCGCCGGCGCCCAGCGTGTAGACGACGCCGGCCTTGGCCGCCTCGACCGCGAGATAGGAGCCGATGGTGATGTCGGCCTCGACATTCATCATCACGATGTGCTTGCGCGCGGCGATCGCGGTCAGCGCGACGCGCGAGCCGGCCTCGGGATTGCCCGTGGCGTCGATGATGACGTCGACCGAGGGCGAGCGGCAGATCAGGTCGAGCGAAGTCGTCGCGGCGATGCGACCCTTGCGGCGGGCGGCTTCGAGCCCGGCTTCGTCGGAGATCGAATCGACCTCGCCCTTGCGGCCGGCGAGCGCGGCGGCCTCGGTGACGCGGTCAGGTGCGATGTCGGCCACCGCCGCGATCTCGATGCCGGTCATCTGCGAGATCTGCACGACGATGTCGGTGCCCATCTGGCCGGCGCCGATCAGACCGACGCGCACAGGCTTGCCGGCCTTGTCGCGCAGGTCCAGCGCCTCGGCCAGGGACAGGCCGGCGGCGGGCGCGCCGAGAGGCGGCTGCGTCAGGATCGCGGCCATGTCGTGACATCTCCCTAGGACATATGTTCTTTGATTGGCACAAAAGAACATAGCTTTGGTGCTGTCAAGCGCACAGATGTTCAAACAGGTTGCCTTCGGGGGCGTGATGCTGTGATGCTGCAGGGAGACAGCCGGAGGCGAGGCTGCGGGAGCAACGGTGGAAGACGCATTCGGAGCGGGACAGATTCACGGCGATGTGCCGGTCGCGGACGCCAAGGTCCGCGCCGCCTGGCTCTACTATGTCGAAGGGCTGACCCAGGAGCATATCGCCGAGGCTCTGGGCCTGAGCCGGATCAAGGTGATCCGCATGCTGGCGGCGGCCCGCAACGAAGGCCTCGTCAAGATCAGGATCGATGCGCGTTCGGCGCGGCAGGCCGGGCTGGAGCGCGGCCTCGTCACGGTCTTCGGCCTGGATGAGGCTGTCGTGGTGCCGGCGGCACGGGATCCGGCCAATGTTTCGTCGCTCGTCGGCTACGCGGCCGGCCTGTGGCTCTCCGACAAGTTGACGGACAACATGTCGCTCGCTGTCGGCTGGGGCCAGACGCTCAATCAGGCCCTGCGCGGCATCCAGCCGCGCCAGATCGAGGCGATGTCGGTGGTCTCGCTGCTCGGCGGGCTCACCCATTCGCGCAGCATCAACCCGTCCGCCGTGGCGCGCCGCGTCGCCGACATGTTCGGGGCGGATTGCTTCCAGCTCACGGCGCCGGTCTTCGTCTCGAATGCCGAGCTGCGAGAGGCGCTCTGGCGCGAGCCGACGCTGCGCGAGTTGCGCGAACGCGCCAGGGCGGCGGATATCGCCCTGGTCAGCGTCGGTGACCTCGTTCCGGGTTCGACCCTGTTTCGCGAAGGCCTGTTGCCGCAATCGGATTTGGCGTCTCTTAGAAAGGCCGGAGCCGTCGGCGACCTGGTCTGTCATTTCATCGATGCAGAGGGACAGCTGGTCGACCACCCGGTCAACCGGCGGGTCATGGCTGTAAGCCCCGCCGATCTGAAGGGGATCGGGCTCGTCGCGATCGCGGCCGGCGGTGCCGACAAGGAGGCGTCGATCCGCGCGGCTTTGCGGGCAAGCGACGCGAAGGTGCTGATAACGGACGAACGTGCCGCCGAGGCGCTTCTGAAAACCAGCGCCTCGCAGATTCAAAAAGAAGCGCGAATCAGCGCATAGGGAGCAGGTATCATGGCGAACAACTTCGAGCAGTTTGCTCGTAACTCGTTGCAATTTCGGCCGTCGGATATCCGCCTTGTCCTGGAACGGGTGCATTCGCACGTTGTGAAGCCGCGGATGTCGCCGGAAGAGCTGCTCGACGTCGTTCGGGGCCTCGGCTTTGAAACGGTCGAAGCCTTCGGCGATCAGATCGGGCTGGAACGGCGGACGGCAGAAAGCTGGGCCCGGTACGGGCTTTCGCGGGACGCCGCGCAGCTGCTGCTGGCCTTGCTGAGCTATCGGCAGCGGCTTGTCGACGCGATGGATGATTTCGAGAAGACGACGCAGATTCCGTTGGACGGCTTCTTCGAGAACCAGCACCTGCCGTGACGGCTGGGTCAAGCCTCGAGACACGGCTAAGTCCGGATCGCGAAACGCTCTGCGACTGCTGACACTCTATGTTCCAGGGTATCCATGGTCGGGGACAGCGTCGAGCCCCAGGCGCCGCTATGTGTCGCGACGCCTGACCTTGCCTGGGCGGGTCAATGCCCGGCCCGCGCGCCGGCCGGGTTGGTGCTCAATCGCGGCAGGAACCAGGCCAGCAATCCGATCAGCGGAATGAACGAGCAGATCTTGTAGACCGCCTCGATGCCGATGATGTCGGCGAACTCGCCGAGCAGCGCTGCGGCCAGGCCGCCGAGGCCGAAGGACAGGCCGTAGAAGAAGCCGCCCACCAACCCGACGCGGCCGGGCAGCAGTTCCAGCGCGTAGATCAGGATCGCCGCGAAGGCGCTCGACATGATCAGGTTGATCAGGATCGTCAGCACGCCTGTCCAGAACAGATCGGCATAGGGCAGGATCAGCGTGAACGGCAGCGCGCCCAGGATCGAGAACCAGATGATCTTGTTGCGGCCGATCCGGTCTCCCAGCATGCCGCCACCGAGCGCTCCCGCCGCCGAGGAGGCCAGGAAGAGGAACAGCATCACCTGCGAGTTCTGCACGGAAATGCCGAACTTTCCGATCAGGTAGAAGGTGTAGAACGAGGTGAAGCTCGCCGTATACGCGTTCTTCGAGAACAGCAGCACGATCAGGATCGTGATCGCGAAGGCGACCGAACGCCGACCGGGCCTGGCCGGCGCGGCGCCAGCCGGGGCCGCAGTCTTGGCGGGACGCGCCTTGTCGAGCCGGGCATAGCTCGCGGCGGTCCAGACCATCAGGACCATGGCGATCAGAGCCGCGACCGAAAACCAGGCGAGGCTGCCTTGCCCGCGTGGCACGATGATGAAAGCCGCCAGCAGCGGCCCGAGCGCTCCGCCCGTCTGCCCGCCGACCTGGAAGATGCCTTGCGCCAGCCCATGCTGCCCGCCCGAAGCATTGCGCGCCATGCGCGTCGCCTCCGGGTGGAAGATCGAGGAGCCGACGCCGACGCATGCGGCCGAAGCCAGCAGCAGCCCGTAGCTGCCGGCATAGGACAGGCCCACGAGGCCCGCGAGCGTGAACCCCATGCCCACGACCATCGAATAGGGCATCGGATGTTTGTCGGTGTAGAGACCGACCGCGGGCTGCAGCAGCGAGGCCGAGACCTGGAAGGTCAGCGTGATCAGGCCGATCTGCCCAAAATCCAGCCGGTAGCTTTCCTTGATGATCGGGTAGATCGCCGGGATCAGCGACTGGATCATGTCGTTGAGCAGATGCGTCAGGCTGAGCGCGATCAGCACGGGCATCATGGCGCTTTGGGTCGGGGAGGCGGTCGGTGCGCTGGCGGTCATCTCGGAAACTTCCGGCAGGTCTCCGGCAGGAAAGCTTTCCGGTAGACAGCAAGACGGGCTCTAGACGATCCCGAGGGCGCAGACAATTCGTTAGCCGGTCTGAAAGCAACGCGCGTGCTGCATGACGCAGTCGAAGGGGCTCGTCGGCTCCCGGCGGCGAGCAGCGGGCGCGAACAGCGCGCAAACGTTCCGATCGGCCGCCCTCCGGTGCCACATGCATCTGGTGCAGGTCGGCCCGCTCTCAACCGGTCTCGACCGCGCCTCTGCATTGCAAGAAGACCCGTCCAAGGCTGCCATCCGCCGAATCCGCGTTGCGGACGTTCGCGGACGCACCGTCGTGGGCATGCGGCTTGGAGGAGCGGGATTGAAGCTGCCATTGTGGGTGAGCGCCCTGAGCGCGACTCTCGTTGTGCAAGTCGTCAGTTCGTTCGCTGCCGCCGCGATCCCGCTTCTGGGGCCGATCCTGACCCGGCGCTGGGGCCTGGCGCCTCAGGATATCGGGTATGTCTCGGCCGTGGTCTCGACCGGCATTTGCTGGTTTCTGGCATGTGGCGGCCCGATGCTGGATCGCTACGGACCCATCCGCACCTTGCAGTTCGGCCTCGTCTTCGTTGCCGCGGGCCTGGCGTGTCTGGCGCAGCCGATGGCCTCGGTCGGCTTCATCGGTGCGCTGCTGGTCGGGCTGGGGTTGGCGCCAAACACGCCTGCCGGCAGTCAGATCCTGATGCGCGCCGCGCCGCCGGACCATCGCACCCTCATTTTCTCGATCAAGCAAGCGGGAGTGCCGCTCGGGGGAGCCATTGCCGGCATCGCCGTCGCCCCGCTGGTCCTTGCATTCGGCTTCGTCGGTGCCGTTTCGGCGCTCGTCGCCATCGTGCTCCTCTGCACGTTGTCGGTTCAAGCTTTTCGGCACAGTCTCGATACGGAAAAAGGGCCGCAAAACAAGGCTTGGGCTCGCCTGTTCCTGTCGCCCTCGTCGCTGACGAGATCGGCCCGGGTTCTCAACTCGCACCCGGTCTTGCCGATGCTCACCGCCATGGGCGTGTCGTTCTCGATCACCCAGGCATGCATTACGGCGTTCACGGCGACCTATATGGTCACGCAGCACGGAAAGAGCCTGGCGGAAGCGGGCTTCTACATGTCGGCGCTGCTGGCGGCGAGCACCGTCGCCCGCATCTTCTTCGGATGGCTGGCGGACCGCCTGGGCGCTGGCCTCTTGCTCCTGTCGGTTCTCGCGCTGGGGGCAGGCGGTTCGATCCTGTTGCTGGTGTGGTCCGCCGCCGCCAGCCCCTGGCTGATATATGGCTGCATGGCGCTGGTCGGCGCAACCTCGATGGGGTGGAACGGCGTGCACATGGCCGAATTGGCCCGGGCCTCACCTCCTGCGCTGATCGGGGAGATCACGTCCGGTGCCAGCCTGTTCGGCTTCGTCGGCTCGATCTGTGGGCCGCTGGCCTTCGCCATCGTCGCCAGTAAAACCGGAGGCTTCACATGGCCATTCGTGCTTGTTGCCGGTCAGCTGATCGTTTTCGGCGCGTTCGCCCTTTGCCGCAGGCCAAGTGCTGCGCCGACCGGATAGTCCGGCCGAGTGGAACGGCCTTCCCGCTGCGCAGCTATGCGGTGCGCCCACCGCGTGCCAAATAGGGACCGCTCACCTCCGAGAGCAGTTGTCAGCTCCTCGAAATCCACGACGTCGATCCGGTCTGATATGCCCATGGCCCGCACACTCTCCGCTCTTGCCGACGATCTCGCCTCGGGACGGACGAGCTCGCTTGCCCTCGTGCGCGAGGCGCTCGCGCGGATCGACGCGCCCGACGGGGAGGGCAGGCTCGCCTTCATCAAGGTCCATCGCGAGGCTGCGCTGATCGCGGCCGAGGCGATGGACAGGCTGCGCGCCGCGGGGCTCGCGCCATCACCCTTCGCCGGCATCCCGATCTCGGTGAAGGACCTGTTCGACCTTGCGGGCGAGCCGACGACGGCAGGCTCCACCGTGCTCGCCGATGCGGCGCCGGCCGAGCGCGATGCGCCGGCGATCGCGCGGCTGCGGCGTGCGGGCTTCATCGTCATGGGCCGCACCAACATGACCGAATTCGCCTTCTCGGGCCTCGGTCTCAACCCGCATTACGGCACGCCGGCCTCGCCCTATGACCGCGCGACGCGCCGCATTCCGGGCGGCTCCTCATCGGGGGCTGCCGTCTCGGTGGCCGATGGAATGGCCTTCGCCGGGATCGGGTCGGACACCGGCGGCTCCTGCCGCATCCCGGCGGCGTTCTGCGGGATCGTCGGCTACAAGCCGACCGCGTCGAGCGTGCCGCGCGAGGGCGCCTTTCCGCTGTCGCAGACGCTCGATTCGATCGGGCCGCTCGCCAACAGCGTCGCATGCTGCCGCGTCCTGCATGAGATCATGAGCGGGGCGGAATTGACCCAGGAGGGGCCGACCGGCCTCAAGGGCTTGCGCATCGCCGTGCCGCAGACCGTCGCGCTCGACGGGCTCGACGCGCATGTCGCTGCGAGCTTCGCGCGGGCGCTGGATACGCTGTCCAGGGCCGGCGCCATCGTCACCGAGGAGCCCTTTGCCGGTTTCGCCGAGGTTGCGCGCCTGAACGCCAAAGGCGGCTTCGCGGCTTCCGAGGCCTATGCCCATCACCGCGCGCTGATCGAGGAAAAGGGCGACGGCTACGATCCGCGGGTGCGGATGCGCGTGCTGCGCGGCCGCAACCAGGATTGCGCCGACTATATCCAGCTCACGCACGCCCACGCCGCCTTCGTCGCGGCGATGCGCGAGGAGGCCTCGGCCTTCGACGTGCTGGCCATGCCGACCGTGCCGACGATCGCACCGACGATCGCCGAACTGGCGGAGGACGACGAGGCGTTCACCCGCATCAACCTGCTGATGCTGCGCAACCCGAGCTTGATCAACATGATGGATGGCTGCGCGATCTCGCTGCCGATGCATCCTGCGGGCGAGGCGCCGGCCGGGCTGATGCTGGCCAGGGCCGGGGGAGGCGATGCCGCATTGTTCTCGATCGCCGCGGCCGCGGAAGCCGCGCTGGCGAGTGGTCGCTGACGGCTGGACGATCCCCAGGCGAAAACGCTGGCATCGGCAAAGCAGCGGCTCGATGGAAAGCCGATGCGAGGCCAGTCATCGACCGGCCTCGGCTCTCCTCGACGCCTAGACGAGCTTCAGCTCGACATCGATATTGCCTCGCGTCGCCTTGGAATAGGGGCAGGTCCGATGCGCCTCGTCCACGAGTTCCCGCGCCAGCTCCGGATCGAGGCCGGGCAGGCTGACAGTGAGGCGGGCCTGCAGAAAGTAGGCCCCGTCGGTCATGCCCAGGTCGACCTCGGCATCAACAGCGAGATCGGCCGGGAGAGCCACCTTGCGCTTGCCGGCGGCGAGGCCGATCGCTCCGATGAAGCAGGCCGACCAGCCGGCGGCGAAAAGCTGCTCGGGGTTGGTGCCCGCCCCCGAACCACCCGGAGGCGACAGCTTGATGTCGAGCCGGCCGTCGGAGCTGCGCGAGGCGCCGTCGCGCCCACCCGTCGTATGGGTCTTGCCGGTATAGAGAACCTTGTCGATTCTGCTCATGGAACACTCCATCTCCGTCGCCGCTCCTGTCGGCGGCTGGCGATGGGGTGTTTCCCAAGCCGAGATGTCCGGTTTGTTTGCGGATCGGGCCGATCTGCAAGGAAGCGTCTGCTTTTCCCGCTGCGATACAGTGCGATACGATGTCTTGTGGCGTTTCGCGGGCGCCGAGGGCGCGGAAGCCGGCCGGCGGATTGTATCCGTTCGTATCCGGAGCACCCGATCCTACGCAGGCTTGCAGTTCCGGTCCGGGAGGACACAACGCGGATACAGCGGACGGGCTCTCTTCGCTTGCAGTCCACGCAATCGGGAACAGAACCATGTCGGAACAGATCGATCAGCCGCGCCGCAGCTTCCTGAGCACCCTGGCGCTCGGAGCAGCCTTCGCCCCGTTCGGCGCGATGAGCGGGGCCGGAGCCCAGACGCTCTCGCCCTCTCCCACCTCGCCTGCCGCCGCCGGGCGGGACGGCCACACCACCTTCGCCACGCTGAAGCAGGTCGCGGCGGGCGTGCTTACTGTGAGCTATGCCGAGGACGGCCCGGCCGATGGCCCGCCGGTGCTGCTGCTGCATGGCTGGCCGTATGACATCCATAGCTATGTCGACGTCGCCCCGATCCTGGCCAAAGCCGGCTACCGGGTCATCGTACCCTCCCTGCGCGGCTATGGCGGCACCCGCTTCCTGTCATCCGAGACGCCGCGCAACGGCCAGCAGGCGGCTCTTGCCACCGACATCGTCGCGTTCATGGATGCGCTGAAGATCGAGAAGGCGGTCATCGCCGGCTTTGACTGGGGCGCGCGGACCGCCAACATCCTGGCCGCACTCTGGCCCGAGCGCTGCAAGGCGATGGTCTCGGTCAGCGGATATCTCATCGGCAGCCAGGAACTCAACAAGACACCGCTGCCGCCCAAGGCGGAATTGCAGTGGTGGTATCAGTACTACTTCGCGACCGAGCGGGGCGCAGCCGGCTATGCGAAGTACACCCACGACTTCGCCCGACTGATCTGGGAGCTCGCCTCGCCGCAGTGGACCTTCGACGACGCGACCTTCGCGCGTTCGGCGGCTGCCTTCGACAATCCCGACCACGTTGCGATCTCCATTCACAACTACCGCTGGCGGCTCGGCCTGGCGCAGGGCGAACCGCAATTCGACGCGCTGGAGAAGAAGCTCGCCGCCTTCCCGAGCATCGGCGTGCCGACGATCACCATCGAGGGCGATGCCAACGGCGCGCCGCATCCGGAGCCGGCCGCCTACGCCAAGCGCTTCACCGGCAGATACGAGCACCGTCTGTTCAAGGGCGGCATCGGCCACAACCCGCCGCAGGAGGCGCCAGCGGAGTTCGCCAAGGCTGTGATCGACGCCGACAGGCTCTGACGCCTTCGTTCTTCCTCTCCGGGAGCCGCCCTTGTGGCGGCTCCTTCTGTTTGCAGGCGACGCGGAACCCTTCAGGGCCGCTTCCTTGTTTTTGGGAAGCATGAATGCGGCAGAGGCCGCTGGTCGCGTAGAACGCCACCATGGCGAATGGGGTCGTACCATGACGGCGTTCGTCCAACCTTGCCCGTGACCTTGGGCAACGACGAGGACCGAGGCCGGACTCGACCGTGCGGCGGAGCCCGATTGCTCTTCCCGATCAACCGAAGGTGAAGGCGTAGGCTTCCGCGCCCGCGTCGAGGAAGCGGATTTCGAAGACGCGCTCCCGCACCTCGCCGGACTGGCGGACGAGCTGGTAGAGCCGCGTTTCCGCGACCGTACCGTTGCCCTCCGCGTCGATATCGGCGCCGCGATCGGCCCCCGGTGCTGCGCCATCGACCGTGACCCGGAAGCGCACGGGCTTGCCGGCCGGACCCGGCCCGAGCACCAGATGCAGGTCCCGCGCGCTGAAGCGGAAGGCGATGCCGCCACCTGCCCGTTCGAGCCCCGCACTCTCAGGGCCGATCGTCCAGCTGCCGATAAGGCCCCACTGATTGAGCCTGAGCGTCCGGACGCTGTAATCCTGCGGCCGATCGCTTGCCACGCCCTCGGGCGAGGCGAAGCCCGCTGCCTTCAGATAGCCGAGATAGGTCTCGCCCGAACGGGCGTTGGCGAGGTCGGCCGGAGCCTGCGCGCCCGGCGCCTGCGGCGTCACGGACGCGCTCCCCGCGCCGCGATGACCCGCGGCTTCGGCCAGGAGGTCCTGGATGACCCGTTCCGTGCGCGCCTCGCCGCCTTCGCCGAACTGTCTGTAGCGGATCCGCCCCTGCGCATCGACGACATAGAGCGCGGGCCAGTAGCTGTTGCGGAAGGCGCGCCAGATCCGGAAATCATTGTCGGCCGCAACCGGATAAGCGATGCCGAAACGGGCGATCGCCTGCCGGATATTCCAGACCTTCTTCTCGAAGGCGAATTCCGGCGTGTGGACGCCGACCACGGCCAGGCCCTCATCCTTGTACGTCTCGGCCCAGGCACGGATATAAGGCAGGGTGCGGATGCAGTTGATGCAGGAATAGGTCCAGAAATTGACCAGCACGACCTTCCCGCGCAGCTGCTCTGCGGTCAGCGGGCCGGAGTTGAGCCAGCCCGTCGCGCCGGCGAAACCGGGAGCCGCGCCGAGGTCCGGCAGATTGCTGCGATAGGGCTGAACGGCATTCTCGGCCGTGCGAAGCCCGCCGGCTTCCGCAGGGCGCGGGCCGAGCTTGTCCAGCAGGCTCTGCTCGACGCCGACGGTACCGGCAAAGGAGAGCTGGGTCAGGAGGCCGGTATCGAGCCCGAAGCCGATCGCGAGCACGCTTGCCAGAACCGCGATACCGACGCCTTGGCGGATACGTTCGCCAAGCCCGAGAGAGCGCTTCAGCGCCGCGAAGATCGGGCCGCCCGCCCGCAAGGCCAAGGCAAGGGATGTCGCCGCACCGGCTGCATAGGCGGTCAGGACCAGGGCGGTTTCGGCGTTGGCTCCGTGCAGCGCAGCCCCGGTCAGCACCAAGCCGAGGATCGGGCCCGCGCAGGGCGCCCAGAGCAGACCGGTCGCGATGCCGAGCAGAAGTGATCCGCCAACGGAGCGCGGCCCTTCGACGTTGCCGGAAAGCCGATGGCCGAGCGCGACGATGGGGCGGGCGAAGATCGCGGCCGCGCGCTGCGAGATGAGCGTGATGCCGAACAGGGCTAGCAAGGCGAGCGCAGCATGGCGACCGATCTCGTTCGCCTGCACTGCCCAGCTGCCGCCGATGGCGGCAAGGCTGGCGACGGCGGAGAAGGTCGCCGCCATGCCGATCAGCATCGGCAGGATTCCACGGAGGAAGGGCCGGTCGGCGCGCGAAAAGACGAAAGGCAGGATGGGAAGGATGCAGGGGCTGAGGATCGTCAGCACGCCGGCCAGATATGAAATGACGAACAAGGTCATGGCTGGTCCTCTTCAGGGCGGCGGAGGCGTTCCTGATGGAGCCTCCGCCGGATGCGCCAGCACTCGACCTTGCCGACGTATCTCCCGTGTTTCCCGAGGAGGCCGATCTGTAACGGCGTGTATCGACGGTGCCGGGCGAGCGGTTGCGAAAGCCCGCCCGGTAGTTGGTTCCGCTATGGGGAAACGGCCTTGGCCGCCTCGACGACCGGCTTCGAGACCTTGCGCCAGCCGGAGCCGCCGGCAAAGGCGCCGTGGACGATGACGATGTTGCGGATGGCTGCGGCTTCCACCGCCGAACATGTGCCGGCGATCGGCAGCATGAGCCCGCCGATGACGGCCGAGATGAGACGCTTGTGCATTGACGCTTCCTTCCTGCGCAGTCGAGGACGATGAAGGCAGGCAGGCCGAATGATGGGCGGCTGCGTGCGGGCGCACCCTGCCTAAACAGGACGAAGCGTTCGACGGGATTATTGTCCGCGCCGGTATCGGGCCTGACAGCCGATACACGCGCTTACAATTCTCCCGCGGAAGGCCCGAGCAAACCGCGGAGGCTCTGCTATTTCTACGGCGACGGAAGCGGAAAGCCCTTGCTGATGGACCATATCGACCATGTGCTCGTCGTCGACGACGATCGGGAGATCCGGGATCTGGTCTCGGGCTATCTGAAGAAGAACGGCCTGCGCGTGACGACGGCCGCGGACGGGCGGCAGATGCGCGCCTTCCTCGACGCCGACCGGGTCGATCTCATCGTCCTCGACCTGATGATGCCGCGCGATGACGGGCTCGTGCTCTGCCGCGAATTGCGCGCGGGCAAGCACAAGGCGACGCCGATCCTGATGCTGACCGCGCGCAATGACGACACCGACCGGATCGTCGGACTGGAGATGGGCGCCGACGATTATCTCGCCAAGCCCTTCGTCGCCCGCGAACTGCTGGCCCGGATCAAGGCCGTGCTGCGCCGGACGCGCATGCTGCCGCCCAATCTGCAGGTGACGGAAGCCGGCCAGCTTATCGCCTTCGGCGACTGGCAGCTCGACACTACCGCACGCCACCTGCTCGACAAGGAAGGCACGGCGGTCACGCTCAGCGGGGCGGAGTATCGCCTGCTGCGCGTCTTCCTCGACCATCCCCAGCGTGTGCTCTCGCGCGACCAGCTGCTCAATCTGACACAGGGGCGCGAAACCGAATTGTTCGATCGCTCGATCGACCTGCTCGTCAGCCGCGTCCGGCAGCGCCTGCGCGACGATGCGCGCGAGCCCGCCTATATCAAGACCGTGCGCAGCGAGGGCTATGTCCTCGCCATGCCGGTCGAGATCGTCACGGCGCGGCAATGAGCGTCGCCACCAGAATGGGAGGGCTCCTGCATCTGCCGCGCACGCTGCGCTGGCGGCTCTTCCTCATCCTCTTCGCCGGCCTCGCCGTGGCGCATGCCCTGTCGTTCGGCGTGCAGTTCTACGAGCGCACGATGAGCGCCAAGGCGACGATGTACACGACGCTGGAGAACGACGTCGCCACCTCGATCGCGCTGCTCGACCGCCTGCCGCCGGAGGAGCGGGCGCAATGGCTCGACCTGCTGGCGCGGCGCACCTATCGCTACGAGCTTGGGCCGGGGCTGCCCGGCATTCCGGAACTGAGCCGGCGCGCGGCGGAAGTGGCCGAGACCATCAACGTCGCTGCCGGAAAGCGCTTCCCGGTCCGTGTCGAAAGCATTCCCGGCGAGCGGGAGCATCTCCAGGCACATGTCACGCTCAGCGACGGCTCGCCGGTGACGATCGACGTGCTGCCGGCGCTGATGCCGCTGGCGACCTGGCTGCCCTATGTGCTCTTCGCCCAGCTCTGCCTGCTCGTGCTCTGCACCTGGTTCGCCGTGCGGCTGGCGATCAGGCCGCTGCTGCGGCTGACCAATGCCGCCGAAGCGCTGGACCCCAACCGCAAGACCGCGCGGCTCGAAGAGAACGGCCCGGCCGAGGTCGCGCATGCGGCGACGGCCTTCAACGCCATGCGGGACCGGATCGCGCATTACCTGCAGGAGCGCGTCCAGATCCTCGCCGCGATCTCCCATGATCTGCAGACGCCGATCACGCGGATGAAGCTGCGCGCGGAGATGGCGGAGGACAGCCCGGAGAAGGACAAGCTCGTCAACGATCTCTCCGAGATCGAGCGTCTCGTTCGCGAAGGCGTGGCCTATGCGAAGAGCGCGCATGGCGACACGGAAAAGCCGGCGCGCATCGACCTCGGCTCCTTCGTCGAGAGCATCGCCTTCGATTATCAGGACACCGGCAAATCGGTCGCGGTGTCGCGTCTGGTCGATGCCGTCGTGATGACGCGTCCCCATGCCCTGCGGCGCATCCTGACCAACCTGATCGACAATGCCCTGAAATTCGCCGGAGCCGCCGAAATCCAGCTTGAAAGGGCGCCCAGTGGAAAGCTGCGGATCCTGGTCCTCGATCGCGGCCCCGGCGTTCCCCACGATCAGCTCGATGCCGTCCTGCAGCCCTTTTTTCGGCTCGAACAATCCCGCAGCCGCGACACCGGCGGCACGGGCCTCGGCCTCGCCATCGCTCAGCAGCTCGCAGTCGCGATCGGCGGTGGATTGACGCTGGCAAACCGCCCGGACGGAGGACTTCAAGCAGAGGTGGTGCTCAACTGAGATCGTCCGCTTTGGGGCCTTCAGATCAACTCGGCGCGAGCCGCGGCACATCTCGATGCTTCACCGTCATCCCGTGCAGTTCCGGGGTGATTCATAACCGTTCAGAATACCCCATCCCCGATTTCGACTTGGACAGCCTGGGATCGCTGCGCCCACATTCGGGCAAAGAACAGAAATCGAGGGGATTACATGATCAGGAACTCTGTCATCGGGCTTGCCGGCCTGGTGTTTGCCGCCTGCCTGCCTGTCGCGGGCTCGGCTCAGGAAACCGTGCTGCGTGTCGCCGGCGATGGGGATGTTTCGACACTCGACGCGCATCGTGCCAGCGCCACCAGCGACAAGACCGTCATCGGTTGGTTGTATAACGGTCTCGTCCGCTTCAAGCCGGGCAGTGCCGATCCCAAGGATATCGAGCCCGATCTCGCCGAGCGCTGGGAGCAGTCGCCCGACGGCAAGGTCTGGACGTTCCATTTGCGCAAGGACGTCAAGTTCCAGGGCGACTTGGGCACGCTGACCGCCGACGATGTCGTCTATTCGCTGCAGCGCTCGGCCGACCCCAAGCGCTCGACCTTCTCCTCGGATTTCGCCGCAGTCGACAAGGTCGAGAAGCTGGACGACCTGACCGTACGGGTCACGCTGAAATATCCGGACGTCAACTTCCTCGGCCGCGTCACCAATTATCACGGCGGCAATATTGTCAGCCGCAAGGCTGCCGAGGAACTGGGAGACAAGTTCGGCGGGCGCCCCGTCGGCACCGGCCCCTTCGCCTTCGTCGAGCAGGTGACCCAGCAATACGTCAAGCTCGCCGCCAACCCGAACTATTTCCGCGGCAAGCCGAAGATCGACACGATCATGGTTCGCGTCATCCCCTCGGACAGCGCCCGCGAACTCGCCTTTACCTCGGGCGAGGTCGACCTGATGTATGCCAAGCGCGAGCAGCGATGGGTCGATTCCGCCCGCCGCCGCCCCGGCTTCAACGTCGAGATCTTCCGGCCCGGCGAATATCGGTTGCTTCACATCAACCAGAGCGTGCCGCCGCTCGACGACATCCGGGTGCGCCGTGCCATCGCCGCCGCGGTCAATGTCGACGACCTCGTGCGCTATGTCGGCAAGGATGTGGGTCCCAAAGGTTGCTCGGTCGTGCCGCCCGGCTATCTCGGAGAAGACTGCTCCGTCCGCTACGGTTTCGACCTCGCCAAGGCGAAGGCTTTGCTGGCCGAAGCCGGTCACAAGGACGGCATCACGATCAAGGCGATCGTTTCGAACATCTCGGCGCAGCAGCCGATCATGGAGATCATCCAGGCGCAGCTCGCCAAGGCGGGGATCAAGCTCGAGATGCAGGTCGTCGACCACGCGACCTATCAGAGCCAGACGCGCAAGGACCTGAGCGGCCTCGTCTTCTACGGCGCGGCGCGCTTCCCGATCGCCGATACCTATCTCAGCGAATTCTTCCACTCGCGCGCCACGGTGAATACGCCGACCGCGGCGACGAATTTCTCGCATTGCAAGGTCGCCGACAAGGAAATCGAGCAGGCCCGCACCGCCTCGGACGCCGAGGCGCAAAAGGCTCTCTGGAAGGAGGCCCAGCACAAGATCATGGACGACGTCTGTGCCATCCCGCTCTTCGAGCTCCGACAGGTTTGGGCGCGCAGCGACAGGCTCGATTTCGGCTACGAGCTGAAGGGCGCGATGAATCTCGCCCCGCCGATCACCGAAGCGGCCACGCTGAAAGCACGCTGAGGGCGGCCGGCGCCGAGGACGTCCGACTATGGAGACGGTGCGTCAGCTCGCGAGCTATATCGCGGCCACCCGCCGGCCCTTGACGCCGGAGTTGCGGGAGGCGGCCTGCCGCAGCGTGCTCGACCTCGTCGCGGCTGCAGCCGCCGGCATCGGGGCGCCGGGTCCCCGCGCGGTTCGGCAAGCCGCCCGCGCGACGATGGCCGATGGCGCCCTTCCGGTCTGGTTCACCGGGCAGAGCTCGGGTCTTACCGGCGCGATCTGGTGCAATGCTTCGGCAGCGGCGGCCCTTGATCTCGACGACGGGCACCGGATCGCGCGCGGGCACCCCGGAGCCGCGATCATTCCAGCCGCCTTCGCCGCGGCTCAGGAGACGGCCGCAACCACGGACGAGCTGCTGCAGGCGATTGTCGTCGGCTACGAGGTTGGCGTCGCGGTCGGGGCCGCCCGGCGCTTCTATGCCAATACCGGCATGTGGTCGGGCTACGGCGTGGTCGCGGCCCTCGGCTTTCTGAGACACACCCCTGCGGAACAACTGGCGCACGCGCTCGCCATCAGCGGCATGAGCGCGCCGAACCAGCTTTATGCCGGGGCGGGTCCTGCCTTCCGCGCCCAGGAAGGCAGCGACGTCAAGGAGGGTATCGCCTGGTCGAGCGTCACGGCTGCGCACGCCGTGCTGCTGGCCGAAGCCGGGCATACCGGCCCGCTGACCTTGCTCGACAATCACGAGCATTTCCGGCTCGAAGGGCTGGCAGACGGGTTCGGCCGGCAACACTACATCATGCGCAACTATATGAAATTCCTTGCCTGCTGCCGGCATGTCCATGCCCCTGCCGATGCATTCCTCGGTCTTCTCGCGGAGAATCGCATCGACCCGCGCCGCATCGACTCCATCGACGTCGCCACCTATAGCGGCGCGCTGCGCCTGGCGAACCGGCCGCGCCCGCAGGGTTTCACGGACATCCAGTTCAGCATCCCGTATTGCCTCGGCCTGATCGCGATCGACGGGCCGGAGGCGCTCCTGCCGCTGACCGAGGCGGCGGTCGATCGGCCCGATATCGTCGCGCTGGCGGAAAAGGTTTCGCTGCACCTCGATCCCGAGCTCGACGCCCGTTTTCCGGCCGAGACGCTGTCCCGCGTCACCATAAGGGCCGAGGGCCGCGCATTCGTCTCTCCGGTTACGGCGCCGCGCGGGGAGGCCTCTGATCCCCCGTCATGGGCCGATCTCGAAGACAAGCTGGAGCGGGCCTGCCGCTTCGTCGCCGCGCCGGCACAGCGGCATGATGTGATCGCCGCGCTTCGCCGCCTGCGCGAGGGCGATCACGCGCCATTGCTGCAAGCCCTGGCGACGGTGAGGCTCACCCCGGCGTAAGGATCGTCCGCGATGTCTCCGCTGCTGCCTGTCGGGCGCCGTCAAGGAACGCCTCGACGAGCCGGGCATTGCGGCTGTCGCGGATGCGGCAGAGTTGGAAATCGAGCTGAACGGCGGGATCGAAGCTTCGGATCGCCACCTTGCCCCGCAAGCCCCCGATGGCGGAGGGATGAACCAGCGATATGCCGACGCCGGCGGAGACGAACTCGCAGAGCGTCGGCGAAATGCTCACGACCATGACGATATTCGGCGCGACACCGTGTGCGTCGAAGACCTGGCCGATACGCCGGGCCGTGAAGCTCTCCGGATCGAACGAGACGAAGGCGACGCCGTCGATATCGGCCGGGGTGATCACGCTCTTTTCCGTCAGCGGATGGTCGAGCGGCAGGATGCAGACGAGCGGATGGGCCATCAGCGGCTCGGCGACGATGTAGGGATTATCGATCGGCGCGACGGTGAATCCGACATCGAGCTTTCGGGTGACGAGCCCATCGGCGATCCATTGCGAACTGCGCGACTGCACCGAGCAGAACACCCCCGGCTGGCTGGCGAGAAAACGCGAGGTCGCCTGCTGGATAAAGGAGCCCGAGAGCGCCGGCATGACGCCGATCAGCAGCCGGCTCTGCTCGTCACGGCGGATCGCTTCCACCGCATTCTCCACCTGGCGCACCCCGGCAAAGATGCGGTCGATCTCCTCGTAGAGCCGCATGCCGCGCCGGGTCGCCGTCAGCCGCCCTTTCACCCGGTCGAACAGCTGCAGGCCCGTATCCGCTTCGAGATGGGCGATCAGCTTGCTCATCGCGGGCTGAGAGATGTTCATCATATCGGCGGCGCGGCTCACCGTGCCGTATTCGATGACCGCCTTGAAGGCCTCGATCTGCCGCAGGTTGAGCCGTCGGACCATTGCATAACCCTGCGGAATAGGAGGCCGATAAAAACGACTTTGACGAAATACAACATGGCTCCCTAACGTCGAAGCCGGCAAGGGAAAATCGCATGCGGCCCGACATCGTCGTCATCGGAGGAGGAACTGTCGGGGCAGCCATCGCCTACGGCCTCGCCAAGCGACGCCAGAACGTGTTGCTGCTCGATGGCGACGATGGCGACTTCCGCGCGGCGCGTGCGAATTTCGGCCTGGTCTGGCTGCAGGGCAAGGGGCTCGGCATGCCCGCCTACCAGGCCCTGACACGCCGGAGCATCGCGCTGTGGCGTTGCCTTTCCGATGCACTCCAGGCCGAGACCGGAACCGACCTGTCATACGAGCAGAATGGCGGCCTTGCCTTCTGTCTCGGCGAACAGGCCTTTGAAAAGCGGCGCCTCGATCTGCTGCGCCTGCACAACCAGCGCGGCGAAGGCGAGCCCGACTGGGAGATGCTCGACAGATCGGCGCTGGAGCGCCTGCTGCCCAAGGCGGGTTTGGGGCCGGAGGTGACGGGAGCGAGCTTCGGCCGGCACGACGGCCATGCCAATCCGTTGCGGCTTCTGGCGGCGCTGCATGGCGGGCTGACACGTCTTGGCGGTCGCATTCGCCACCGTTCACGCGTCGAGCGCATCGAACCGGCGGGCCCGGATTTCCGTCTCGTCCTGGAGGGCGAAACGTTGACGGCGCCACGCATCGTCATTGCCGCCGGGCTCGGCTCGGCGGAGCTCGGCCGGCAGGTCGGCCTCGATGTGCCTGTTCACCCCGAGCGCGGCCAGGTGCTCGTCACCGAGCGGCTCGCCCCCTTCCTGCCGCTGCCGGCGAGCGGCCTGCGCCAGACGGCGGAAGGCACGGTGATGATCGGCGCGACCAAGGATGAGGTGGGCCTCGATACTTCGACGACGGCAACGGCGGCTGCCGAGCTGAGCCGCAAAACCGTCAAGGTGGTCCCGGCGCTCGCGGCGGCGAGGCTCGTCCGCCAATGGGCAGGCTTGAGGATCATGACGCCCGACGGCTACCCGATCTATGCCCAATCACAGAGCCATCCCGGCGCCTTCATCGCGCTCTGCCATTCCGGCGTGACGCTCGCTGCCATCCACGCCGAGCTTCTGGCCCGGGCGATCATGGACGGCTCCTTGCCTGAGACCCTTTTTCCTTTTCACCAGAGACGCTTCGATGTTCCGCAAGCTGCATGATCCGGGGCCGGCCGCTGTCACGGTCTATGTCGACGGGCACCCTTTGCTGGCCGAGGCCGGGGAGAGCGTCGCCGCCCTGCTATTGCGTCAGCCAGAAGGCTGGAGCCGGACCACGCCGGTGTCGGAGAGCTCCCGCGCGCCCTACTGCATGATGGGCGTCTGCTTCGAATGCCTTGTCGAGGTCGATGGACAGGGCTCCGTGCAGGGCTGCCTGACGCCGGTCCAGGACGGCATGTCCGTCACGCGCCAGCAAGGACGCCGGAGCCTCTCGGCATGAGCGATGCCCACACCGACCTCCTCATCGTCGGCGCGGGGCCGGCGGGCATGGCCGCCGCCGTGACCGCACGCCGCCATGGCCTCTCGGTGCGCGTCATCGACGAGCAACCGGCGCCCGGCGGCCAGATCTGGCGCGCGATCGAGACCGTCGCTGCGACGCCGCGCCTGGCAAGGCTCGGTGACGCGTATCGTGCTGGCGTCGATCGCGCCGCCGCCTTCCGTGCCTGCGGCGCGCTCTACGAGGCGCAAAGCCAACTCTGGCAGATCGAACCGGGCTTTCGCGCCTTCCTGACGCGGGAAGGGCGGGCCCGCAGCGTGACTGCAGAGGCCGTCATCCTCGCCACCGGTGCGCAGGAACGCCCGGTGCCGTTCCCGGGCTGGACGCTGCCGGGCGTGCTGACGGTGGGCGCCGCGCAAATCCTGCTGAAAACGGCCGATTCCGTGCCCGAAAAGCCGGTCTGGATCGCTGGCTGCGGGCCGTTGCCCCTGCTCTACATGACGCAGCTTCTGGCCGCCGGCGGGCGGATCGCGGGCTTTCTCGATACCACGCCGCGCGGCCGGCTAGGTGCGGCGCTCCGGCATCTGCCGCAGGCGCTCGGACGCCTCGGCGACCTCGCCAAGGGCCTGTCCTGGTCGCTGGCGCTCAGGCGGGCCGGCTTTCCGATCATCCGCCATGTCACGGAGCTTCACGCCAAGGGCGCCGGTCATCTCGAACAGCTGCGCTACCGCACGGAGGACGGCATCGAACGCAGCGTCGCCGCCGAGGTGCTGCTCGTGCATGAAGGCATCGTGCCGAACATCCACGCGCCGCTCGCGCTCGGCTGTGCGGTCAGCTGGCATCCCGGCCAGTCCTGCTACATCCCGACCCTCGATGCCTGGGGCGAGACCTCGCAAGCGGGCGTCTTCGTCGCAGGCGACGGCGCGGGCATCGGCGGCGCCGAGGCGGCCGAGCCGCGCGGGCGGATCGCGGCACTGCGCGTCGCCGCCAAATTGGGAAGGCTCGGAGAAGATGCGGCGGCGGCAGCGGCACGCACGGAACGGGCGGTGCTTTCGCGTGCGCTCGCCCTGCGGCCCTTCCTCGATGCGCTCTACGCGCCGCGCCGGCAGGTCTTCGCCCCCGCCGACGAGACGCTGGTCTGCCGCTGCGAGGAGGTCACGGCGGGCGAGTTGCGCATCCTCGCCAAGCAGGGGCGCCCCGGCCCGAACCAGCTGAAGGCCTTCACCCGCGCCGGCATGGGCCCCTGTCAGGGGCGGCAATGCGGTTACACGATGGCGCATATCCTCGCCGCGGCTCAGAACCGGCCGGTCGAGGAGGTCGGGTTCTATCGTATCCGACCGCCCCTGAAGCCGGTGACGCTGGGCGAACTCGCCAGCCTCGACGAGCGGGAGCCGGCCGCATGACCGCCGAACCGGTCGATGTCGCGGTGGTGGGCGGCGGGTTGCACGGCCTGTCGGCCGCGCTGCATCTGGCTCGCGCCGGCCGGCGTGTCGTGGTGATCGAGCGGCGCTGGACGGGACGGCATGCATCGGGCGCCACCGCAGCCGGCGTGCGGACGCTCGGCCGCGACATCGCCGAGATCCCGATCTCGCTCGAAGCCATGGCGATGTGGCACCGGATCGCGGAGATCGTCGGCGACGACTGCGGCTTTCATGCGCACGGGCAGCTCCGCATCGCGGAACGGGAGGAGCACATGCCGGACCTGCTGCGGCGCGAGGCGAAGATGCACTCGCTCGGCTATGGCCACGAAGAAATGATCGATGCGAAGGAGCTTCGCCGTCTCGTGCCGGCGCTGAGTCCGCATTGCGTCGGGGCTCTGGTGGCGCGACGCGATGGCGCCGCCGATCCGCATCGGACCATCCTCGCCTTCCGCCGCGCCTGCCTCGCGGAAGGCGTCGTCATCGCCGAGGGCTGCGGCGTCGAGGCGCTCGACCGGCAGGGATCGGACTGGCTGCTCATCTGTGGCGAGCGCCGCTTCCGCGCTCCGGTCGTCGTCAACGCCGCGGGGGCCTGGGCCGCCCGGCTGGCGGCGCTGTTCGGCGACGGGATCGCGCTCGGCGTCCGCGCCTCGATGATGATGGTGACGGAACGCCTCGCGCCGCTGCTTGACCCGGTCGCCAGCGTGGTCGGCCGGGCGCTGTCATTCAAGCAGTCGGACCAGGGCACGCTGGTGATCGGGGGCGGCCTGCAGGGTGCGGCCGATCTCGACCTCGAACGCAGCACGGTGAACTTCAGCGAGCTCGCCAAGGGTGCGCGCGCCGCGAGCGACCTTTTCCCGGCGGTACGGGGCGTTCGCATCGCCCGCTGCTGGACGGGCATCGAGGCGCAGACATCAGACCATCTGCCGGTGATCGGCGCTTCGCCGAACGCGCCCGGGCTGTACCATGCCTTCGGCTTCTCGGGGCACGGCTTCCAACTCGTCCCGGTCGTCGGGGCCATCCTTGCCGAACTCGTCGTCGAGGGCCGGACCCGGCGCGAGATCACCGCCTTCGCTCCCCAGCGCCTGATGCAGGAAAGGGCCGCCGCATGACGAGCTTCGTTCTCAGGCGTCTCCTGCTCGCCATACCCACGCTCTTCGTGATGCTGACGGCGATATTCGTGCTCGTGCGGCTCGTACCGGGGGATGCGGCCTCCGTCATCCTCGGCGACCAGGCAAGCGCCGCATCGCTCGCGGCGCTGCGCGAAAAGCTCGGCCTCGACCAGCCGGTCCATCTCCAGTATCTCGCCTTCGTCGGCGACGTCCTCACCGGGGATCTCGGCCAGTCGCTCAGCAGCGGCCGCAGCGTCGTCCAGGAGGTCCTGCTCGTCCTGCCCTCGACGATCGAGCTGACGATCGCCGCCATCGCGATCGGCCTCGTCTTCGGCCTGCCGCTCGGTGTCGCGGCCGCGCTCAGCCGCAACGGCTGGGTCGACTATGTCGCGCGCGTCGTTTCGCTGGTCGGACTGTCCTTCCCGGCTTTCGTCTCCGGCATCCTGATGCTCATCATCTTCGCCATCCAGCTCGGTTGGTTCCCCGTGCTGGGCAATACCAGCGGTTCCGGCGACCTGACCGACAGGCTGCGTGCGTTGGCGCTGCCGGCCCTCAATCTCGGCATCATCATGACCGCCTATGTGATGCGCGTGACCCGCGCGGCGATGCTCGGCGTCCTGACCGAGGACTATATCCGGACGGCCCGAGCCAAGGGCGTGAGCCCCGGCCAACTCGTCGTGACGCATGCCCTGCGCAACAGCCTGATCCCGATCATCACGGTGGTCGGGCTCTATTTCGGCACGCTGATCGGCAATTCGGTGCTGACCGAGATCATCTTCAACCGGCCGGGGCTGGGCAAGCTGATCATCGGCGCGCTGAACTCCCGCGACTACACGCTGCTGCAGGGGCTGATGATCATCTTCGCCATCTGCGTGATCATCGTGAACACGGCGACGGACATGGCCTATGGCCTCGTCGATCCCAGGGTGAAATACACATGAGCGCCGTCACCAGCACGACCGTCGACCTGCGGCCGGGTGGCATATGGCTCGCCTTCAGCCAGAACAAGCTCGCCTGGATCGGCCTCGTCCTTCTCGCCTTCATCGTCTTCGTGGCGGCCTTTGCGCCCTGGCTTGCGCCTTACGATCCGCTGGAGCAGAACATCGTCGCGCGGCTCGAGCCGCCATCGGCCGAATTCTGGCTCGGGACCGATTCCTACGGCCGCGACGTGCTCTCGCGCCTGATCTACGGCGCCCGCATCTCGCTCTTCGTCGGCTTCGTCGCGATCCTCATCGCCATGCTGATCGGCACCGCGATCGGCGTGGCCGCCGGCTATATCGGCGGAATCTTCGACCAGCTCGTGATGGGCGTGCTCGACGTGTTGCTCGCCTTCCCGACCTTGCTGCTCGGCCTGATGATCGCGGCGATGCTGGGCGCCAGCCTTGAGAACCTGATAATCGCGATCGCCGTCACGGAGATCGCGCCTTTCGCTCGCGTCGCCCGCGCGCCGACGATTACGCTGCGCCAGCGCGATTTCGTCGAGGCCAGCCGCTCCTATGGCTGCGGGCCGTTCCGGATCATGACCCGGCACATCCTGCCCAACATGCTTTCGGACGTGGTGGTGATGAGCTCGCTCTGGCTGGCATCCGCGATCCGGACCGAGGCCTCGCTGAGCTTCATCGGGCTCGGCGTGCCGCCCCCCGCCGCGACCTGGGGCAGCATGATTCGCGAGGGCTTCGAGAACATCCTCGACGCCTGGTGGCTCGCGGTTTTCCCGAGTCTCGCGATCCTCGCGACGGTGCTGGCGCTCAACCTGCTCGGCGATGCCCTGCGCGATGCATCCGATCCACGCATGCGGTCCAGGTGACAAGATCGTGGGTGCCATCGGCATCGGTTCGCCGATCTACAAGATGGACAATTCCGTCATCGGCAGCATCTGCATCACGGTGCCGCAGGTTCGCTTCGACGCCGGGAAGGAAGAACAACTGTCTGCGCTGGTGCGCAAACAAGCGGAGCTGCTCAGCCGTGCGCTGGGCTATCAAGGCTTATACCCGGGCAAGTAACGTATTCATGAATGACGGCTTTTCCGATCGTCTTGTGCATGCGGTGCGCAACTGCGCGATCGACGATGCCGCGACTCGCGCACTGGTGACGCGCTCCATATCTGACACCATCTGCGTCGCCGCGCCGGGATTCCTGGAGCCTGTCACGCGCCATGCGCTATCGGCCTATGCCGGCAGCGGTGCGACGACATGGTCGGGCGAGCCGTGCGAAAGCATCGAAGCCGCGGTGATGATCAATGCCATCGCGGCGCACGCGCTCGATTTCGACGACGTGTATATCGACGGCATGGCGCATGCCAGCACCGTCATCGTGCCCGCGGTGGTCACGGATGGACCGCGAAGCAACAATACGGACGAGGTCATCGCATCGTTCGGCGCCGGGCTGATTGCGGCGCATGCGGTCGCTCGGCGTCTGGGGCAGGGGCATTACAACAAGGGATGGCATGGCACCGGAACCGTTGGGGCGTTTGCCGCAACGGCCGCTGTCGGGCGTCTTCATCGGCTGTCGCATGAACAGATGACCGCGGCCTTTGCCCTCTGTGCATCGATGTCGGGCGGGCTCCGGGTCAATTTCGGAACGCAGGCCAAGCCCGCTCATGCCGGTTTCGCGGCCGTTGCCGGGCTCCGCGCGGTGCGCCTCGCCATGGCCGGAATCACTGGTGCGCCGGACGTGTTCGGCGCGCAAGGCTACTTCGATCTCTATGGCGGCAATGACGGCACGCTGACGCCGAGCGATGACAGCTTCATCGCGCAGCCCGGCAGGGTCTCGATCAAATTATATCCGTGCTGCTACGCGGCGCATCGCATGATCGGCGTTGCGCTCGATGCGCGCGCCGCTCTTGCCTCCAGTGGGACCGAGATAACAAAGCTGCGGTTCGTTCTGACGGCGCCGGCGGAAAGTTTCGACGCCCTCAAATATGATCGCCCCACATCGGCGCTCGAAGCCAAATTCTCGGCGCCATTCAACATTGCCCTTGCCTTGCTGGAAGGCGTTCCCACCTTGCAGCACTATTCGAGGGAAGCGACGCAACGGCGTGACATCGCGATACTGATGGATCGTATCGAAATCGTCGTGGACGCTTCGCAACCCAGTGGCGGCGATATCGAATTGGAAAGGTTATCCTGGACGTACGCGACGGCGCCCGCAGTCTGCATCGAATCGAGCGGGCGGCCATTCCCGGCTCGCCGAACGATCCGCCGTCGACCGACGCGCTCGGTCGGAAGCTGCAGGGATGTCTGGCGGGCTATCGTGAGGCGACCAAGAAGTCTTTTCACGCTATCGAGCAGCTGCGCCGGCTGGGCGTCGATCATTGGCTGAGAATGGACATGCAGCCGGTCCGGTCGGTCTCGCCGGACCCGGATCGTCGCGATGCCGGTCCGAGATAGGCGCCCGCGCTCGACGATCGTTTGAAGCGTGCGGTATCATCGAGTGCGGACTCGTCAGATCGAGCCCGTTCGTGGCAGGGTTCACCCCGAAGCACGCAGCCCACCCGGAGCGGACGTGAATCTCCGCCAACTCAAGTACTTCGTCCGCGTGATCGAAACCGCCAACATGACGCGCGCGGCGGAGGAACTTCGGATCGCGCAACCGGCTTTGGGCATGCAGATCAAGCAGCTCGAGGAAGGCCTCGGCGTTACATTGCTGACGCGTCACTCGCGCGGCGTTTCGCCCACTGCCGCCGGCGAGAAACTGTTCCAGCGCGCCGTCGAGATCCTCGACCTCGTCGAGCTTGCGCGCCKGGAGGCACGCGACGACGCGCATGAAGCTGTCCGGTTCGGCCTCACTCCGAGCCTGATGCAGATCATCGGTCCGGAACTGTTGCTGCGGATATCGGAGTGCGCCCCTCGACTGGCCGTCAGCCTTACCGAAGAGATGAGCCACCTCCTGGTGGACAATCTGCATCGCGCCGAGCTCGACCTGGTCCTGGCTTACGAGGTGCCGGAAGCGGCCGGCTTCTGGAAGCGAGCCCTCTATCAGGAAGACCTCGTGCTCGTCACGGCGACGGGATACCCGGACGAGGCGCCCATCACCTTCGCAGAGGCTCTCGCGTACCCGCTTATTCTGCCGGAACTGCGCGATGGCGTACGCTCACTCGTCGAGAAGACCTCCGGCGAACACGGGCTCTGCATCAGGCTGGAGCATGAGGTTCGTTCGATCTCCGGCATCAAGACGCTGGTCGCCCGCGGGTCCGGCGCCGGCATCCTGCCTTACGGGACCGTGCTCGCCGAAGTCGCCGCCGGGACGCTATTCGCACGGCCCATCGTGGCGCCGGTTCTCAGGCGCACGCTTTACCTCGCGGGTTCCCGCAAGGCGGGGCAACTCGCCTCGCTCCCGATCATCCGCGAGGCCGTCGGTGCGGCGATGACGACCCTTTCCGCGGCGATGGCCGGATTGGGGCACCCCTTATCCGCTGCCGAGCCACAGCAAAACGCTTAGCGCTGACCTAAGCGCTTCACATTGGATTTTCCCCGGCGGAATGGATGATCCTGCCTCGACGGCGCAGATGCGCGCATTTGTCGAGGTCATCTCATGCTGTCGAACGCGCCCGTTCATGCTGGCGAGCCTCCGCTCCGACAGGGCTCCCCGGAGCTTGATGCGATCGTCGCCGACCTCGTCCTCGCGAGCCGCATTCTTGCTCATGAAGGGATCATCGACAGCTTCGGACATGTCTCGGCGCGCCACCCCCATCGCGCGGACCATTATCTGATGCCGAGAACCCGGGCAGCCGAACTGGTCACCGTCGAAGATATCCTCGTCTTCGACCTGGAGGACGCCCTCGTTTCAGTGACGGATGCCCGCATCTTCGCCGAACGCAGCATCCATGGCGCGATCTACCGCGCGCGTCCTGACGTGCTCGCGGTCTGCCACCACCACGCGCCGGCGATAATGCCGTTCTGCACCAGCGATGCGGAGCTCGTCCCGGTCTTCCATCTCGGCGCGACCATGGGTGCGACGGTGCCCCTCTGGGACAGCCAAAGCGAGTTCGGCGATACGAACCTGATCGTCTCGACACATGCGCAGGGGGATTCGCTCGCTCGCGCTCTGGGCGACAACTGGACCGTCCTGATGCGCGGCCACGGCGCCACCGTCGCAGGCCGGTCGATCCGGGAGCTCACCTTCCGGTCGATCTATGGCGCCCGCAACGCCGATGTGCAGCTGAAGGCGGCCCAGATCGGCACGATTCGCCGATTGACGGCCGCAGAGGCGCTGTCCGCCGCCGAATTCAACCTGACGCCCTTCGCCATGGACCGCGCCTGGGAACAATGGACCCGGCATGTCCATGCCGCCGACCGTTCTTGATCACCGCCTCAACGACAACGAACAACTGGATGGGAGGTCAACATGTCCGGGCAGATGTCTCGCCGTGCCTTTCTGGCTCTTGCCGGCGCGGGTTCCTTCATCCTGCCGGGCCTGGCTCAGAGCCAGCCGGTCTATCCCGCCAAGCAGATCCTGCTGGTCGTGCCCTATCCCGCCGGAGGCGCTGTCGACCTTGCGGCGCGGTTGGTCGCGGAAAAAACTGCGTCTCGATTTCGGCCAGTCGATCGTCGTCGAGAACCGGCCCGGCGCCAACGGCATGGTGGGAGCGGCAGCCGTGGCGCGGGCACAGCCTGACGGCTATACGCTGCTGATGGCGCCGCGGGAGGTGTTCGGGATCAATCCGATCCTGATGCCGCAGCAGGCGATCGATGGGAAGCGCGATTTCGCCTATATCGGCGTCGTTGCTACGGGCCCCTACGTTCTCGTCGTCAATCCCGGGCTCGGCGTGAACAGTTTCGCGGAGCTGGCTGCGCTCGCGAAGCAGCGCGAACTCGCCTATGCCAGCTTCGGCAAGGGCAGCATGGCCCACCTCAACATCGAGGCGCTGGCGCGGCGGCTTGGCGTCAAGATGGTCCATGTGCCCTATCGCGGGGCGCCGCCAGCCGTCACCGCGGTCGCGACGGGCGAAGTCGCCTTGACCATCACCACGCCGCCGGCCGCGATCTCCCTGATGCAGGATGGGAAGTTGAAGGCGATTGCGGTCGGTAGCGACCGCCGTCTGCCCCAGATGAACGACGTGCCGACGATGGCGGAACTCGGCCTCGCCGACGACCCCCTGATCCCGAATTTCTTCGGTCTCGTCGCCCCGGCCGGGACCCCTGCGCCGATCGTCGAGCGGCTGAATGCGGCTGCCGCGAAAGCGATCACCGCTCCCGAAATCGCGGCCAAGCTCGAAGCCAGCGGCCTCGTTCCCGCGCCCGGCTCGCCTTCGGACATGGCGCGTCTCGTCAACGCGGACGTCGAGCGCTTCGGTCGGCTGATCCGGGAACTGGATATCAAGGTCTCAGAGTAAGCCCCTGCGCTCGCAGGAAGCGGCGGCTCCCATCAAAGCCGCATGCCGCCATCCACCGCGATCTCGGCGCCGTTGATATAGCTTCCCTTTGGAGAGCAGAGCAGCAGCGCCAGACCTGCGCAATCATCGGGGAGGCCGATCCGGCCGAGCGGGATGCGTGCGAGAGCCTGCTCCTCGCGGCCGGGCTGAGCCAGGATCGAGCGATTGCGATCGGTGCGGATGGCGCCGGGCTGGATGACGTTGAAGGTGATGTCCCCGGCTCGCGTGGTCCGGGCGAGGTTCAGGATCATGTTCGTCTGCGCGGCCTTGGTGGCGGCGTAATAAAGGCAGTCGGCGTTGGCGCGCGCCTCCTGCACGGAGCCGATCGCGATGACGCGGCCAAAACCGCCGGCTTGCATTGCGGGGAGAAAGGCTTTCAGGAGCCGCGCCGTCGCGTGCAGATTGGACCTCGCTCTGCACTGCCAGAGCCTCGTCGCTCAATTCGGCAAGCGTCTGGCGGATCTCGACCGAGGCGCAGAGCACGAGGATGTCGGGCGCGAGCGCCTGCCTATCGAGTTCGGCGTGCATCCGGCCGATGGCGTCCGGCTGGGCGAGATCGGCGATGAGCGGTGTCGCCTGTCCGCCGCTGCCAAGGCGACGGGGGACCGCATCGGCCTCTTCGTCGCGATCGTGGATGACGATATGCGCGCCCGCGCCGGCCAGGGCCGTCGCGATGGCGAGGCCGATCCCGCGCGCCGCGCCGGTAACCAGCGCGACGCGTCCCGAAAGTGCGCCCGTCATCAGCCGAGCAGCGGCTTCACACGGGCGGTCGCATCGTCCATCGCCTGCTGCGCCGGCTTGCGGCCGAGCACCGCGGCCTGCGTCTCCTCGATGAAGATGTCGTGAGCGCGTGCCTGTTCGTCGAACGCCGGGAGATGGATGCGCGAGGCCTTGAGCGCTGCGGCCTCGTCGGCGGCATAGGGCATCGCCGCCTTCAGCTTCTCGTCGGCATAGGTCGAGATGCGCACGGGGCCGTTGCCGTTCAACGCCATCGCGGTCGTGCCGGCCTTGGAGGAGAGCGCGCGGATGAACTCCCAGCTCAGCGGTTTCTGCTTGGCGTTCTTCGGGATCATCAGCGACCAGAACTCGACCGTCGGCGCGAAGGCGACCTTGCCGGCGAGATCGGCCGCCATCGGCGGCAGCAGCGATTTGAAGCGCCCGCCATACTTGCCCTTGGACGGGTCGTTATAGGTGACGAGCCGGGCGAAGGGGTTGATCGTCATCGCGGCCCGGCCCTGCTGCATCCAGGTCGTGATTTCCTCGTTGTTCACGGTGGCGAAGTTCCGCGGCAGCACGCCGGCCTTGTAGAAATCGGCGAGCAAAGAGAGCGTCTTCACCATCGGCGGCTCGGCCGCGACGATCTTGCCGTCCGATGTCATGTAGTCGCCGCCGAGGCAGCGGGCGAGGGTGAGGAAGTTCGAGGCGAAGACGGCGGTGAAGGCGAGGCCGTAGACCTGCGTGCCGTCCTCGCGCTTGAAGGTGAGCTTGCGGGCGAGCTCCGTCAGCTCCTCGAAATTCGTCGGCAGCTTGGTGACGCCGCGCTCCTCCAGCAACGCTTCGTTGTAGATCAGCGCGTTCGTCGCATGGCGCACCGGGATGCCGTGCAAGGCATCGCCGACCTTGAGCGGCCCGATGAGACCGGGCGCGAAATCGTCGAAAGCCTCGATCGGCGCCTGCTCCATCAGCGCGTCGAGCGGCTCGAAGAGCTGGAGATTGCGGGGCACAGCGCGGCCATTGACGAGATAGGCGACGTCGATCGAGGTCTCCGACAACGAGGCTTCGCGCAGCAGCCGCTCATGCACGGCGTTGACGTCGCCGAAGGTCGCCCAGTTCACATCGGCGCCATTGGCTTTGCGGAAGCCCTCGGTCGCGTCACCGCCGGGGCCCGTCGTCGCCGCCGTCTGGTGGACGCGATGGCCGAGCGCCGTCAGCGTCTTTGCCTGGGCGAGGGCGCCTTTCGGCAGAAGTGCCGAAGTGGCGGCGGCACCAGCGAGAGCGCCGAACCGGCGGCGCGAGATCCGAAACGTCATCGATGTCCTCCGGGATTGTGTCTCCGGCGCCGTTACCGCGCCGTATTCTCGATCGTTCAGGCCGGCAGCAGCGGCTGCACGCGCTTGACCAGAGAGGCCATCGCCTCCTCCGGCGTCTTCATGCCGAGCACGGCGGCCTCCGCCTCTTCCTTGAAGAAGTCGCCGGCCCGTGCCGCCTCGTCGAAGGCCGGCAGGGGCACGCGCGCCACCTTCAGCACCTTCAGCTCCTCGGCGGCGTAGGGCACCGTTCCGGCGAAGCTCTGGTCGGCATAGGTCGAGGCGCGCACCGGCCCGTTGCCGTTGAGGGCGGCCTTCAGCGTCGCATCCTTGGCGGTCATCGCCTTGATGAAGCTCCAGGCGAGATCCTTGCGCTTGGCATTCTTCGGGATGACCATGCCCCAGAACTCGACCTTCGCGGGGGCGGCATCGTATTTGCCGGCGAGCGTCTTCGAAGCGGGAACCGCGATCGTCTTGATCTTGCCGGGGAATTTCGACTTCTGCGGATCGTTGTAGATGCGGTTGCGACCCATGCTCTGCAGGCTCATCGCTGCCCGGCCCTGCTGCATCCAGACATTCACGTCCTCGGGCGAAAGCGTCGCGAAATTGCGCGGGAAAGCGTTGGCCTGGAAGAGTTCACGCAAGATGCGCACCGCGTTCAGCATCGGCGGCTGGTCTGCGACGCATTTGAAGTCGGGCGTGATGAAGTCGCCGTCCCAGGCGCGGGCGAGGTCGATCACGTTGGGATAGGTGACGCCCGGCGTGCAGAGACCGACGACCTGCGTGCCGTCGGCGCGGCGATAGCTGCAGGCCTTGGCGATCTCGATCATCTCCTCGATCGTCGCCGGGGGCTTGGAGAAGCCCTTCTCGGCCAGGATCTCCTCATTGTAGTGCAGGCCGGAGGAGGCATGGCGGAAGGGGATGGCGAGCTGCTTGCCGCCGACCTTCATGCCTTCCATCAGGCCGGGGAAAATGTCGGCGATGTCCTCGACCGGGTCCTTCTTCAGATACTCGTCGAGCGGCTCGAACAGCGTCGCCGCGCGGGGCACGACCTGCGTGTTGACGACGAAGCCGACATCGACCGAGGTCTCGCCGAGGCTGGCTTCGCGGAACAGCCGCTCCTGCAGAGGGCCGGTGTCGAAGGTCGTCCATTGGACGGTGACGCCGTTCTTCTGCGCCCAGTCCTTGGTGATGTCGCCGCCCTGCGCGCCGGTCGCGACCGTCTGCATGACGCGATGAGTGAAGACGTTGAACGGGCCGCTTTGCGCGCGAGCCTGCCCGGCGCCGAGCCCGGCGAAGCTCAAGCCCAGAATGCCCGCCCCGAACTGCCTACGGTCGAGCGTGGTCCTCTGGCTCATGGTGATCCTCCCTGTGGTTCGCGAGTTCCGCGATGGCGGCTTCTGCCGCTTCGAAATGCTTGTTCATGGCGGCGAAAGCCCCGGCCGCATCGCCAGCCCGGATCGCATCGACGACCCGGACATGGCGCGCAAAGGTGCGCTGCCAGTCCTCGGGGCCACGGGCCTCGCGCGAATTGAAGATCTCCATCACCTCGCGGATCACCGGCCTCAGGCCCCGGATCTGGAAGTCGAGCAGGCGGTTGCCGGACGAGGCGGCGACGGCTTCGTGGAAATCGAGATCGGCCTCGATCCAGCGCGGCACGTTGCCGAGCGCATCTTCCATCCGGGCGAGGATGAGGTCGAGCTTCTCGAGGTCCTCGGCCGAGCGCCGCTCGGCGCTATGGGCCGCGGTCGGCGGCTCGAGGATACGGCGCAGCTCCACCGCCTCGGTCAGCCCATTGCTGCGGCCACGCACGGCGAAGCGGTAGAAGCGGTCGAGCGGAGCGGCATCGAGCGCTCGCACGCGGGTTGGCTTGCCCTGCTGAATGTGGACGACGCCCATCGCGGCGAGCTGGCGAATGGCTTCGCGCGCGATCGGCTTGCTGACGCCGAAGGAAGCGGCGATCCGCGCTTCCGAAGGCAGGAAGTCGCCCGGCTTCAGCCGTCCGTCATGGATCGCCTGGGTGATGCGCTGGATCACCGCATCGCCGAGGCGCATCGGCACGACATCGCCGCCCGCGAAGGGGTCTTCGTCGTCCAGCACCGATCGGGCGATATCGCTCATCAAATTCCTCCGGTAGTGATCATTGACAGATGCCGCGTTCCTTGGCAACTGTTCAACCTATCAGATAAGATGATGTCCTTCAGGGAGGACGCCGCCTCATGTCGGCCGGCCGCATATCGAAGATCGTCGTGCATCCGCTGCGTGCGACGCTGCCCAAGGTTCAGCGGACGTCGCAGGGCGACTATCCCGCGATCGAGCTGGTCGTCGTCGAGGTCGAGACCGAGGACGGCATCGTCGGCTTCGGCGAAGGGCTGTGCCGCCGCGGTGCGGCCGGCTATGCGCGCTTCATCGAGGAGGCGTTGGTTCCGCGACTGCTCGGACGCGACGCGGCCGATCGCAGGGCGCTCTGGAAAGCGATGCGTGCCGCGCTGTCGGGGCGCCCCGGCGGCCAGATCGTCGAGGCGATCGCGGCGGTCGACATCGCGCTCTGGGACATCGCCGGAAAGCAGGCTGGGCAGCCGATCCACAAGCTGCTCGGCGGCATGGGGCGCACGGAGGTCGCCGCCTATGCCTCCTCGATCAACTGGCTCGACGATGCGACGGTCGAGGCCGAGGTGGCGGCCGTGCTCAGGGCCGGCTTCCGCGAGATCAAGGTCAAGCTCGGCCATCCGCTCAGGGATGCGGTGGCGCGGGCGAAGCTGGTCCGCAGGCTCGCCGGCGACGACATCGCGCTCTATGTCGACGCGAACTGGGCTTATGACGTCGACGACGCCATGATCGTCGGCCGCGCGCTTGCCGATCTCGGCTACGGCTTCTTCGAGGAACCGATCGCTCCCCATGATCGCGACGGCTATCGCCGCCTCGCCCAGCACCTGCCGATCCGGCTCGCTGCCGGCGAGAGCGACTTCGTTGCGGGCGAAGCGCTGGTCATGCTGCAAGATCGCTCGCTCGGACTGATCCAGCCCGACGTGACGCGCTCCGGCGGCATCACCGAGACCTGGCGCATCGCCGAGCTGGCAGCGACCTTCAACACGGCTTACGCGCCGCATGTCGGCTGGTCGGGCGCGATCTGCGTGGCTGCGAGCCTGCAACTGGCAGCGGCGGCCGAGAGCTTCCGCACCTTCGAATGCATGGTCTATGAGAACCCGCTGCGCGACGCGTTCACGCAGCCTATCGTCGGCGAAGGCTCGCAATTGGTCGACGGCAAGCTCGCCGTCCCGCAGGGACCGGGCCTCGGCATCGAGATCGATCGCGAGGCGCTGAAGCGCTTCAGGATCGCGTGAGGCCGGGGATGCGACTCTCCCTACCTTTCGTCCATTGCGCTCATGAACCTCCGTGTCATCCCGGACAAGCCGCGCAGCGGCGCCGATCCGGGATCCATCGGAGGCCTCTGCTCCCTACGATGGATCCCGGGTCTGCGCTTCGCTTGCCCGGGATGACGGCGCGAACTGGTGAGACGTTGCGAGGACGACTATGACCACGCGCACGCCTCTCTCCGCCATCGCGCTCGTCACTCCGGTCCAGTTGATGATCGGCGGCATCATCTTCCTGCCGGCGATCTATGTGTTCTGGCTGAGCCTCAACCAGTCGACCTTCGGCCAGCAGGCGAGCTTCGTCGGCCTCGCCAACTACGCAAAGGTGCTGAGCGATCCCTATTTCTGGAAGGCGCTGCTCAATACGGTGATCGTCGTCGCCGTGGTCGTGCATGTCGAACTCCTGATCGGGCTCGGCATGGCGCTGTTCTTCGCCTCCGGCGTGCCGGCCCGCGCCCTGCTGCTCGCCATCGTGCTCGCGCCCTATGCGGTGAGCGAGGTCTCGGCTGTGGTGATGTGGCGCTATCTCTTCGAGCCCGATGTCGGGATGATGAGCCGGCTCCTGGCCTCCATCGGATTGCCGCCGATCGAATGGGCGGTGAATCCGAGCCACGGCCTCGCCATGGTCAGCCTGCTCTCGGTCTGGCTGCACCTGCCCTTCTCGTTCATCATCCTCTACGCGGCCCGGCTCTCGATCCCGACCGATCTCTATGAGGCGGCTGCCATCGACGGGGCTTCGGCCTGGACGTCCTTCCGCCGGATAACGTTGCCGCTCCTGATGCCGGCGCTGCTTATCGCCGCGCTGTTCCGCTACATCTTCGCCTTCCGCCTGTTTTCCGAAGTCTGGCTGATGACGGGCGGCGGGCCGGCGCGCTCCACCGAGGTGATGGCGGTCTACCTCTACCTCGAGGCCTTCCGCTACAACGCCTTCGGGCCGGCGGCCGCCACCGGCTGGCTACTCGTCCTCGCCTCGCTCCTGCTCGCGCTGTTCTATCTCCGCCGGCTCTACAAGGAGATGTTCGCTCGTGCGTAAGCTCTCCTTGCCCACGCTTCTGCGTCACCTCCTGAAGCTCGTCGGTGTCCTGGCGGTCGTTGCCTGGTCGCTCATCCCGATCGGTCTGATCGCGATGTCGTCCTTCAAGGCCGACCGCGACATCTTCTCGACCACCGGCACCTTTTCCTTCGCACCGACGCTGGCGAATTATCAGGCGCTGTGGAGCCGCTGGGGCGATTTCTTCTTCGGCCTCTGGAACAGCTTTCTGGTCACGGTGGGGGCGACCGTGCTGGCGGTCGGCGTCTCCCTGCTTGCCGGCTTCGCCTATTCGCGCTTTGCCTCGCGCGGGCTTCAAGCCTCGGCCTTCTTCCTGATCTTCATCCGCCTGATCCCGCCGATCGTGATCACGCTGCCGCTCTTTCCGGTGGTGAATTGGCTGGGACTCAACGACACGCATTTCGTGCTGATCGTGCTCTACGCCACCTTCTTCGTCTCGCTGGGCACGGTGGTGATGCGCACCTTCATCGACCAGATCCCGCGCGAGCTCGACGAGGCCGCGATGATGGATGGCGCCTCGCAGATGCAGATCATCACCCGCGTCATCCTGCCGATGGCGGCGCAGGGCATGCTGGCGGTCTCGGTCTTCGTCATCGTCTACGCCTGGAACGAGTTCCTCTTCGCCTTCATCTTCACGACCACCAAGGCCAAGACCGCGCCGCTGGTGATCTCCGAGATGATCGGCGCCGTCGAAGGCGTCGAATGGGGCGTGCTCTTCGCGGCCTCCACCGTGCAGCTCGTGCCGGTGCTCGCCTTCGTCATCCTCATGCAGAAGCATCTCGTGGCGGGTCTCACCGCCGGCGCAGTGAAGGGGTAAAGCCCAATGATCGCTCCCAACTCCCAGCTCGACGACATGCGCCGCGCCATCCGCGAGGCGGACCCACAGCTCAGCCGCTTCGACCCGCTGCCGCGCATCATCTGCCTCGACGATTTCGACCGCGGCATGTGCGGCTGGACGCAGCTCGTCGGCAATTACGAGGACACGCTGGATGCGATGCTGCCGGGCTATGCCCAGCACAGCCACGCCATGCTCTCGACCCTGCCGAACTGGGATTTCGGCTCGCATGGCGGCGTCGACGGCTCCTATGCGCTGAAGATCGCGACGCGGCCGAAGAAGGGCGCGCAGAATGTCGCGATCAAGCGGCTGACCTTCCGCAAGGCCGGGCCGATCCGACTCGAGACCTATTTCACCTTCAAGCCCGAAGCGACCGATCTGCAGCTCTCGGAGACCGATATCCGCTCCTTCGGCTTCCTCTACGATCTCCAGATCGGCGACAGCTCAGGGCCCGGCGACCGTGTGATGCCGCATCTGCGCTTCCTCAATGCGCAGGACGGCCAGCATATCCAGCGCTGGCAGTTCAAACGGAAGACGACGCCGATCAAGCCGATCGGCACCGCCGGCAAGACGATCACCCATTACCATCTCGCGCCGGATGACTGGGAGGATCTCCCGGGCGGCGAGCAGCGGCTCTGCTACAACGAGATCCCAACCAAGGTGAACTGGCACTATCTGCGCTTCGATTTCGATCTGGCTTCGATGCAGGCGACGCGCTTCCAGGTAAACGACCGCGTCTTCGACATGAGCAGCTATGACTGCATCCGCATCCCCGCGATGAAGAACCTGTGGTGCATGCTGAACCTCGGCTTCTTCGCCGAGACCGACACCGACAAGCGCGCCTTCGCCTATCTCGACTCCGTCTGCCTATCGGGGGATTTCTGATGCTGCCCGAGAACCTGACCGCGGTCGTCGCCCGCAACGAAACCTGGACCGGGCAGAGCGCGAGCGAGCCCTATGAGGCCGGCTGGGCGAAGGAGGCGATCGTCTTCGTGCGCGCACTCAAGGAGCCGAAAGGCGAACTGCCCAAGGCGCGCATCGAGATCTCCGCCGACGGCATGCATTGGTGCGCGGAGGGTTCCGAGTTCGCGCTGCCTGCGGCCAAGGACGCCGTCACATTTCAGCGCCTCGCCCATTTCGGCAATTTCCTGCGAGTGGCCGCGACGCTGCAGGATGGCTCCGAGATCACCGTGCTCGTGACATTCCATCTGAAAGCCTGAACGCCGGCAGCTCCTTGCCGAAGCGTCCATTTGCCGGGCAGGTCACGTCCTCCTGACAGGCCTGCGCGCCCGGCGGGATTAGACGAAGGCGATCGCTGGAAACGGGTGGTGCAAAACCAGCCCCCGCGTCAGGATGACGGCCCAGCGAAGGAGCAAGCCATGGCGCGTGAGGCAGGTCAAATCCATATCGGCATCGGCGGCTGGGTGTTCGAGCCGTGGCGTGGCGCTTTCTATCCCGATGGCCTGCCGCAGAAGCGCGAGCTCGAATATGCGGCGGGCAAGCTGACCTCGATCGAGATCAACGGCACCTATTACGGGTCGCAGAAGCCGGAGAGCTTCGCCCGATGGCGCGAGGAGACGCCGGAAAATTTCGTCTTCGCGCTCAAAGGCTCGCGCTTCTGCACGAACCGGCGCGTGCTGGCCGAAGCCGGGCCGTCGGTCGAGAAATTCCTGACCAGCGGGCTGACCGAGCTCAAACAGAAGCTCGGTCCGATCAACTGGCAGTTCATGCCGACGAAGAAATTCGATCCCGAGGATTTCGAGGCCTTCCTCAAGCTGCTGCCGAAGAAGCTCGATGGCATCGCCCTGCGCCACGCGGTCGAGGTTCGGCATGACAGCTTCCGCTCGCCGGATTTCGTCGCGCTCCTGCGCGAATATGGCGTAGCGGCCATCACCTCGGCCGATGCCGACTACACCCAGATCGCCGATGTGACGGCGCCCTTCGTCTATGCGCGGATCATGGGGACGAAGGAAGCCGAGCCGAAGGGCTATTCCGAGTCCGGTCTCGACCGCTGGGCCAAGGCTGCGCATGTCTGGGCGGAGGGCGGCGTGCCGGATGGGCTCGAAGCAGTGGGAGCCGCGGCGCCAAAGCAGAAGCGCGACGTCTTCCTCTATGTCATCAGCGGCGACAAGGTGCGCAATCCCGCTGCCGCGATGGAGCTGATTGCGCGGACGGAGGGCTGAGCCCTACTCCGCCGCCGCTGCCTCCAGCACGGCCTCCTGGCAGACATCCACCCATTCGGCCTGCGTCAGCTCTGCCATGCGCTGCGGCGCGATGCGCAGCGCGCTATGCGTCGAGCCGGCCGCCGGCACGACGATGTCGAAAGCGCGCAGCGAGATGTCGCAATAGATCTTGAGCGGCGTGGCGAGCCCGAAGGGGCAGACGCCGCCGACCGGATGGCCGGTCAGCGCCTCGACTTCATCGGGGCCGAGCATGCGCGGCTTGCCGCCGAGGGCGGCTTTCGCCTTCTTGTTGTCGAGTCGGGCATTGCCACGGGTAACGACGAGAACGACGTCCTCGCCGATGCGCAGCGAGAGCGTCTTGGCGATCTGCCCGGGCTCGACGCCATGGGCGGCGGCGGCCAGCGGCACGGTCGCGCTGCTCTCCTGCGTGACGATGACGGCGATGTCGGGAGCGTGCTGGGCGAAGAAGGCGCGGACGGAATCGAGGCTCATCGGACAATTCGGGAGGTCAGCCACAGGATCAGCAGGCTGGCGATCGCCGGCACGCCGAAGACGACGAGGAAGATCGGCGCTTCCTCCATCACGGTATAGCCCGCGCGGCTGACGCCGATCCAGAGGTTGATCAGCGCGCCGGCGAACCAGAGCGGCAGGAAGAGCCTGACGGCGAAGGGGATCGGCCGCCCGGCCGAGATGGAAAGACGCGGTGCCGCGACGAGCAGGATGCCAAGCAAGGCGAAACCGATGCCGATGACCTTGGCGGTGTGCATGTCCCGGGCCTCGTCAGCTCGCAGCGAGGCCGCTCTTCAGGCGGCCACCAGCATCAGGAACGCGGTTGCGCACAGAGCCGGATCGACCCTGAAACCGCCGGCCGGACTGCGATGCGCAGCCGGCCGACGAGGGTGTCCCGCGGCCTGCGTTTCCGTCAATGGCGGAAATGCCGGTGCCCGGTGAAGACCATGGCGAGGCCGGCTTCGTCGGCGGCCTTGATGACTTCGTCGTCGCGCATCGAGCCGCCGGGCTGGATCACCGCGGTGGCACCGGCTTCCGCCGCCGCGAGCAGGCCGTCGGCGAAGGGGAAGAAGGCGTCGGAGGCGACGACCGAGCCCTTGGCGAGGCTTTCCGCGCTGCCTGCGGCCTTCGCTGCCTCGGCGGCTTTCCAGGCGGCGATGCGCGAGGAATCGACGCGGCTCATCTGGCCGGCGCCGATGCCGACCGTGGCGAGATCCCTGGCATAGACGATGGCGTTCGACTTGACGTGCTTGGCGACGCGGAAGGCGAAGCGCAGATCGGCGAGCTCGCGCTCGCTCGGCCGGCGCTTGGTCACGACCCGGAGCTCCATGTCATCGACGACGGCGTTGTCGCGCGACTGGGCGAGGAAGCCGCCGGAGACGGTGCGCAGCGCGAGGCCGGGCGCGCGGACATCCGGCAGGCCGCCGGTCAGCAGCAGGCGCAGGTTCTTCTTGGCGGCGATCATCGCGATCGCTTCCTCGTCGGCATCCGGCGCGATGATGACCTCGGTGAAGACCTCGACGATCTTCTTCGCGGCGGCGGCATCCAGCTTTCGGTTCAGCGCGACGATACCGCCGAAGGCCGAGACCGGATCGCAGGCGAGCGCGCGCTCATAGGCTTCCAGCAGCGAGCCGCCGGCCGCGACGCCGCAAGGATTGGCGTGCTTGACGATGACGCAGGCGGCCGAAGCGTTGGGATCGAACTCGGCGACGCATTCGAAGGCGGCGTCGGTATCGTTGATGTTATTGTAGGAGAGCTGCTTGCCCTGGACCTGGCGAGCGGTCGAAACGCCCGGGCGGTTCTCCGGGGTGCGATAGAAGGCGGCCCATTGATGCGGGTTCTCGCCATAGCGCATCGTCTCGGCGAGCGCGCCGCCAAGCGCGCGGAAGTCCGGCGCGGTGTCACCGAGTTCGTTCGCGAACCAGTTCGAGATCGCCGCGTCGTAGGCGGCGGTGCGGGCATAGGCCTTCTGGGCCAGCTTGCGGCGCAGCGTCAGTGTGGTCGCGCCCTTCTGGGCCTCGAGATCGGCCAGCACCGAGGGATAATCCGCGGGCTCGACCACGACGGCGACGTCATGATGGTTCTTCGCGGCGGCGCGGATCATCGCCGGGCCGCCGATGTCGATGTTCTCGATGCAGTCGTCATAGGGCTTGGCCGCGGCGACCGTCGCCTCGAACGGGTAGAGGTTCACGACCAGCAGGTCGATCGGCTGGATGCCGTGGCCGAGCATCGAGGCCTGATGCTCCGGGTGCGAGCGAATCGCCAGCAGGCCGCCATGCACCTTCGGATGCAGCGTCTTGACCCGGCCGTCCATCATCTCGGGGAAGCCGGTGAGATCGGAGACGTCGCTGACCGGCAGGCCGGCCTCGGCGATGGCCTTGGCCGTGCCGCCGGTCGAGACCAGCGCGATGCCGAGCTTGTGGAGGGCGCGGGCGAAGTCGATCAACCCCGTCTTGTCGGAGACGGAAAGGAGAGCGCGTTCGACGCGGCGAAGTTCATTCGGCATCGGGTCAGGTCCGGCTTGGATTGCAAGGGCAGGCGGTTCTTGGAGCAGCCGCGCGCGGGCTATCATGCTGCGCCGCGAAAGGCAAAGCGCGCCGCCGCAGAACGTCACGCGTCGGGAGCGGATTCCGTGGCCTCGCGCTCGGCGATGGCGGCGGCAACGGTCTTTCCGGCGCGCGGATTGGCGGTGCTGATCCGGCTCAGGCGCCAGGCGATGCGCGGCGTCGTCACGGCATCGAAGGCCACCACGAGCTGTTCGGTGCGGCGGCGCCCGTCGGAGGCGGCGAGAAAAAGGCTTTCCTCGATCGCGATCGGCAGCCCGCCGGCCTCGAAGCTCCAGACTTCGCCGGAAGCGAGCGCCAGCAGCGCGCCGCTGCCTTCGCGCACCAGGCTGGCGCGAACATTGGGGTGAAGATGGAAGCGGACGGCGGCCTGCAGCGCGGCACGCGCACCGGTCAACGTGACCTCCTCTTCGCCCGAGAGCGTGGCGCCGTCGCGGGCGAGCAGGAGCCGGCGCGTATGGACGGCCCCGAGGCTGCGGCGATAGCCGTCATGGCTCGCCACCCATTCCGGGCCGTCAGCGCCATCCTGGCGCGCGACCCGGACATCGCGCGGGCCGGAGACGATCCGCATCTCGCCGAGCACCATCCCGAAATTCGCGCTCGAGCGATCGTCGAGGACGAGGGCCGAATGGGCCGCGGTGCTGCGCGCCGCAAGCTTCAGCTCGGGCGGGCCGAAGCGGCTGGCGCCGCAGTTGACGATGATGCGCTGCGGGCCGCTGGAGAATTCGAAGGCGAGGCAGCCGGCATGCGCCTCGACCGAATAGGCGCCGCGCGGCGGAGCGCCGGCATCGGCGACGACGATGCTGCGCTCGGCGGCGAGGCGGCTGTAGCCGGAATAGGCGGCATGCTCGGTCGGCCGGCCGCGCGCATCGTCGTAAGCCGCGAGCGTGGCCATCAGATCGGGGGCGGTGGTGCCCATGCCGTTGAACAGGGCGAGCGAACCGTCGCCATGCCGGAACAGGCGCAGATGCGGCATCATCCGCTCGATCGCGGTCAGCACGCCGCGCGGCGGCTCCAGCCCGCGCGCGGCGAAGGTCTCGCGCAGCGGCAGCAGGTCGAGCAGGAGCTCGATCAGGAGGCGGGGATTGCGGGAGAGATGCCCGCCATCGGGCAGGATCTGCTCGTCCAGCTCGTCGGAGAGCATCGTCTCGGCGCGGCGCCGGCGTGCATCCTGCCCATCGAGGCAGATCGCCGCGAGCGTGACGGCGATCAGGCCGTTCAGGCGATCCGCGCCTTCCACCGCGCCGGCGAGAGCGAGGCTCAGCCGGTCCGCCAGCCGCGCGACATGGCGCAGGAAGCGCTCGTAGAAGACATGATCGGCGCCTTCGAGCAGCAGCGGGGAATGCGAGAGAAAAGCGATCAGCCGGCGGGCCGCCACGGCCGGGCGGCGGCCGATATCGTCCCGGTCGCGGCGCTTGGCCATGAAATCCTCGACCAGGCTGCGGGCATTGGCGCGTGCGATCGCGGTATCGGCGGCCCGCATGTGGCGCAGCCAGCCGAAGCCGTGCAGGGCCTCCGCCCAGGCCTCGCTCGGGGGCTCGACATCGAAGGGGGATTCGCCATGGCTGCGCAGCGTGCGGCCGGCGAAGGTGTAGTAACCGGCGTAGAAATCGCCGGCCGTCGTCGGATCGGCGGTGCGCAGGTCGTGGGGGGCGAACAGCAGGCGGGTCGCGGTGTTGCGCCCGAAGGGCCAGAGCCTACGCGTTGCGCCGACGAACTGGCCACGGGTCCGCCGCGCCGCCCGTCCGATCGCGGCCTGGGCCAATCCCCGTCGCTCAGACCAGCCGCTCAAATCTCCCGTATGCTCCGTCCCCGTGCGCGACGCCGTGCCGCGCGGATACTGCCAGAGGAATCGCGCCGTCCCACTGCGCGAATCCCTGTTCCGTCATAGCCTGATCAGGCGGCTTGCGTAAAATCCCGCCCATCCCGAAAGGCGCGGGGTTTCGCCGCGGAGCTGGTGCGGCAGGGTCCGAATATCGCCGTTCGCGTCGATTGCTTCCGACAAACCGCCGATTTCCGCCGCTTCGACGGGCTTGCGCCGAAACTGGGGATGACGCGCGAGAAAGGCTTCGATCTGCGCTTCGCCTTCCTGCGCTTCCAGCGAACAGGTGCAGTAGACGAGGCGCCCGCCGGGCTTGGTCAGGCCGGCGGCGGCATCGAGCAGGCGCGCCTGCAAGCCTGCGAGCCGGTCGCGATCGTCCGGGAGCTTCGTCCAGGCAACATCGGGATGGCGCCGGATCGTGCCGGTGGCGCTGCAGGGTGCATCGAGCAGGACGGCGTCGAAAGGTTCGGCTTTCCAGCTCGTCGCATCGGCGGTCACGACCTCGGCCGTCAGGCCGAGACGCGCGAGGTTGGCCTTGAGGCGGCGCAGGCGCGGGCCCGAGCGATCGAGCGCAGTCACATTCGCTCCCGCCGCCGCGATCTGGGCGGTCTTGCCGCCGGGGGCGGCGCAGAGATCGACGATCCGCTCGCCGGGGGCCGGCGCCAGCAGCATCGCCGGCAGCGCGGCTGCGGCGTCCTGCACCCACCAGGCGCCTTCGTCGAAGCCGGGCAACCCGGCGATGGCGTGCCGCTCGCGCAGGCGTACCGAACCGTTCGGCAGCGCGATACCCTCCAGCGCTTCCGCCCAGCGGGCAGGGTCGGCCTTGACGGAAAGGTCGAGCGGGGGTTCCTCGCGATGGCTCGCTGCGATCGCCGCAGCCGCCGCCTCGCCATAGGTCTCGCTCCAGCTCTCGGCCAGCCAGTCGGGCGTGTCGAGGAAGGGGTCGGCCTGCGCCTCGGCCAGGATCGCGTCGCGCTCGCGCACGATGCGGCGCAGCAGGGCATTGCCGAGAGCGACGTAGCGGGCCGAGCGCAGGTCCTCATGCAGATTTCGGATCGCGAGATCGACGGCGGCATGATCGGGCACGTCGAGGAAGAGAATCTGCGCGGCCGCGGCCGTCAGGATCGGCTCGAACGGGCCGGATTTGCGCGGGCTGCCGCGTTCGAGGCGCTGATCGACGGCGTGCTGGATCGTCCCGAGCCGTCGGAAGGCGGTGACGGCGATGGCGCGCGCTAGCCCGGCATCGGCGGCGTCCAGGCCCGAATCCGGCAGCAGCCGCTCGAAGGTCTCGTCGAGGGCGACGCGGGCGCGCAGGACTTCGTCGATGATGATGGCGGCGAAACGGCGCGCCGGCAGTCCGGGCGCATCGCTGCGTCCCGATTCCACGGGTTCCGGCGCGGGGCGGCTGGGGGAGGGGCGCTCGGCCATTTTCAACCCCAAGGTCCGGGCTGGCGGGGCGTATTATCCCAAGGGCCGCCGCCGGCTTGACCCCAGGGGCTGCTGCCGGCCTGGGCGGAGAAACTCGTGCCGCCCGTGCTGCGGCCGATGCCCATGGCGCTGGCCTGCTCCATCAGCGCGGCGATGCGGTTGCCGGTGTCGGGATGGGTCGAGAACAGATTATCCATGCCGCCGCCGGTCAGGGGATTGATGATGAACATGTGCGCCGTAGCAGGCTTGGCCTCGGCTGTCTCGTTGGGAATGTGCTGGACGGCACCGGCGATCTTGGCGAGCGCATCGGCGAGCCAGACCGGATTGCCGGCAATCTCGCCGCCGAGCCGATCGGCCTCGTATTCGCGCGAGCGCGATATCGCCATCTGGATCAGTGCCGCCGCCATCGGCGCGAGAATCGAGAGCAGGATCTGGACGATGAAGTTCGGGCGGTTGTCGCGCGAGCCGAAGAACATGCCGAAGGTGACGAGCGATGAGATCGCGCCTGCGAAGGTCGCGGTGATCGTCATCGTCAGCGTGTCGTGATTCTTGATGTGCGCCAGCTCATGCGCCATCACGCCCGCCAGTTCCTCATAGGTCAGCGTGCGCAGGATGCCGGTCGTCGCCGCCACCGCCGCGTTCTGCGGGTTGCGGCCGGTGGCGAAGGCGTTGGGCTGGTCTTCCTGGATCAGGTAAACGCGCGGCATCGGCATGTCGGCGCGCGCCGCGAGGTCGCGCACCATGCGGTAGAGTTCGGGCGCGCTGCGCTCGTCGACCTCCTGGGCATTATGGGCGGAGAGCGCCAGCCGGTCGGAATTCCAGTAGCTGAAGAGATTGGTCACGGCGGCGAAGCCGAGCGCCATCAGCATGCCGCCGCCGCCGCCGATCAGATAGCCGACCGCGCCGAACAGCGCGGTGAGGCCTGCCATCAACATGCCGGTGCGAACGTAGTTCATCGGTTCCCCTTCGTCGTCGGCTTCGCTCGGGCGCAACCCCCTCGCGAATGCCGGGTTCGTGCCCTATGTGGTGGGGGCGATCCCGATCCTGCAAGAGAAAGCCTGCAAGGAAACGAGCCGAAATGCCTGACCAAGTCGACGACGATGTGCCATTGGCGGGCCCCGAGCCGAAAAGCCTGTCGCCGGCAGCGCAGCGCGCGCTGGCCGAGGCGGCGGCCCGGCGGGCGGCGATCGATGCGCATGCGGCCGAGGTCGCGAAGCAGCGCGAGGTCAACGGACGCGGCGGGCTCGAACCGGTGCGCTACGACGACTGGGAAGTGAAGGGTATCGCCAGCGACTTCTGAGGTGCCGACGCGCCCGGACCCGCCGAATATTGCCAAGCTGCGAGCTTGCGTTCAAACAGCAGCGGAAAGCAGCGGATTCTCGGGTCATGGATAGCAACGACAAGCGCCTCGCGGCCCTGCGCCGCCTTCTGAACGAGGCGCATGCCAAGCTCGGTTTGAAGCTCGGCTTCCGGCTCTGGGACGGGAGTTCGGTGCCGGCGTCCTGGCCATCGGACGGCCTCGCCATCGCGATCGCCGATGCCGGCGTCCTGGCCGCGCTGGTCCGCAAGCCCAAGCTCGACACGCTGCTCAATCTGCATATCACCGACCGCATCTCGATCCGGAACGGCTCGGTCTTCGATCTCGCGGCGGCGCGGCCCGACGGCAAGCTCGGCCGGCTGGCGCGCGACATCCCGAAGGGCGCGGTCTTCGATGTCATCAGGCGCTTCATCTTCGCGCCGGGCAAGGCTGCCGAGGCCGTCGACCATCGCAGGGGCGACGAGATCGCGCGCGACGGCGCGCCGGCCACCAACAAGGCCAACATCGCCTATCACTACGACGTCTCGAACGATTTCTACCGGCTCTTCCTCGACGAGGAGATGGTCTACACCTGCGCCTATTTCACCGAGGACCATGGCGATCTCGAACGCGCCCAGCGCGACAAGCTCGACATGATCTGCCGGAAGCTGCGGCTGAAGCCGGGCGATCGCTTCCTCGACATCGGCTGCGGCTGGGGCGCGCTGGTCTGCCATGCCGCGCGCCATTACGGCGTCGAGGCCCATGGCGTGACGCTGGCGGAGGAGCAGCTCGCCCTGGCGCGCGAGAAGGTCGAGAAGCTCGGGCTCGCCGGCAAGGTCACACTCCACCTCAAGGACTTCACCCAGATGGAGGGTGAATTCGACAAGATCTCCTCGATCGGCATGTTCGAGCATGTCGGCATCCGCAACCACCCGTCCTATTTCCGGGCGGTGAACCGGCTGCTGCGGCCGCGCGGGCTCTATCTGCACCACACCATCTCGCGCCGCGCCAAGAAGACCGAGAAGGCGTTCAACAAGATGCCGGCGGAATATCGCGCGCTGGTGCGCTACATCTTTCCGGGCGGCGAGCTCGACCATCTCGGCATGTCGATCGCCAATCTCGAGCGCCACGGCTTCGAGATCCACGACGTCGAGGGCTGGCGCGAGCACTACCAGCGCACGACGCGGCTGTGGTGGGAGCGGCTCGACGCCAACAAGGCGAAAGCCGAGGCCGAGATCGGGCCGGAGCGGACGCGGATGTGGCTGCTCTATCTCGCCGGCTGCTCGCTCGCCTTCGAGCGTGGCGGAGCGATGGTCAACCAGACGCTGGCCTCGAAGCGGCGAAAGGGTCCGTCCGGCCTGCCGCTGACGCGGGCGGACCTCTATCGCGATTGAAATCGATTGCGATGAACGGTTCACGGCCGGCTCTGCGCCGGCCAGCCAATCGTTCAGCCACGATGTGCCGATGAAAAAAATGCCCGGCGAAGGCCGGGCCGGGGACTTATTTCTTGATGAAAAGGTCGAGTTTTCCGTGATGCTCGGCCAGCAGATAATAGAAAGTCAGGCGCGACTTGGTCCTGTCCGCCTTCATGTGCTCGCAGATCGCCTTGATCGAACCGTCGAGATCGCCGGATTTCAGGCCCAGCTTCTTCTTCAGGAAGTTCTCGCGGACACGGTCGATCTCGGCCGAATCCGAACAGGCGACGTAACGGGTGTCCGGCTTGCTCATCACCAGCGCATAGGCCTTCGACATGCCGGCGAAGGCAGCATCGTTCAACGGCTTCTTGGCGAACTTCTTCACGTCGGCGAGGTGATCCATCTGGTAGCCCCTTCCTGGCCCGTGGGAGGCACGGGCGGTTGCGTGTCGCGAGGGAAGGTTAACGCGGTTCTTTGCGGGGGGCGAGTGGGAAACGCGCGCTATTTCAGGCTTTTGGAACGGTTTGATGCCGCCTTTGGTCGAAGTCGGGAATGCGCGGCGCGGATGGCGGGGCATTCGCAAATGTGGGTTGAGCACGAGGCTGCGCGGTGTTGCGATGCAGCATCTTCTGGAGCGATGCAATGAAGCCGACGATTCTGATGGTGCCGCGTCTCGCCGACGACGCGATCGAGAAGCTGAAGCAGCTCTATACGGTGATCGGGCCGATCGAGGGCGACGATGCGGCTGCGGTGCCCGACGAGGCGAGACAGGCGCGCGTGCTGCTGACCTATGGCGGGCGGCCGACCAGCGCTGGGCTGATGGACGCCTTGCCGAATCTCGAGCTGATCGCCTGCTATGGGACGGGCATCGAGGGGGTCGATCGCGTTGCGGCCAAGGCCCGTGGGATCAGGCTTTGCAACGCTGCCGACGCCAATGCGCGCAGCGTCGCTGAGTTCGCCATGGGCCTCGTGCTCTGCGTCATGCGCGGGATCGGACAGGGAGACCGCTTCGTACGCGCGGGTCTCTGGAGCAATCGGGGCCATGAGCCGGTAGCGAACACGCCGGATCTCGCCGGCCGGAAGCTCGGCGTCTACGGGCTCGGCGCCATCGGCAGCCGCATCGCGAGCCGCGCCGCCGCGTTCGAGATGGAGGTCGGCTATCACAACCGCTCCGCCAAGCCGGAGCTGCCCTATCGCTTCCATGACAGCCTGCTCGGCCTAGCCGCATGGGCCGATGTGCTCGTCGTCGCCGTCCGCGCCAATGCCGAGACGCGTCATGCGGTCGATGACGCGGTGCTGACCGCGCTCGGCTCGCAGGGCTACGTCGTCAACATCTCGCGCGGCCTCGCCATCGATGAAGACGCACTATGCGACGCCCTCGAACAGAAGCGGATCGCCGGTGCAGCGCTCGACGTCTTCGCCGCCGAGCCGCATGTGCCGGAACGGCTGCGCAAGCTCGAGAATGTCGTGCTGACGCCGCATATCGCGGCCAGCTCGCAGGATGCCAAGCAGGGGCAACTCCGGCTCCTGCTCGGCAATCTCGAGACGTTCTTCGCCGGGCACCCCTTGCTGTCGGAAGTCGATCTTTAGATCGTCTCAGGGCATGACGACGACCGGCGTGCCCATCTGGACGCGGGCGTAGAGGTCGATCACGTCCTGGTTGTGCATGCGGAAGCAGCCATAGGAGGCTGCGGTGCCGATGGTGTTCGGCATGTTGGTGCCATGGATGGCGTATTGTCCGCCGGGTCCAAGGCCGATGACGCGCGCGCCCATCGGGTTGCGCGGCGAGCCGCCGGGAATGACGTCGGGCAGGCGGGGATTGTCGCGCCTGACCTCGGCCGGTGGCGCCCAGGCCGGGTCGACCTGCAGCTCCTCGACATATTTGACGCCGCGCCATTGCTTGCCGGCCTTGCCGACGGCGATGGTGTAGCGGATCGCCTCGCCCGGAGCGACGACGTAGTAGAGCCGGCGCTCGCCGGTGCGGATGACGATGGTGCCGGGCTCGAAGCGTGCATCGCGGATGCCGACGACCTCACGCGCTTGCGCGGCATCGTTCGTGGCGACAATCAGGCCCGGCGCCAGAAGGGCGGCGAGGCCGAGGGCGGCAACATATCTGGCCATGATCGAAACTCCCGTTCGCTGGTGAGCGGGAGTTAGGCTCCCGAGCCGTGAAGCGCGGGTTGAGCGATATGGTGAAGCGGCGATTCAGGATGAATCGTCGGTGAACCCATGGGGAGCGCGGGCTTACGCTGCCGGCCGCGAGCGGTGCTGCTGCGGCAGGAGGAAGGGCAGGCCGGGCGCCGGGGCACGGCTCAGCGTCAGATCGACCTTGAAGACCTGGCGCAGCAGGGCGTCGTCGAGCGTGCGTGCCGGTGGGCCTTGGGCGATAATCTGGCCCTGATCCATCACGACGAGATGATCGGCATAGGTCACGGCGAGGTTGAGGTCGTGCAGCACGATCAGCACCGCGACGCCGCGTGCGGCGATGCTGCGCGCCATGTCGAGCAACGAGAGCTGATGGCAGAGATCAAGGCTGGCGATCGGCTCGTCGAGGAAGAGCACCTGCCGTTCGGCGACGCTCCTGCCGGCTTCGAGCTGGCAGAGCACGCGGGCGAACTGCACGCGCTGCTGCTCGCCGCCCGAGAGTGTCTGGTAGCGCCGGCCGGCGAGATCGATCACGCCGGCGGAAGCAAGGCTCTCGGCGACGATCGCCTCGCGCCGCTGGCGCGTCAGCGCCCGGCCGATGCCGTCGACGCCGAGGCTCGCGACCTCGTAGACGCTGAAGGGGAAGGCGATGCGGGCATGCTGGGCCATGACTGCGCGCAGGCAGGCCATGCGCCAGGCCGGCACCGCCGCGAGCGGCTCGCCGGCGATGCGGATCCCGCCGCCGGCCGGCTTGATCTCGCCGGTCAGCAGCTTGAGGAGCGTCGACTTGCCGGCCCCGTTCGGCCCGATCAGGATCGTCGTCGTGCCGCCGGCGAGTTCGAGCGTGGCGTCGGCAACGAGCCGGCGCCCGCCGGCGACGAAGCTCAGCTCCTGACAGGAGAGGATCGGTACGGACTCAGACATCGAGGACGCTCGAGCGACGCAGCAGCAGCCAGAGGAAGAAGGGCGCGCCGATCGTGGCCGTGACGATGCCGATCGGCAGCTCGGCCGGGGCGACGATCAAACGCGCGACGATGTCCGCGCCGACGAGCAGCATCGCGCCGCCGAGCGCCGAGAGGGGCAGCAGCAGTCGGTGATCGGGGCCGACGGAGAGCCGGATCAGATGCGGCACGACGATGCCGACGAAGCCGACCAGCCCGGCCGAGGCGACGCTCGCACCGACCGCTAGGGCGACGAATAGGATCGCCAGCGCCTTGATGCGCTGGACGGGTATGCCGAGATGGTAGGCCTCGGCCTCGCCCAGCATCAGCCCGTTCAGCCCGCGGGCCAGCAGCGGCATCAGCAGGAGCATGGGCAGGATGATCGGCGCGACCGCTGAGAGCTTGGTCCAGCTCGCGCCGCCGAGGCTGCCGAGCGACCAGAAGGTCAGGTCGCGCAGCTGGCGGTCATCCGAGATGAAGGCGAGGAGGCCGGTCAGCGCGCTCGCCAGCGCGCCCAGCGCGACACCGGCGAGAAGCATGGTGGCGACCGAGGTGCGCCCGCCGCGCGTGGCGATGAGGTAAAGCGCCAGCGTCGCGACCAGCCCGCCGCAGAAGGCACCCATGGGAAGGGCTGCGAAGGGCAGCTTCATCATGGTCCCCGCGAGGAACCGGTCTCCGAGCACGATCGTGGCGGCCGCTGCGAGGGCCGCGCCGCTCGAGACGCCGACGAGGCCGGGATCGGCCAGCGGATTGCGGAACAGCCCCTGCATCAGCGCGCCGGAGACGGCGAGGCCCGCGCCTACGAGCAGGCCGAGCAGGACGCGCGGCAGGCGTATGTTGAGAACGACGAGGACGTCGCGCCCTTCCAGCAATGTCGTATCGCCTGTGAGCCTGGCCATCAGGATTTCGGCGACGCGGCCGGGCGGGATTGAAATGGCCCCTTGGCCGATCGCGACGATGGCAAGCAGCAGGCAGGCCAGGGAGAGGCCGATAACGGCGAGCAGGCCGACGCGGCGCCGGCCGGCGATCAGCGTCGTCAGGGCGGTGGAGGTCATCGACGGGGCTGGTGCCGCGAGCGTCACGGGGCGGCAGCCGTCTTCAATGCGGGGATGGCGGCTTCCGGATAGATCGCGGCCATGAGATCGCGCGCGGCCATCGGTGTGCGCGGGCCGAAGCCGAGCAGATAGAGGCCGTCCATGTGGACCAGGCGCTTGCCGTTGGCAGCGGGCGTCTGGGAGAAGGACGGCATGGCGAAGAGTTCTTCGGGCGTGGTGTTGTGGGCGCTGCTGTTGCGCATCATCAGCACCATCTCCGGGGCGGCGGCGGCGATCGCCTCATCCGTCATCGGCTTGTAGCCCTCGATCGCGTCGGCGACATTGATGCCGCCGGCGAGCGCGATGATCCCATCGGCCGAGCTGTTGCGGCCGCCGACGAGGGCGCGGCCGTTCTGAAGCGAGAGCACGAAGAGCACGCGGCGCTTCTTGGTGATGCCGGAGCGCAGGGCCGCCAGCTCGTCGAAGCGCGCCCGCGTCTGCGCCGCGAGGCGCTCCGCCGGGGCGGCGGCGCCGATGGCCGCACCGATCGCCGCGATCTTGGTGACGACGCCGTCCGGCGTCAGCCCGTCGGAGATGCGGGCGAGCTTAACGCCGGATTCGTTGAGCAGGGAGACCGCGTCCGGCGGGCCGGCGCCGTCGATCAGCATGACGAGCGTCGGCTTGAGTGACAGAACGCCCTCGGCCGAGAGAGCCCGGACATAGCCGATATTGGCCTTGTCCTTCAGGGCATCGGCCGGAAACTGACTCGTCGAATCGACGCCGACGACCCGGTCCTGCAGGCCAAGCGCATAGATGACCTCGGTGATGACGCCGCCGGCGACGACGATGCGCTCGGATGTCTGGGCCGAAGCGGGGGCGAGGGGAGCAAGCCCGCCGAGGCCGAGCAATGCCAGAGCCGTGGCGGTCAGTTCGCGCCGGTTCGGCCGCATGAGGCCGGAATATGCCGTTTGGTCGCGCGAGCCAGACATGTTGCCACTCCATTCGGGCGCAGGCGATGGGCCGCGGCCACCGCAGATCGGCCCGATCGTCTAAGATCGGTTGTGATTAGAAGGATTCAACGCCAAGTAATTCCTGTTTTTAATTATTCAAAACAAGAATTACTCGTGCATATTGTTGACGGTGATATTCGCCTTTACTACAAGGGGTCAAGGGCAGCGCCTGAGCGCGGCCGGCTTCGGTCGCGACGCATTGCCGTGCGGCCGCCTCCGGCGTGCGCTCCTTCGGATACAACGCTTTGCAAGGCGCTCATCCGGAACCGGCGATGACCGGCCGCGTCGCGGCACCATTCGTTTCAGCCGCCTCGCGGCGTTTCACTGCAGGATTTGTCGATGTTCATCGCCATGAATCGCTTCAAGGTCGTCAAGGGCGAGGAAGCCGCCTTCGAAACGGTCTGGTCTTCGCGCAAGAGCCGGCTCGACGAAATGCCCGGCTTCCTCTCCTTCCACCTGCTGAAGGGTCCGGAAAAGGACGATCACACGCTCTATTCGTCGCATACGAGCTGGGCCTCGAAGGACGACTTCACCGCCTGGACCAAGTCTGAGCAGTTTCGCGAGTCCCACCGGAACGCCGGGCAGCCGCGCCCGACGCCGATCTACCTCGGCCATCCCGAATTCGAGGGGTTCGAGACGGTGCTGAGCGAAACCAATCCGCACCTGCCCCGCCAGGCGGCCGAGTGAGGCAGTGACCATGACGACTGCCGATATCGCGACCCGCGACCCGATCGAGCGCGCCCGCGCGCTGCTCGCCGCCAAGCCCGACGGCCTGATCGAGGCCGTGGCGCGCGAGGCGAACGTCTCGACGCGTGCGGTGCTCGAGCTCCTGCCAGCGGAACAGCGGCTCTTCGTGGCGCCCGAGCGCTTCGAGGATGTCTGGAAGGATCTCGCGGCCTGGGGCACCGTGCTCTTCCTGATGCACACGCCCGACATCGTGCTGGAATGCGAAGGCTCGCTGCCGGTCGGCAGCTTCGGGCACGGCTATTACAACATCCATGGCGACAGCCCGATCGGCGGTCACATCAAGGCCGAGAACTGCCGTGCGATCTACCTCGTGGACCGCAGCACGGCGCAGGGCCGGCGCGCTTGCTCGGTGCAGTTCTTCAACGGCGCCGGCGAGGTGATGTTCAAGATCTTCGTGCGGCGCGATGCCGCGCGCGAACTCCTGACGGATCAGCTAGGACGCTTCGAGGCGCTCAAGACAACGTTCGTCTGAGCCGCAAAAAAGGCGACATGGTGCAGTTAATGCGCCGTGTCCGCGGGGCCGTTGCCCCGCCCACGGCTGACCATGACTGAGATTTACGGACCATTAACCATTCGGGCGCAGCCTTCGCGACAGAAGGCCCGTCGCCCGTGACCGCCTCGCCTGAGCTCCCCTTGAAGGGGAATATAGGTCCGGTCGGCGATCGGCTGCCCGATGGCTCAGTCGTGGATGTCGATATGGCCGCTCGTGTCGCGATGGAACGGGCGCTGCTTCCGCCCAGCCGGCCCGCCCTGGCTGTTGCGGCGGGGCGGCGCTTCGTGGCTGCGCGCAAGCCGATGCTGCGCTCGAGCCTGGGTTCCGCGGTGCTCCTTGGCCTGCGTTTCATCCAGGCACGAATGATCTCGGTCTGGGGCCTGCTGATCGCGGCCGCGCTCTGCCCGCCTTTCGTCTTCGCCGCTTTCGCCGTCTTCTCCTCCGTGGTGAATTTCGTTTCGATGGCCGCGCTGCTGCGGCTGGAAGCCGTGTTCTTCCGGAATGGGGATCGCGCCCGGCTCGGTCTGGCCTTCCGGCTCGCCATCGCCGTCGGTCTGGCATTCTGCGGCGCAACGGCCGTCGCATTGGCTGGGCTGGCCATATCCGGCTGGGTCGCTCCGGCTGTCGCCGTGCTCTTTCTCTGTTCTTTGGCCGCCCGCGCTGTCCTCAGATTGCTCTGGACCGAGGCGACGGCTGAAGGGGATTTCCGCGCGATCGGCAACAGCAACGTCGTGCAGGCGATGCTCCAGCCCGCGATCATGCTGATCCTGATCGGCCTCTTCGGGCCGAAGGCTCTCGCCCTGTTCATGGCCGACGCGCTGGGCCATATGCTCGCGGCCGGCTATCTGCTGTGGCGGCGGCGGGGCGCGGTCTCCGCGCTTGTCGAACCGCGGCTCTGGTCACGGCGCAGCCTGTTCGAGGGGGCTTACCGCTGGCGCGCCGTGCCCGTGACGCTGCTGCCGAGCGCCTTGCTCGCCTATGGTTTCGCGATCGCGCCGGTGCTGGCGCTGCCCTACGCCGCGAACACGCTGCTGGCCGCCCATGTCGCACTGTCGATGCGGCTCCTCGATATGCCCGCGCAGATGTTCGGCACGGTCTCGACACCCATCGCCTTGAACCGGCTCCGTTCCTATGCCGGATCGCGCCGACGCTTCGCGGCGCGGATCATGGCGCTGGGGCTGATCGCCGTTGCGGCTGCGCTGTTCGGGGCGATTGCCGTTGCCGCCGATGTGATCGAGACTTTCCTTGAAGGGACTCATTGGGAGCAGCTCGGCACGGTGATCGCGCTTCTCGCGCCCTTCTATGCCGGCATCGCCATTCTGACGCCGCTTCAGGACATGGCCACGTTGTCGCGCCAGCCATTCTGGCAGGTGCTGGTCAATGCGGCGGCGCTGGCCGCGATCATAGCGACCATGATCTGGTTCGGCTCGCTCTCCGCCGGACTGCTGCAGGCGATCGGCGCGATCTCGATGCTGCGCGCCCTAGCGCACACCCTCTTCATCTGGCTGCATCTCGGAGAGGACGAGACGACGACGATGGACGGCTTCGCCGCTGGGAGCGCGGCTCGCTGAAGGAAGCCGCCTCCACCGCTGACAGCTGGCCGGCCTACTCCCGGCGAAGCAGCCGGTCAGCAATCATCGCCGAAAACAGGCTCGGCTTGAATTCGCGCTCGAGCCTTGCGGGATCGTAGATCGTTTCGACCCAGGTCAGGAAGCCGATACCCTTCGCGTCGCCTTCCCGGCGATAAGCATCGAAGAACGCATCCAGGATTCCGGTCTTGGCGAAGCGGAAATGGCCGTAGCGCAGCGCAAGCTGGCGCGTGGCTTCATCCAGCGGCCGTTTTTCGTGGATCAGCAGATAGAGCGCAGAAAAGAAGCCGGCCCGGTCCGCGCCCGACTTGCAGTGCACGAGCGCCGGCTCCTGCAGGTTCTCGAAGAAGCTTTTCGCGCTCAGGATGGTCTCGCGGTCGGGCGCGCCGCGCGAGCGCAGCACGAAATCGACGAGCGCGATGCCGTGCTGCTCGCTGGCTTCCTTCTGCAGGGGCCACGAGCCGTGCTCGCGGCCGCCGCGCAGGTTGACGATCGTCTTGAGGCCCTGGCGGGCGAAGCGGGCAATCTGATGCGGAGCAGGCTGCGCCGAGCGCCACAGGCCCGGCGTCACGCGATGCGCGTTGAGATAGGCAATGCGGAAGATGCCGTGGTCGACGAGCAGCATGTTGGCCCAGGCGCGCAGGCGCTGGCCGCGGCCCTCGATCGGCCGGTCCCAGCGTGCGATGCGTGCCATGCGGCGGGCATAGCGCTCTTCGTCGGAGCGCAGCCGGGTCAGCATGGGAGGGCTTCGGTCGATTTCATGCAGCGCCCGATACCAGCGTGACTCCCCCAGCGCAAATCATTGCGAAACTGAAAACCAAGGAAGGGGTTGGACTTTTCGCACCGAACTTGCATAAGGCCCGGCAAATTTCGCAACGACAGGTTCCCCATGCGCATCGACGCCATCTCCATCGGCAAGAATCCGCCTGACGAAGTCAATGTCCTGATCGAAGTGGCGATCGGAGGCGAGCCGATCAAGTACGAGATGGACAAGGAAGCCGGCACGCTCTTCGTCGATCGCTTCCTCTATACGCCGATGCGCTATCCCGGAAACTACGGCTTCATCCCGCACACCTTGTCGGAGGATGGCGACCCCTGCGACGTGCTCGTGGCCAATACGCGCCCGCTGGTGCCGGGCTCCTATATCGCGGTCCGGCCGATCGGCGTGATGCTGATGGAGGACGAGGGCGGCGGCGACGAGAAGATCATCGCCGTTCCCGTGCCGAAGCTGACCAAGCGCTACGAGAACGTCCACAACTACACCGATCTGCCGCAGATCACCCTCGACCAGATCCAGCACTTCTTCGAGCACTACAAGGATCTCGAGCCCGGCAAATGGGTGAAGCTCAAGGGTTGGGGCGATGCCGTCATGGCCAAGAAGCTGATCGTCGAGGCGATCGAGCGGGCCAAGGCTGCGAAGGCCTGAGCCGGACGGAAAGGTTCGTCATGCTCGGGCTTACCCGAGTATCTCGGCTACCAGCGCCCTCTCGTCATGAGATTCTCGGGTCCGCGCAAGGCGCGGCCCGAGAATGACGACGCTGGTCAGGCCGCGATCGCCTCGGCCAGCGCCACCGTGCGGCGCGCCATCTCGGCATGCAGCAGCTCGACCATGCGGCCGTCGAGCTGGATCGCGCCCTTGCCGGCATTATCCGGCAGGTCGAAGGCGGCGATGACGGCCCGCGCCCGCGCCAGCTCCGTCTCGTCGGGCGCGAAGACCGCGTTGGCGACGTCGACCTGCGACGGGTGGATCAGCGTCCTGCCGTCGAAGCCGAGGTCGCGCCCCTGCTCGCATTCGGCCCGGAAGCCAACCTCGTCCTTGATGTCGTTGTAGACGCCGTCGAGGATGTCGATGCCATGGGCGCGGGCGGCCAGCAGGGCGCTCGTCAGCCAGGGCAGCATCGGCGCCCGGCCCGGCACGAAGCGGGCACGTGTCTCCTTGGCGAGATCGTTGGTGCCCATGACGAAGCAGGACAGGCGCGTCGCCGGATCRCTTGCGACGCGTGCGATGCGCTCGACATCGAGGATGGCGAGCGGCGTCTCGATCATCGCCCAGATCGCGATCGCGGGGTCGGCCCATAGGCCGGTCAGCTGTGCCCCGATCTCCCCCAGGGTCTCGGGCGCGGAAACCTTGGGGATCAGGATCGCATCGGGCTTCGCTTCCGTGGCGGCTGCGAGATCATCGGCGAACCAGGGCGTCCCGACGCCGTTGACGCGGATCACCAGCTCGCGCCGGCCATAGCCGCCGGCCTTCACCGCGGCACAGACCTGCTCGCGCGCAGCGGCCTTGGCATCTGGAGCGACGGCGTCCTCCAGATCGAGAATCAGGACGTCGGCCGCGATGTCGCGCGCCTTTTCGAGCGCACGCGCGTTCGAGCCTGGCATATAGAGGGCGCTGCGGCGGGGGCGGATCGTGGTCATTGTCTCTCCTGACACGGCCGGCTGTGCTGCGCTGCACAGTAGACCAACGCAGATGCAATGCCAGCGCTGCGAAAGGCGGAGGAGAACAGGGATGGCGTGGGTGGCAGGCGTCGATGGCTGCCGTGGCGGCTGGATCGCGGCTTTCACCGATACGCAGAAGCCGGACCACGCCCCGGTGGCGCGGGTCCTTTCTCGTTTCGGGGATCTGTTCTCGGGCGAAATCCTGCCCGACATCGTGGCGGTTGACATGCCGATCGGCTTGCCGGATCGGGTGACGGGCTCCGGTCGCGGGCCGGAGCGGCTGGTGCGGCCGTTGCTCGGTGAGCGGCAATCCTCCGTCTTCGCGATTCCGGCGCGCGCTGCCGTGGCCGCGTTGGACTATGCCGAAGCCTGCAGGCTCGCGCTCGCGGCTTCCGAACCGCCGCGCAAGGTCTCGAAGCAGGGGTTTCACCTCTTCCCGAAGATCCGCGAGATCGACGGGCTGCTGCGCTCCGAAGCCGCGCTGTGCGAGCGTGTCTTCGAGGTCCATCCCGAGCTGGCGTTCCGCACGATGAAGGGCGCGCCACTCTCCCACCCCAAGAAGATCAAGGGCGTGATCAATCCATCGGGACTGGCGGAACGATGCGGTCTGCTGGTTGAGGCGGGGATTCCGGCCGACGATCTGCTCGATGCGCTGGCGGCCCTGGTCGTCGCCCGGCACATTGCTGCCGGGCGCGGGAAGCCCTTCCCCGATCCGCCGGGACGCGATAGCCACGGGCTGCCCATCGCGATCTGGACGTTTTCGTCCCCGCGCCAGCCCCTACAGGATACCGTCATGAGCGCCTCGCCCGTCTCCCGTCCGATGATCGAGGAAGCGGCCGGGCGCATCGCCGGTCATGCCCGGATCACGCCGGTGATGCGGCTCGGGGCAGGCGCCTTCTCGGTGGGGGACATTTCGCTCAAGCTCGAATGCCTGCAGCATGCGGGCTCGTTCAAGACGCGCGGCGCCTTCAACAACCTGCTCTCGTTGCCGATTCCGGCTGCCGGCGTGGCGGCGGCCTCGGGCGGCAACCATGGTGCTGCGGTAGCCTATGCGGCGCGGGCACGCGGCGTGAAGGCGACGATCTTCGTGCCGGAGATCTCGCCGGCCGCGAAGATCGAGGCGATTAAGCGCTTCGGCGCCGAAGTCGTCGTCGGCGGTGCGCAATATGATGACGCCCAGGCGGCCTGCGATCGCTTCGTCGCCGAGACCGGCGCGCTCAAGATCCATCCCTTCGCGGCTTTGGAGACCATCGCCGGACAGGGAACGCTGGGTCGCGAGTGGGATTTGCAGGAGCCCGATCTCGATACCGTGCTCGTCGCAGTCGGCGGCGGCGGCCTGATCTCGGGTATCGCCAGCTGGTTTGCCGGCAGCAAGGTGAAGGTCGTCGGCGTCGAGCCGGAGGGCTCGCGCGCCCTGCAGGCGGCCTTCGAGGCTAAGGGGCCGGTCGAGGTCAAGGTCGCATCTGTCGCGGCTGATTCGCTGGGCGCCCGCAATGTCGGCCAGCTCGTCTACGATGCGACGAAGGACAGCGTGGATCACATCGTGCTGGTTCCGGATTCAGCGATTGCCGAGGCGCAGGGCGTGCTCTGGCGCGATTTCCGCCTGGCGGTGGAGCCCGGCGGGGCCGCGGCGCTGGGCGCGCTTCTCTGCGGCGCCTACAAGCCGGCGCAAGGCGAGCGGCTCGGCGTGCTGGTCTGCGGCGCCAATGTCGATCTGGGCAAGCTCGCGGCCATCGTCGGCTGAGCCTCCGCCCCTTGGTCGTTGCCGTCGGGGCTGGACGATGTCGCGTGCGGCTGCGCATGCTCGCCCCAGCGAAGCCGGATGGATGGCCCTCATGTCGATCAGCACGAGCAAGACGAATCCGGGCCGCTTCTTCGAGGATTTTCATCTCGGCGACGCCATCGTACACGCGACGCCGCGGACGGTGACGGCTGGCGACGTCGCGCTCTATACGGCCCTCTACGGCCCGCGCTTCGCCGTGCAGTCCTCGGATGCCTTCGCAAGGGCGGTCGGCTATCCCGCCGCGCCAGTCGACGATCTGCTGGTTTTTCACATCGTCTTCGGCAAGACCGTGCCGGATATTTCGCTGAATGCGGTGGCCAATCTCGGCTATGCCGATGGCCGCTTCCTGAAGCCGGTCTTCCCCGGCGATACGCTCTCGACGACCTCGGAGGTCATCGGGCTCAAGCAGGCGTCGTCGGGCGATGCCGGCATCGTCTATGTCCGGTCCATCGGCCGCAACCAGCATGGCGAGATCGTGCTGAGCTATGCGCGCTGGGTGCTGGTCCGCAAGCGCATCCCCGGTACGCCGGCCCATGCCGAGCAGGTGCCGGAGCTGGCAAAGGGCGTCCTGCCGGAGCAATTCGGCGAAGGCTGCCCCGCGATCGAACTCGCGGCTTATGACGATGCGTTGGCCGGCTCGGCGTTCCGCTGGGGAGATTATACGCCGGGCGAGCGGATCGACCATGTCGACGGCATGACGGTCGAGGAAGCCGAGCATCAGCTCGCGACCCGCCTCTATCAGAACACGGCGAGAGTCCATTTCGACGCGCATGCCGCGCAGGGCAGCCGCTTCGGCAAGCGGCTGATCTATGGCGGCCACGTCATCAGCCTCGCGCGGGCGCTGTCATTCAACGGGCTCGGCAACGCCTTTCACATTGCGGCGATCAATGGCGGGCGACATGTCGCGCCGCTCTTCGCGGGTGATACGGTCTATGCCTGGAGCGAGGTGCTGGCGAGCGCGGAGCTGCCCGGACGCGGCGATGTCGGCGCGCTCCGGCTCCGGCTCGTCGCGACCAAGGACCAGCCCTGCAGCGGCTTTCCGCTGAAGTTCGGCGATCAATACGACCCGAGCGTGATCCTCGATTTCGACTATTGGGCGCTGCTGCCGCGCTAAGGTTTTCGTAACAAAATGACGAATTTCAGAATCTGTAACTTCGTTCCGTGCATGCCGCATTGCAGCGCAGGGGCGGTTTCGCTACAGAACCAACCACTCTAGAATGATCCCAAATGGGTCCGCCTTCCGGCGGGCCGCTTGATCGGAGAATGATATTGGCCGAGGTCAAGCCCGCGGCTCGCCCGCTTTCGCCGCATCTGCAGATCTACCGCTGGTCCTGGACGATGGCGATGTCCGTCGCCCATCGCGTCACCGGCACGGGGCTCTATCTCGGCACGGTGCTGATCGCCGCCTGGCTGGTCGCTGCCGCCTCGGGCCCTGCCGCTTTCGACACGGCGCAGTGGATCGCCGGCTCTCTGCTCGGCCGTCTGGTGCTGTTCCTCTACAGCTTCTCGCTGATCCACCACATGGTCGGCGGTCTCAGGCATTTCGTCTGGGACATGGGCCATGGCTATGACCCGCAGACGCGGATGAACATGGCGAAGTTCTCCCTCGTCGCCTCGGCGAGTCTGACGGTCCTGGTCTGGATCGTCGCCCTCGTCCTGCGCTGAGGAGCTGAAACCATGCAATCGAACTCCTCCATGCGCACCCCGCTTGGCCGCGTCCGCGGCCTCGGTTCGGCGAAGTCGGGCACCGGGCATTTCTGGCTGCAGCGCGTCACCGCGGTCGCCAACGTCATCCTGACGGTCATCTTCATCGGAATCGTCATCGCGCTGGTCGGCCGCCCCTATCCGGCGGCGGTGGCGCTGCTGTCGCATCCGCTCGTCGCGATTTTGATGCTGCTCTTCATCCTCTCGGCCTGCGTCCATATGCGGTTGGGCATGCAGGTCATCATCGAGGACTACATCACGAATGAAGGTCTCAAGATCCTCGCCGTGATGGGCAACACCTTCTTCGCCCTCGCGATCGGCGCGGCCAGCGTCTACGCGGTGCTGAAGCTGTCTTTTGGAGGCTGATCCGATGGCGATCACCAAGTCCCGCCCGGTCCCGGCCTATGCCGGCGCTGCCTATCCGATCACCGATCACACCTTCGACGTCGTCGTCGTCGGCGCCGGCGGCGCCGGCCTTCGCGCCACGGTCGGCTGCTCGCAGGCCGGCCTGCGCACCGCCTGCATCACCAAGGTGTTCCCGACCCGCTCGCACACCGTCGCGGCGCAGGGCGGCGTCGCGGCCTCGCTCGGCAACATGGGCAAGGACACCTGGCAGTGGCACATGTTCGATACCGTGAAGGGGTCGGACTGGCTCGGCGACCAGGACGCCATCGAATATCTCGTGCGCAACGCGCCGGCCGCCGTTTACGAGCTCGAGCACTGGGGCGTGCCCTTCTCGCGCACCGAGGACGGCAGGATCTACCAGCGCCCCTTCGGCGGCATGACCACCGAGTTCGGCGAGGGCCCGCCGGCCCAGCGCACCTGCGCCGCGGCCGACCGCACCGGCCACGCCATGCTTCACACGCTCTATGGCCAGGCGCTGCGCTACAATACCGAGTTCTTCATCGAATACTTCGCCATCGACCTGATCATGGACGAAGACGGCCATTGCCGCGGCGTGATCGCGCTCAAGCTCGATGACGGCACGCTGCACCGCTTCCGCTCGCAGCAGACGATCCTGGCGACCGGCGGCTATGGCCGCGCCTATTTCTCGGCGACCTCGGCCCATACCTGCACCGGCGACGGCGGCGGCATGGTGCTGCGCGCCGGCCTGCCGATGCAGGACATGGAGTTCGTGCAGTTCCACCCGACCGGCATCTACGGCTCGGGCTGCCTGATCACCGAGGGCGCGCGCGGCGAGGGCGGCTACCTCACCAACTCCGAGGGCGAGCGCTTCATGGAGCGCTATGCGCCCTCGGCCAAGGACCTCGCCTCGCGCGACGTCGTCTCGCGCTCGATGACGATGGAGATCCGGGCCGGTCGCGGCGTCGGCAAGAACAAGGACCACATCTACCTGCACCTCGACCATCTCGATCCGAAGATTCTGCACGAGCGCCTGCCCGGCATCTCCGAGAGCGCCAAGATCTTCGCCGGTGTCGACGTGACGCGCGAGCCGATCCCGGTTCTGCCGACGGTGCACTACAACATGGGCGGCATCCCGACGAACTTCCACGGCGAGGTGCTGACCAAGGTCGGCGGTGATCCGGATACGGTGGTGCCCGGCCTGATGGCGATCGGCGAGGCGGCCTGCGTCTCCGTGCACGGCGCCAACCGCCTAGGCTCCAACTCGCTGATCGACCTCGTCGTCTTCGGCCGCGCGGCTGGCCTGCGCTGCGCCGAGACGGTCACGGCCGGCGAGAAGCAGCCGGAGCTGCCGAAGAACTCGGCCGATCTCGCGCTGACCCGCCTCGACAAATACCGCAACGCGTCGGGCGGCACGCCGACGGCCGATCTGCGCGACCGGATGCAGCGGACGATGCAGGACAACTGCGCCGTCTACCGCACCGGCGAGACGCTGGAAGAGGGCCACAAGCTCATCCACGAGGTCTGGGGCGGCATCACCGACATCGGCACCAAGGACCGCTCGCTGATCTGGAACTCCGACCTGATCGAGACGCTGGAGTTCGACAACCTGATCACCCAGGCGGTCGTCACCATGGATTCGGCGCTGAACCGTCCGGAAAGCCGCGGCGCGCATGCCCGCGAGGACTATCCGAACCGCGACGACAAGGACTGGATGAAGCACACCCTGGCCTGGATCGACGACGAGAAGCGTTCGGTCACGCTCGATGACCGGCCGGTGCACACTTACACGATGTCCAACGACATCGAGTACATTAAGCCCAAGGCGCGGGTGTACTGACTGTGTCGGCGACCAACATGTCAGCTCCAGTCGGTTGGGCTCTGGCGGGAATGGTGATTTGCACTCCTGCTCATGCTGCTGGCGACGACATGCCGACGTTGTTTGGTGTTCTGATCGTCAGCATTCCCGCCGCGCTTGGCTTCGCCTTTCGCAAGCTATCCCGCAAATCTCTGGCGGCGCTCATAGCCGCTATCTGGGTTGGTGGGCTGGTGCTGGCGATCGGCAGCTACGGTGTTGCGGGCGTGACTGATCGATCTTCAAAATTTGCGTTGTTGATGTCGTGTCTCACTATACCTCTCGCTGGAGGATGGCTGGTGGGACACGCCGCGAGAAAGCGCCTTTCTGGAATCGGAATGCGTCATGGCTGAATTCAATCTCCCGAAGAACTCCCGTCTGACCGAGGGCAAGGCGTGGCCGAAGCCGGCCAATGCCAAGCACGTCACCGAGTTCAAGATCTATCGCTGGAACCCGGACGACACCGCCAATCCGCGCACCGACACCTATTATGTCGACCGCGACGATTGCGGGCCGATGGTGCTGGATGCGCTGATCTGGATCAAGAATAAGGTCGACCCGACGCTGACCTTCCGCCGCTCCTGCCGCGAGGGCATCTGCGGCTCCTGCGCCATGAACCTGGACGGGAAGAACGGGCTCGCCTGCACCACCGGCATCGACGAATGCGGCGGCACCGGCAAGAATGCGGGCCGCGTCGCGATCTACCCGCTGCCGCATATGCCGGTGGTCAAGGACCTCGTGCCGGACCTGACCCGCTTCTACGCCCAGCACGCCTCGATCGAGCCCTGGCTGCAGACCACGACGCCGGCGCCCGAGAAGGAGTGGCGCCAGGCCAAGGACGACCGCGAGAAGCTCGACGGCCTCTACGAGTGCATCCTCTGCGCCTGCTGCTCGACCTCCTGCCCGAGCTACTGGTGGAACGGCGACCGCTATCTCGGCCCGGCCGCGCTGCTGCAGGCCTATCGCTGGCTGATCGACTCGCGCGACGAGGCGACCGGCGACCGCCTCGACAATCTGGAAGACCCCTTCCGGCTCTACCGCTGCCACACCATCATGAACTGCGCGAATGCCTGCCCGAAGGGGCTGAACCCGGCCAAGGCGATCGCGGAGGTCAAGAAGATGATGGTCGCGCGGCAGGTCTGAGACGGCGCGAATGCTACTGGCGCGGCCGTCTGACGCGACGGCCGGCGCTTCCGGTGCTCACGTACTGATGTACGCTCCGCTCCGGTTCTCGACCATCACGCCAGCGCATTCGCGCTCGGCTCAGTCAGGGCGTCATTCTCGGGCGGAGCGAAGCGCAGAACCGAGAATCTCGTGAAGGAAAGCGCTGGAGCCCCATTCGGCCAGAGATGGTCGGGTCAAGCCCGACCATGACGGCAGGCGGGACGGCTTTCAGCCGATATACCGCCCCGGCCTGAACGGCTTGGGATCGGCCGGTGGCGTCTCACCGCAAACCATCGCCGCGATCATCTCTCCCGTGATCGGCCCCGTCGAGAAGCCGATATGCTGGTTGCCGAAGGCGAGCCAGAGGCCGGGATTACCAGGCGCTTCGCCGATCATCGGCAGTGAATCCGGCAGGGTCGGCCGCGCGCCGCGCCAGGTTTCGCCGGTCACGCCGTCGAACGGGAAGGCTTCGTGGGCGGCCTTGGTGACGCCATCGATCTGGCGGTGGTCGTCGGGTGCGTCGCGATCGCTGAGATCGACGCCGCTGGTGACGCGGTAGCCTTGTTCCATCGGCGCCATGTAATAGGCGGCGTCGGCGTCGTAGACCGGCCGCGACAGGCGGGCGCCGGCCCGCGCCTTCAGGTGGCGATGATAACCGCGCTCGACATCGAGCTTCGGGTCGAGGCCGAGGGGCTTCAGCAGGTCGCCGCTCCAGGGACCGAGCGCGACCACGGCGATGTCGGCGTCGAAGGCGCCCGTCGCGGTGCTCGCGCGCCAGCCGGTGCCCTGGCGGGCGAGGCCCGTGACCTCGGCCTGTTCGATGCGCCCGCCGCGATCGGCGAAGAGAGCGGCATAGGCCGCGGTGACGGCGCCGGGGGAATCGACCGAGCCGACGGCGGGAATCAGCAGCCCGGCCGGGAAGATCGGGTTCAGGCTCGGCTCGACGGCGGAGATACCCTGCCGATCGAGTATCTCGGATTCGATGCCGTGGCTCTTCAGGAAATCATGCTCGGCCTTGGCCGCGGCATGGCCGGCGTCGGTGCGCCAGAGCTTCAGCGTGCCGGTCTCGCGCAGGCGGTGAGCCACGCCGGCCTCCGTCATCAGGGCGCGATGCCGCTCGACGGTGCAGGCGGTCAGGGATTCGAGGGCGGCGATGCGGGCCGCGGCTTGCGAGGGGCGGGCTTCCCAGAGGAAGCGCAGCAGCCAGCCGGGCCGGGCCAGGGCGCGGCGCCAGCTCAGATTGAGCGCCGGGTGGCGGTTGCCGAGATAGCCGGCGATACTGGGGAAGAGCGAGGGATTGTTGAGCGGCACGATCGACGAGAGTGCCAGCACCCCGGCATTGCCGTAGGAGGTTTCGCAGCCGGGCTCCCGCCGGTCGACGAGCGTCACAGTGATGCCGTGCTTCTGCAGCGCGAGCGCGCAGGAGACGCCGACCATGCCGGCGCCGAGGACGAGTGCTGATTTGGTCACGCGGATGTTGTTCCGGCTTCGGCCGGTTCCTTCAGCCAGTGGTCGAGAAAGGCGTCGAGCCAGAGCCGGATCGCCGGATCGTGCTGGAACCAGCCGGGGACATGGGTGTGGCCGAGTTGGGCGCCGGGCATCAGCGTGCGCTCATAGCCGCGCACCGACCAGCGATGCATCATCGCCGGGGTCACCTCGGGATGGAACTGGATGCCGTAGGCCTTCAATCCCGCGCGAATCGCCTGCACCGGGAAGTCCCCGCCCGTGGCGAGGCATTCGGCGCCACCCGGGCAGTCGAAGCCGTCTCGGTGCCATTGATAGACGGTGCCCGGCCAGGCGAATCCCGCCATGCCGGCATGGGCGGCGCCGGCCTCGGTGATGGCGAGGGGATAGTAACCGACCTCGGCGCGGCCCTCGCCATGGGTGTAGACGCGCGCGCCCATATGCTTCGCCAGCATCTGCGCGCCCAGGCAGATGCCGAGGAACGCTGCATCCTCCCTCAGGCAGGTGCCGATCCAGTCGATCTCCGCCTTGACGAAATTCTCGGGATCGTTGGCGCCCATCGGGCCGCCGAAGATCACGGCGCCGGCGTGATCGCGCATCGTCTGCGGCAGCGGATCGCCGAAGCGCGGCTTGCGGATGTCGAGAGCGTGGCCGCGCGCCTGCAGCAGCCGGCCGACACGGCCGGCGGTCGAATGCTCCTGATGCAGCACGATCAGGACCGGTTTCGGGACGGGGCGGACGGGCCGGGTGGATAGCGGCGAGCGGGTTCTGCGGGTCGCGCGGAAAGGGAAGGCGTGGTCGTTCATCACGGACTTCAAGGTCGCTCGCGCTTCGGCGGACGGGGTAGATGCGCGCAAAGCCATGCCAGATCGCCCCTAAACATGAGGTTCCACACGGGACGACGCAAGCAATTTGTGCGCCGGGATCGCTGCAATGATCCGGCAAGCTTCGGGCGGTATGCCCGGCGGCATCGCAACCCCCGATGGCAAATCGCTTGACCGCGCTTCCGCTTTCTGAGATGAGAATGAACGTTCATTCTCATTTTCCCGAGTTCTGATGCCACCTCTGGTTTCCACGTCGCAGCCCGATCCCGCCCCGTCGGAGCGACATATCCGCATCCTCGACGCGGCGGAGCGCGTCTTCGCGCGCGCCGGGTTCCACGCGGCGACGATGCAGGATGTCGCGGCCGAGGCGGGCATGAGCCCTGGCAATCTCTATCGCTATTTCAGCTCCAAGGACGCCATCATCGCCGGCATGGCCGAGCGCGACCGTTCCCTGATCGCGGCCGATTTCGGCGAGCTCTGCCCCGACAACGGCGCGCTGCTCGATCAGCTTGAGGAGCTCGGCCGCAAGCATCTCGTCCGCCAACCGCGCGAGAAGGCGGTCATCGCCTTGCAGATATGGGCAGAGGCGGCGCGCAACCCGGAGATGGCGCGCATGTGTGCGGATATCGAAGGCACGGTGGCCCAAGGGCTTGCGGCGGCGATCGGCGAGGCCAAGCACAACGGCGAGCTGCCGCCGCGGCTCGACGAACACCGCTTCCTGCTGGCGGTTTCGATGATGGCCGATGGCTTCTTCTGTCGGCGCGGGATGGATCCGGCCTTCGACGAGGCAACTGCCGCCGACACGCTTTTCGCCAGCATGCGCCAGCTCGCGCAGACCATGCTCCTGCCCGAAGCGGACGTGCAGCCATGATGTCTGCACCCGCCGGGCTTCTCGCCTTTTCCTCCGGCTTCAAGGCCGCAACAGGACCACACCCGATGCCCGTTCGCATGACCGTTTTTCGCCTGGTCGCCCCGATGGCGCTGGCAGCGGCTCTCCTGGCGATCCCGTTGCCGCTCGTCGCGCAGACGCCGGCCCCGGCCGCGGCTGCTGCCGGGCCGTCCGTCACCGTGACGCAGGCGCAGATGACCGAGATCGTCCAGAGCGTGGTCGTCTCGGGCTCGATGGTTGCGCGCGACGAGATCCTGGTGGCACCGGAGGTCGACGGGCTGTCGATCGTCGAGCTTCTGGCCGAGGAGGGCGACAAGGTCGCGCAAGGGCAGGTGCTGGCCCGGCTGAACCGCGTGACGCTCGACGTCCAGAAGGTGCAGAACGACGCGCAGATCGCCCGCGCGGAAGCATTGGTCGCTCAGGCCAATGCCCAGATCGCCGAGGCCGACGCCAATCTCGTCCAGGCCAACAATGCCTTCGATCGGACCAAGGCGCTGCGCGACACCGGCAATGCCAGCATCGAGACGTTCGACCAGCGTGCGGCCGCTGCGCGCTCGGGCCAGGCGCGGGCGAACTCGGCCCGGCAGGCGCTCGCCATCGCCACGGCCGATCTGGCGCTCGCTCAGGCGCAGGGCAAGGACATCACGGTCAAGCTCGCGCGGACCGATATCAAGGCGCCGCATGCAGGCATCGTCAGCCGCCGCACCGCGCGTCTCGGCGCAACGGCCGGCATGGGCGCCGGAGCCGAGCCGCTTTTCCGGATCATTGCCGACGGGGCGGTCGAGCTGGAAGCGCAGGTCGCCGAGGTCGAGCTGCCGGGGTTGAAGGTGGGTCAGGGCGTCTCCGTCTTGCCCGCAGGGGCCAAGGACGCGCTCGCGGGCACGATCCGGCTGATCTCGCCTGAGGTCGACAAGGCCTCGCGCCTCGGCCGCGTCCGCGTCGCGCTCAACGGCAACCCGCCCGTGTCGCTCGGCAGCTTCGCCCGCGGCATCATCGAGACAGGCCGCAAGCGGGCCGTGACCTTGCCGCTTTCGGCGATCACCTATAGCCGCTCGGGCGCGACCGTGCAGACCGTCAAGGACGGCAAGGTCACGACCAAGCCGGTGACGATCGGCCTGGCCGGCGGTGGACGGGCCGAGATCGCGACCGGACTCGCGGAGGGTGAGACCGTGGTGGCACGCGCCGGCACCTTCGTGCGCGACGGCGATCTCGTCACGCCTGTCGCGACCAATTGACGGATTCGGCCATGAACGTGAATTTCTCCGCCTGGTCGATCCGAAAGCCGGTTCCGGCGATCCTGCTCTTCGTCGTGCTCTGCGTGCTCGGGCTGCTCTCCTTCTCGAAGCTGCCGGTCACGCGCTTCCCGAACATCGACGTGCCGCTGGTTTCCGTCACCGTGACGCAATCTGGCGCCGCACCGGCCGAGCTCGAAAGCCAGGTCAGCAAGCGCGTCGAGGATTCGGTCGCGAACATCACCGGCGTGAAGCATGTGATGTCGACGCTGACCGACGGGCAGTCGCAGACCATCATCGAGTTCCGGCTCGAAACCAACACGGACCGGGCCGTCAACGACGTCAAGGACGCGATCGCCAAGATCCGGGCCGATCTGCCGCGGACGATCGACGAGCCGATCATCCAGCGCATCGACGTCGAAGGCCAGTCGATCCTGACCTATGGCGCGGCCTCGGCCGGGATGACGCTGGAGCAGATTTCCTGGCATGTCGACGATGTCGTGGCGCGCGAGCTGCAGGGCCTCAAGGGCGTCGGGCGCGTCGAGCGCTATGGCGGCGTCGACCGCGAAATCCGCATCTCGCTCGATCCCGACCGGCTGCTGGCGCTCGGCATCACCGCGGGCGAGGTCAACCGCCAGATCCGCGCCACCAATGTCGATCTGGCCGGCGGGCGGGGCGAGGTCGGCGGGCAGGAGCAGGCGATCCGCACGCTGGCGGGCGCGCGCACGGTCGCCGAGCTTGCCGAAACCAAGATCACGCTGACCGGCGGGCGCGAGGTGCGCCTCAAGGAGCTCGGCCGCGTCGAGGATTCGAATTCGGAGCCGCGCGCCTTCGGCCGGCTGAACAAGAGCCCGGTCGTGACCTTCGCGGTGTTCCGCTCGAAGGGCTCCAGCGAACTCTCCGTCAAGGATGTCGTCGCGCAGCGGGTGGCGGAGCTGAACAAGCGCTTCCCCGACATCAAGATCACCCCGATCGACGATGCCGTCGCCTATACGCACGGCAACTACAAGGCGGCGATGGAGACGCTGATCGAGGGTGCCGCGCTCGCCGTCGTCGTCGTCTTCCTGTTCCTGCGCAATTGGCGCGCGACGCTGATCACGGCGATCGCCCTGCCGCTTTCGGCCATCCCCACCTTCTGGGCGATGGAGCTGATGGGCTTCTCGCTCAACCTCGTCAGCCTGCTGGGCATCACGCTGGTGACCGGCATCCTCGTCGACGACGCCATCGTCGAGATCGAGAACATCGTCCGGCACATGAAGATGGGCAAATCGCCCTATCGCGCTGCGATGGAGGCGGCCGACGAGATCGGCCTGGCTGTCATCGCGATCACGCTTACCATCGTCGCGATCTTCGCGCCGGTCTCGTTCATGGGCGGCGTCGCCGGGCAGTATTTCCGTCAGTTCGGCCTGACCGTGGCGGTTGCGGTGCTGTTCTCGCTGCTCGTCGCGCGATTGATCACGCCGATGATGGCCGCCTATCTGATGCGCCCCGTGAAGCATGCCGATCCGAAGGACGGATGGATCATGCGGGCCTATGTCGGCCTGCTGAACGGCACGCTGAAGAAGCGGCGCATCCCGTTCTTCCCGCGCTTCGACGGCTCGCGGCGCTGGCGGACGATGCCGTTCAACACCGCCTATGCGACGCTGGTGGTCGGCTTCCTCTTCCTGGTCGGCTCGATCCAGGCGACGCAATTGCTGCCGACCGGCTTCATCCCGGACGAGGACACCTCCCGCGTCGTGGCCTCGGTCGAGCTGCCGCCCGGCTCGACGCTCGAGGATACGCGCGTCACCACCGACCATCTCGTCGACGCGCTGAAGGCGATTCCCGAGGTCACCAACGTCTTCGTGCTGGGCGGGGCATCGCCGACCGGCCAGCGCGAGGTCCGCCGCGCCGCCGTCTTCATCCTGCTGAAGCCCAAGGCCGAGCGCGACATCAGGCAGAAGGAGCTCAAGGTCACGATCGCCGAGAAGCTCGCCAGCGTGCCGGATGTGCGCGCCTGGTACGTCAACGAGCGCGGCGAACGCGAGATGGCCTTGTCGATCATGTCGAAGGACGGCGATGCGCTCGATGCCGCCGTCGCCAAGATCGAGGCGCGGATGCGCCAAGTCGACGGCTATCTCAACGTCGCGACCGCCGGCTCGCTGAGCCGCCCGGAGCTGCGCGTCACGCCGAAGCTGGAGGAGGCCGCCAATCTCGGCGTCACGCCCGAAGCGATCTCGGAAGCCGTGCGCGTCGCGACGATCGGCGATGTCGGCGCCAATCTCGCCAAGTTCAACGCCGGCGACCGGCTGGTGCCGATCCGCGTGCAGCTCGAAGAAGATGCCCGCACCGATATCCGCAACATCGCCGCGCTGCGCGTGACCAACACGAGCGGCGTCTCGATTCCGCTCACCGCCGTCGCCGATATCGGCTTCGGCGAGGGGCCGAGCTCGATCGACCGCTACGATCGGGTCCGCCGGGCACAGATCGGCGCCGATCTCAAGCGCGGCTTCGAACTCGGCACGGCGCAGGAGAAGTTCCAGCAGATCGTCAAGGAGGTCGGCCTGCCGTCCGGCGTCTGGATCGCCGCAACCGGCGATGCCGAGATCCAGGGCGAGGTCGTCGAAGGCTTCATCACGGCGATGACGACCGGGCTGATGCTGGTGCTGGCCGTGCTGATCCTGCTGTTCGGGTCGGTCTTCCAGCCGATCACGATCCTGCTCTCGCTGCCACTCTCCTTCGGCGGCGTCGTGATCGCGCTGCTGGCGACCGGCAATGCCGTGTCGATGCCGGTCTATATCGGCCTGCTGATGCTGATGGGCATCGTCACCAAGAACGCGATCATGCTCGTCGATTTCGCAGTCGAGGAGGTCGGGCGCGGCAAGGACCGGCTGACGGCGCTGATCGAGGCGGGACGCAAGCGCGCGCGGCCGATCCTGATGACAACCATCGCCATGGCGGCGGGCATGTTGCCCTCGGCCTATGGCGTCGGCGACGGCGGCGAGTTTCGCGCGCCGATGGCGATCGCGGTCATCGGCGGCCTCCTCGTCTCGACGGTGCTGTCGCTCGTCTTCGTGCCATCCTTCTACATGGTGATGGACGATCTCTCTCGCGCAACGGGCTGGCTCTTCGGCCGCTTCTTCAGCAAGGCCGAGGACGAGAGCAACTGGGAGCCGATCGACGAGCACGCGGCCCCCGCGATCGCGACGGCCGAGGCGATGTCGAAGCCGGCGCCGCCGCGGCTGGCGGCGGAGTGAGGTATCAGGGCTGCGGCTGAAGTTCGAGCGGGAAGGGCGTGCGTTCGTGATGCGCGGACAATTCCCAGCGCCCTATCGAGTCCGCTTCCCAATCGTGCAACATGGCAGCCACCGCGGTGCGGTCATTGGCCAAGATCAGTGGCCGGAGATGGTCCAGAAGGGCACTCAGGACCGGCTCCATCACGCGGTGACCGCGCGGGATTTCAGTTAGAACTTCAAGGCTTGCGGCTGCAGCTTTGAAATCGCCCCGAGCGGTATGGAGCAAGGCCTTCATATGCACGAGCTCGAACGCATCTTCGAGCGGGAGTTCCGGCCCTTGACGAGGTGGGTCCTGTTCAATGGCAAAAGTTGCTAAGTTCAGGGGCCTCAGCGACGGCAAGACGTATTCTCGGATAATGCGTTCGAAATGCTGCTGAAGATTCGGCTCCGTCCAGCGGGCTAGCCAGTTCTCGTATCTGAAAACCTGGGACACCGCACGTGGGGACCCCAACGCCGGGTCAAAGCTGAGGCCGACGAACAAGGCGATGTCAAAACGATCGGCCTCACCCGTCCGATATATTCTGAGGCCGCGGGTGACATGATGGATAGGCACGAGATAAATCTCATGCCCACGGACATGAAGGTCTTTGCGCTGCCGATAGGGACGAAGAAGCTCGTCGATCTGTCGCCGCGTTGTCAAAGTCGAGGCCTCAACTCGATTACGAGAAGGCGATTCACTGATCCGCGAATGCGCATAGCGGCATCGGCGGTAATGTCCGCCTCAGAACGTGAGAGCTCGCGGCCCGTCTTGATATCGTAAAGGCAACGGGTCCCATTGATTCCTCTTTCAAAGACATCAAAACGTTTGGTTCCGGCTGTTCCATAAGGCTGCTCCCCCAATTCGCGCAATTCTTTGAAGTAGGACCGTTCTGCGACGACGGCAGGATTGTTCCAGACATCGACGCGATTCTTGAGTCGGAGATGAACGCCTGTGCCGTATTTCTGCATCGTTGAGAAATTGCTCGGCGGTCCGGCCTCGCGTGCCGCATCATCCAACATTTCCTGGATTTTTGGGAGGTAAGGGCAGGCTTGTTCGACTTCGGCACGATCAACCTTGCCGACCCATGACGTGCTGAAAGAATCGGCCTTCCCAGGTGCATAATCGTGGGCACGAAACCCTAGAACGGGTAGAGCGCCGCTGCTTTCTCCCAGGCTATTGAACCAGTCGAACAATTTGCCGGCCGCTTGCGACCGAGAACCTCCTGATCCTCCGCCGCGTCGCCATCTCGCCTCGACCACGTCTGGTCCATTTTCTCCCCAGACCGATTGGCTGACTATTTCTCCGTCTGGGCCGCCGTCGCGAATCAACTGGACCTTGTCCGTCGTTTCGAAGCTTACCGTGTTGCCATCGCGGTCGATGACGGTCTGGCGTTCGTCGAAGCCGGCGGCGCGCGAGGCGGCGTATTCCGACTGGATCGTCGTGCCCTGGCCGTCCGTGACGGCCTGCTCGAAGACCGAGCCGTCCTCGTTCCAGCCCTCGCCGAGCGAGGACCAGCCGGCATCTGCGTCGAGCGATGTGCCGTCGGGAAAATCTGGGTTTCCGCCGCCTGAACCGCCGCCACCTCCCGCGCCGCTGGTCCACTGTCCACCGCCAGGGCCGCCGGCAGGCACGCGGGGTTGGGAAGGATTGTATTTGCGAAGCCAGTGATCGCGCCGGATCAGGCCGAGTTCGTCTCGCAGGCGAAGCAAGCGCATGCGCAGGGTGCGAAGCTCGCTCCCGCGGTCAGAAAAGCGATGGTGGGCTGGCATGACGGGCTCCTGAGAGGAGCCCTATTGTCCGGTAGTCCTGGCCACCGGGGATAAGTCGGCCGGTGTCCGTGCGGCTCAGCCTGCCAGAGCCTTCCGCCGCGCCAGCGCTGCTTGATAGGCCTGCGTCAGCTCGCCGAGCACGGAGTGCTCGGGCTTGTTTGCATCGAGATGCAGGTGCCTGAGCTCCTGCATGAAGCGCTCCCACAAGGCCGGGCCGCCTTCGCTCAGGAGTTCGGCCCGGATCGAGAGTTCCTCCGTCACCGGCAGGAAGCGGCGGCCCCATTCGCCCATCGCGGCGAAGACGGGAACGAGCGCGATGCCCATCTCGGTCAGGCTGTAGATCGCCTTCTGCTTGTGGCTGGTATCGTCGCGGCGCGAGAGCAGGCCCTTCTCGACCAGTCGCTTCAGTCGATCGGCGAGGATGTTCGAGGCGATGCCCTCTTCCGATTTCGACAGGAGCTCGCGAAAATGCCGTCGATTGCCGAACATGATGTCGCGAAGGACGATCAGGCTCCAGCGATCGCCCAGGATTTCAAGTGTCAGATTGATCGGACAGCCCGAACGGCCGGTCTCGCGCATGCTCGTCTCCAAACTGATTGCAATGTAGGATCGGTTTGGATAATCATCAACCAATTGCAATTCACAACTGGTTTATCCGAGCGCGGCAGGAGAGGTGAGATGGCCAAGCTGATCGTCTGGAATCTGATGACGCTGGAGGGCTTCTTCGAAGGGCCGGAAAAATGGGATCTGGCCTTCCACAGCGATGCCTGGGGCGAGGAACTGAACGAGATGAGCAGCGAGTTCGGAGACAAGGCCGGGCTGCTCGTGTTAGGCCGGGTCACCTATGAGGGCATGAAGGCCTATTGGACGAGCGCGGAGGAGGAGGGCGAGACCAAAGCCTTTATGAACAGCCTGCCGAAGCTCGTCGCCTCGCGCAGCCTGACGGGCTCGGACTGGAACAACACGACGGTGACGGCCGACATCGCCGACGAGATCGCCCGGCGCAAGGCCGTGCCGGGGAAGGATATCTATGTCTTCGGCAGCGCCGAGCTGACGGAATCGCTGCTGGCCGCCGGGCTGGTCGACGAGATCATGCTCGGGGTCGCGCCGCTCACGATCGGCCGGGGCACGCCCTTCTTCAAGCAAGGCACCGACAAGCGCGGCTTCTCGCTGATCACGGCCCGCCCGCTGAAGAACGGCACCGTGATCCTGCACTACGGCGTCAAGGCAATGGCGTAAGTAAGTCTTGCGATTTAGCCGCGCCGGACCATCAGCACGGCGGCGAGGATGGCGACGCCGCCGAAAGCCTGGACGGGCGTCGGCTGCTCGCCGAAGAGCGCCCAGGCGGCGAGCACGCTGACCAGCGCCGGCCAGACCATGACGAGCGAGGCGGCGCTCGCGCCATAGCTGCCGAGCGAGAGCGTGATCAGCCCTTGGCCGAGCGCATGCGAGACGAGGCCGAGCGCGGCGACGGCGAGCCACCCCTGCAGGCTCGACGGAATGATCTGCTCGCCGAGCGCCAGCGCTGCCGCGAGGCAGAAGACGGCGCAGACCACGCTGGAGACGAGGCTGACATATCCGGCATCCGCCCGGTCGCGGGCACGGCGCACGGCGAGGATATAGGTGGCGTAGGACATCGCCGCACCGACGGCGAGGCTGTCGCCCAGCAGATTGCCCGAAACCTGGGCGGCACCGGTGAATTTCGGCAGGACGAGCAGCAGCGCGCCGGCGATCGCGAGCATCAGCGCGCCGAGAATGCGTCGGGACGGGCGCTCGCCGAGCAGCAGCCAGCCGCCGAGCACGACGCCGACCGGGGCGAGATTGCCGAGCAGCGAGGCGTTGGCGATCGTCGTATGGCCGAGAGCGGCGTTGTAGAGCGTGACGTCGATGCCGAAGGTCAGGCCTGCCAGCGCGACCGCGCCGAAGGCGCCGCCGCGCACCTTGTCGCCCGCCGGCTTGCGCTGCTCCAGCGCCGTCCAGGCGGCGAGGACCGGCAGGGCGAACACCATGCGCCAGAATCCGGCCGCGGCGGGGCCGACATCGGCCAGTCGCACGAAGATGCCGGAGAAGCCGATGAACGTCGCGCCGGCGAGCAGCGTAAGGAACATCACGAGCGCGGGCGAGGCAGGCCGGACGGAAATGGCGGGAGCTGACATGGTGTTTCTGACTGATGTTGAAGCCAGCTTCGGTCGCGACGATGCGGCGGGCTGAGCCTCGTTCAGGCGTGGATATAGGGCGCTTCCTTCCATCGGAAAAACGGATTATTCTGATTTAACCATTCTTAAAATCGATCGAAGGCCCTCGTTCCAGGGAGGCACGTCATGACCGTTCATTTCGACCTTGCCGCGCTCGGCATGCTGGTGGCCGTGGCCGAAACCGGCGGCTTCACCGCCGCGAGCGCCAGGCTCGGCCGCACCCAGTCGGCGATCTCGGTCCGGATCCAGGATCTTGAGAACCAGCTCGGCCACAAGCTGCTGGAGCGCTCCCGGCGCGGCGTCACGCCGACCGATGCCGGCGAACGGCTGATCGCCCATGCGCGGCGCCTGCTTGCAGTGGAGCGCGAGGCGCTGGCCGATCTCAGTGGCGACACCCCGTCCGGCCGGCTGCGCATCGGCATTCCCGACGACTACATGGATGCCTATCTCAGGCCGCTGATCGCGCGTTTCGCCGCCGAGCATCCGAAGGTCGAGCTCGAAGTGCGCTGCGATCTGTCGAAGCGCATCGAGCCGGCGCTGCTGGCCGGAGAATTCGACATCGCCGTGGTCACGCAGGATCCGAACAAGCCGATGGGCGAGATGCTGCGGCGCGAGCCGCTGGTCTGGGTGGCGGCGCGCGGCCACCGGCCGGAACTACAGGAGACTCTGCCGCTCGCGCTCTTTGCCGAGGGATGCCGGGCGCGGCCGCGCATCCTTGCTGCGCTCAACACGGCCGGCAAGGCGCATCGGCTCGTCTTTTCCTGCTCGCATACTTCGGGCGTGCTGTCGGCAGTGGAAGCCGGCTTCTGCGTGGCGGCGATCACCGAAAGCGCGATGCCGCCTTCGCTCCGCCGGCTCGGCCCGGCCGAGGGCCTGCCGCCCCTGTTCGAGCTCTCCGTCGGGCTGATCATGGCGCCGCATCCCGATCTCGCGGCGCGGCGCTTCGCCGACGCGCTTCGCGAGGAAATGAGCATGCTGCGGCTTGCGGCTTGACACCATTCCTCCTGACGCGAGGGGCGAGAAGGAAAGGCGGCATTGCCCTTTCCTTCTGTCATCACTACTGAAACGGCATGAAATTCCTCGACCAAGCCAAGATCTATGTGAAGGCCGGTGACGGCGGCGCGGGCTGCGTCTCCTTCCGCCGCGAAAAGTTCATCGAATTCGGCGGGCCCAATGGCGGCGACGGCGGGCGCGGCGGCGATATCGTCGTCGAATGCGTGCAGGGGCTGAACACGCTGATCGATTTCCGCTTCCAGCAGCATTTCAAGGCGAAGATCGGCGAGCACGGCATGGGCAAGGACCGCCATGGCGCGAATTCGCAGGCGATCGTGCTGAAGGTGCCGCCGGGCACCGAGATCCTCGAAGAGGACGGCGAGACCAAGATCGCGGACCTGACCGAGCCGGGCCAGCGCTTCGTGCTGTGCAAGGGCGGCAATGGCGGCTTCGGCAATGCCTATTTCAAGACCTCGACGAACCAGGCGCCGCGCCACGCCAATCCCGGCCTGCCCGGCGAGGAGCGCTGGGTCTGGCTGAGGCTGAAGCTGATCGCCGATGCCGGGCTCGTCGGCCTGCCCAACGCCGGCAAGTCGACATTCCTGGCCACCGTTACGGCGGCGAAGCCCAAGATCGCCGATTATCCCTTCACCACGCTCCACCCCGGCCTCGGCGTCGTGCGGGTCGACGGGCGCGAGATGGTGCTGGCCGACATTCCCGGACTGATCGAGGGCGCGCATGAGGGGCACGGCCTCGGCGACCGCTTCCTCGGCCATATCGAACGCTGCCGCGTGCTGCTGCATCTGGTCGAGGGCACGAGCGAACACGCCGGCAAGGCCTATAAGACCGTTCGCGAAGAGCTCGAGGCCTATGGCGAGGGCTTGGCCGACAAGCCGGAGATCGTCGCGCTCTCCAAGGTCGACGCGCTGACGCCGGAGCTGCTCAAGGAGCAGGTCGCGCGGCTGAAGCGGGCGGCGAAGCGCATGCCGATCATCCTGTCATCCGCCTCGGGCGAGGGCGTCGATGCGTCGTTGCGGGCGCTCTTCGCCATCGTCGAGGAGGCGCGCCGCCAGGAGGAGCGCGAGAGCGCTCCTGTCGAGGAAACCGGTTGGCGGCCGTAAGGTCTAGTATCCTGTGGAACCGCCTCGTCATCCCGGACAAGCCGCGTCAGCGGCGCTGATCCGGGATCCATCATAGAGCTCCGGTGTCCTTCGATGGATTCCGGCTCAAGCCCGGGATGACGGCGCGGTTTCGCATGCATCCTGAAAGCGTCGGACGACAGCGCACTCTAGCGGAAATCCGGCCAGGCGCCGACGCGGTGTATGCTCTCGCGGTCGCGAGCCGCTTCGCCGAAGGGCGCGACGGGCCAGTCCCAGCTTTCGTCCGGCGCAGGCAGTTCGACGCCACGCGTCAGATCGAGCCGGTCGACGATCGCGCCTGAGCGATCGCGCTCGATCATCTCGACATCGCTCAGCAGGATTACGCGGCTGCGGAAGCGGCCGAGATCGGCGAGGTGCCAGGCGATGCAGCGTGCCGGCAGATCGGGTGGCAGCGTCTCCGCACGGTCAGGGTTGTCGGCAAGCCAGTCCTCGATCGGCCAGGCGAGCTGCGACAGCAGATTGGCTGATACGACGAGGTCCAGCTCCGGATCGGCGACAAGGTCGACCAGCGGATCGCTGCGGCCGTCGCTCTCGCCGGCGAGCCAGCCCACGATGCCGGTCAGGTCGCGGGTCAGCAGCGTGACGTTGCGCCGGAAGCGCATGCGAAGCCGGATTTGCGGGAGATGGACGGCATCGACCAGCAGCACACGCTCGAAATTCGCGCAAAGCAGGCCGAGCGGGATGTCGCGCAGCAGGCCGGAGCCGAGGATGACGGCGGTCCGTCGCGCGGGCAGCTCGGCCACGGCTTGCGCCACTACGGCCCGGCGGCGAGTGTGATGTTCGGCCCAGGCGCGGCGCTGCCGGAGGCCGCGCGACCAGAGCGCGACGCTCTCGGTCACCAGGCCGAGCTTGCGCGTCATCCGCGCGGCCGGCGTCGCCAGCCGCAGGGCGAGTTCCGCGAGCATGGCTATGCGCTTGCGTTTCGCATCGGCCGCTTCCGAAAACCGGTTCCCACTTTGCGGGCCGATGCGTCAGGTCAGGGCGCCGCGCGCCGCCACCGGCCAGAGCGCCTCGACATGGGCGTCCGGCCCGTGCAGGCCGCGCACGCAGACATACCAGTCGTGCAGGTTGACCGTCGGGTCGCAATGGCCGGGCACGAGCAGCAGCCGGTCGCCGCGATGGGGCAGCGCGATCGGATCGCCGGTCAGGATGCCGTGCTCGTCCGAGGGCTTGGTGTAGACGACGCCGTCGCGGCGGAATGGCGTCGGCATGCCGGAATCGATGGCGGCGGCCTTGTGGCCGGCATCGACGATGGCGCGGTCCGGCACCGGCTTGCTCATCACCCCGGCGAGGATGAAGAGCGCATGTTCGAAGCTGCGGAAGGGCGTGCCGTCGGCCTGGCGGTTGCGGGCGTAATCCGCGTCCATGAAAATGTAGGAACCGGCCTGGATCTCGTTCCAGATGCCGGATTGCGTCTCCAGCTCATGCGTGCCGGTGCCGGCGCCGCTGACGATCTCGCAGTTCAGCCCGGCATGGGCGAGCCGCTCGACGGTGTTGCGCGCGGCGAGCCCCGATCGCTCGATCGCCTCGCGCCGCTCGTCGATGGAGCGCATATGCTGGGCGGAGCCATGATAGGCCTGGATGCCGGCGAAGCGCAGCGTGTTGGAGCGGGCGATCGCTTCCGCGAGCCTGACGGCGCCTTCGCCGGGGGCGACGCCGCAGCGCCGGCCGCCGACGTCGATCTCGACATAGACGTCGAGCGTGACATCCTGCCGGGCTGCCGCCTCCGCCGCCTCGCGCACGCCGTCGGGGTGATCGACGCAGAGGCCCACGCGGGCGCTGCGGGCCAGCCGGGCCAGCCGGTCGAGCTTGGCCGGGCTCGCGATCTCGTTGGTCACCAGCACGTCGCCGACGCCGCCCGCGACCAGGATTTCGGCTTCCGAGACCTTCTGGCAGCATTGCCCCACCGCCCCGTTCGCGATCTGGCGCAGGGCGATCTCGGGGCTCTTATGGGTCTTCGAATGGGGCCGAAGCCGGACGCCGTGCGCCTGGGTGAAGGCTGCCATGGCAACGAGGTTGCGCTCGAAGGCATCGAGATCGAGGACGAGGGACGGCGTTTCGATTTCGGCGAGGCTTTGGCCGGGCTGGGCCGGCGGCGATAGCGGCATGGAGTCTCCTGAATCGGTTGTGGCCATGGGAAGACAGCTTCGTGTCCGTAGCAAGGCCTCCGGCCTCGATGCGGGCATGCGCCCAGTGGCGCTTGCCGTCCTGCCGTGATAGGCGCGGCCCATGAAGATCGGACGCGTTACCGACGATACCCTCGCGCTCTTCGCCCGTGTCTGGCGCGAGCAGATCAAATCCTACCTGCCACAGATGGCAATGATCCTCGCGCTCGTGGTGATCATCGCCGCGACGACGAGCTTCTATCCGCTCCTGATCAAGGCGGCCTTCGACGCTTTCGCCGATCCGCTGACGGCCGAATCGACCGGCTTCGTCAGGCGCATGGAGCGGCTGGTCTCGAAGTCGATCAACTACGAGATCGGCGTGGTGAACGCGATCGCGACGGTGGTCGTCATCGTCACCGCCATCAAGGGCTTCTCGCTGCTCGCCCAGACGGTGATGACCAACAATGTCGTCAGCCGCATCGAAGCCGACATGCAGACCGCGCTCTATGGCCATCTGATCGATGCCGACCTCGCGCAGCTCCAGAAAGAGAACCCAGCCTCGCTGACCCAACGCTTCACGACCGACTTTACTTTCGTGAAGGAGGCGCTGACGCGGATCGTGAACATCGCCATCCGCGACGTGGTGACGGCGATCGCGCTCGTCGGCGCGCTGTTCTGGATTGACTGGCAGATGACGCTGGTGGTCCTGCTGATCGCGCCGGTGGTGGCTCATCCGATCGGCCGGATCGGTCGCAAGCTCAGGCGCATGGCGAGTTCGCAGCAGGAGCAGACCGGCATCATGGCAAGCCTCGTCACCGAGAGCCTGCAGGGAGCCCGCGTCGCCAAGACGGATTCGCTCGAACCCTATCTGAAGCAGCGTGCGGGCAGCGCCTTCGAGACCATCAGGACCCTGAAGATGAAGGCCGCCAATGCGCGCGGCCGTCTCGATCCGCTGCTCGAGGTCGGCGGCGGCATCGCGGTCGCGGGCGTGCTCGCCGCGATCGGGGTGCGCATCACTTCGGGTTCATCGACTGTGGGCGATTTCACCGGTTATGTCTCGGCACTGCTGCTCGCGGCGCAGCCGATGCGTTCGCTGGGCAACCTCAACGCCATCGTCCAGGAAGCCGGCGCCTCTCTGAAGCGCTATTACGCGCTAATCGACGAGAAGCCGCAGATCGTCGAAAGACCGGGCGCCAAGCCCCTGGCGATCAAGACCGGCGAAGTCGCCTTCCGGCATCTGCGCTTCCGTTATCGCGAGGATCAGCGCGCGCTGGAGGGTATCGAACTCGTCGCCCAGGGCGGCAAGATGACGGCACTGGTCGGCCGCTCCGGCTCGGGCAAGTCGACCTTGCTCGCTTTGGTGCCGCGCCTCTACGATCCGAGCGGGGGACGCATCGAGATCGACGGTCAGGACCTGCGCAATGTGACACTCGAGAGCCTCCGCCATCGGATCGGCGTGGTCAGCCAGGACGTGGTGCTGTTCGACGACACGGTGCGCGCCAACATCGCCTTCGGCCGCCCCGATGCCACACAGGAGGAGATCGTCGCCGCCGCCCAGGCCGCGGCCGCACATGACTTCATCATGGCGATGCCGGGCGGCTACGGCGCCTCGGTCGGCGAGCGCGGCCACAAGCTCTCCGGCGGCGAACGCCAGCGCATCGCCATCGCACGCGCCATCCTAAAGGATGCGCCGATTCTGCTGCTCGACGAAGCCACGAGCGCGCTCGACACCGAATCCGAACGCCTCGTCCAGCAGGCGCTGGCGAAGCTGATGAAGGGGCGCACCACCATCGTCATCGCGCACCGGCTCTCGACCATTCGCGAGGCCGACCTGATCGTCGTGATGGACGAGGGCAAGGTCGTCGAGACCGGCAGCCATGACGAGCTTCTGGCCCGCGACGGAGCCTATGCCCGGCTGTACAGGATGCAGTTCCTGGAGAGCTGAGCACCGGGCTCGCTGTTCTGTCGCGGAAATACGCGGTCATCCCGGGCTTGACCCGGGATCCATACTGGAGCGTTTCCGAGCAAGGTTCAGGCATGGATCCCGGCTCCGCGCTTCGCTCCGGCCGGGATGACCCGCGCTTCCGTGAGAACGCAGCCTACTTGCAGAACTCGGCGCAGCCGGCTTCCCAGAATGCTTTGCCGGATTCAAGCGGGGGGATCGAGGGGCGCGGCTTGCGGCCGGGCAGATCGTCCGGGACCGGCTTCACCAGCTCCCACCAGCCATGAGCGCATTGCGAGCGGAAGGCCATCTGGTCAGAGATCGAGGTGCCTTCTTGTTCGAGGGCGGCGTCGAGCGTGGCGCAGGTTTCGCGCAAGCGCGTGTCATGCGCCTCGCCGGGATCGTTGGCGTAGTCATGGAAGGCCTCGGTGAAGGCCTCCATCTCGCGGGCGATGTGCGGCCACTCGGCGCGGCCGAGGTTCCAGGCGTCCATCCATTCGCGCACGACGGTCTCGACGGCTTCCGCCTTCGGCTTGTCCCTGACCTTGCGGGCGGTGGTCAGCATGTGCCGCATCAGCTCGGCGCGGGCATGGGCGTGGCGTGCCCGCAATGCGGCCTCCTGCATCTGCGCGATGGCCTCGGTGGCCTCCAGTTGCAGCGCTTCGACGAAATGCGGCATGGCTTTTAACTCTCAGGGCAAGGTGGCGAGGCGCTCGATCAGGCGCTCGAACAGCTCATGGGCCTTCACGGCCGAGACGACATGGGCGTTGGGCACCTGTTTCAGCCGTCCGTTCCAGTCGATCGTGGTGCGGCCGCGCAAGGGGTTATCGCCGGTCTCGACCGTGACGAAGCAATCACGCCCGTCGAACAGCTCCGGCCAGAGCAGAAAGGCGATGACACAGGGGTCGTGCATCGGATGGCCGTCGGAGCCGAGTCCGCCGGGGCGTGGGCGGACGAGCATCCCGTGTATCGCCGTGCCCGTTCTGGTGCCGAGCGTGCCGATGCACGCGATCTGCGCGTGGCTGGCAATAGCCTGGAGCGTGACGCCGAGGCCGAACATCACGATCGGGCGGCCGCAGCCGAAGACGACCGCGGCGGCGTGCGGATCGACATAGGTGTTGAACTCGGCCGCGGGCGTGATGTTGCCGAGCCCGATGGCGCCGCCCATCACCACGATGCGCTTCACCTTCGGTAGGATGTCCGGCGCGAGCCGGAAGGCGAGCGCCAGATTGGTCAGCGGCCCGAGCGGGCAGAGCGTGATTCCACCCTCCGGGGCCGCACGGCAGATGTCGATGATCGTCTGCACGGCATGGCCGGGTGCGGCTTCGCTTGCAGGCGCAGGAAGCCCCGCCCCCGCGAGCCCATCCGGACCGCAGACGAATTCGGCCGTTTCAAGCGGGAAGACGAGGGGGCCTTCGGCGCCGCGATGGACGGGGATGTCGGCGCGTTCGCCCAGGTCGCGGATGCGCAGCGCATTCGCCGTGGTCTGAGCGACCGGGACGTTGCCGGCGACCGTCGTTATCGCCTTGACATCGAGCTGATCCCGGCTGGCGAAGGCGAGCAGCAGCGCGACGGCGTCGTCCTGCCCCGGATCGGTATCGACGATGATCGTCTCGCGCATGGTTGTCAGGCCGCCTTGGCGTTGCCGGCCATGATCAGATGGGCGATGTCGTCGGCGGTGAGGTCCCCAAGCGGGCGGTCGACGTATTTGCGCCCGGCGCCCATGATGATGACGCGGTCGGCCAGCGCCACGACATCGCGCATGTTGTGGCTGATCAGGATGACGGTGCGCCCGTCGGCCTTGAGCTTGCGGATGAGGTCGAGCACGAGCGCGCTCTCCTTGACGCCGAGTGCGGCGGTCGGCTCGTCCATGATGATGATCTCGGCGTTCCAGCGCAGGGCGCGGGAGATCGCGACGGCCTGACGCTGGCCGCCGGAGAGCCGCTCGACGGGGCGGGTCATGTCTGTGACGGCGGCGGAGAGCTGCGACAGGTAGCGCTGCGATTCCGCGATCATCCGCTTCTTGTCGAGGATGCGCAGGAAGGGCAGCAGCACCGGCTTGGTCAGCTCCGAGCCCATGAAGACGTTCTGGGCGATGGAGAGGCGCGGGGCCAGCGCTAGGTCCTGATAGATCGTCGCGACCCCGTTCTCGAGCGCATCATGCGGCGAGGCGAAGGTGACGGGCTTGCCGCGCAGGCTGATCGTGCCGGCCGTCGCCTCCTCCGCGCCGGAGATCACCTTGATCAGGCTCGACTTGCCGGCACCGTTGTCGCCGCACAAGGCCACGACCTCGCCAGGGAAGATGTCGAGATCAACGTCGCTGACAGCGACGACCGGGCCGTAGCTCTTGCCGATGCCGCGCAGCGAGAGGAGGGGGGTGGGGGTCATGGATGGATCATCCGGGGATTGCGGAACGGCTTGCCGTCATTCCCGGGCGAAGCAGGCTTCGACCCGGGAATCTCAGGACGAGAGGGCGCAGGTTTCCGAGATGCTCGAGGCAAGCCCGAGCATGACGGTTCGCGTCCTTACTTCTTCAGAAACTGCTGGACGTTGTTCTTGTCGACCAGCACGGCTTCCGTGAAGAGATAGGGGCCCGACGCGATGGTCTCCTTCGGCTTCTTCTCGACGACGATCGCCTGGATCGCGTCGACGGCCTGCTTGCCCATCTCCTCGAACGGGATCGCGACCGTGGCGACGAAAGTCGAGGCGGGATCGGCGATGCGCTCGTAGCTCTCCTTGCCGCCATCGACCGAGATCAGCGGGATCTGGCCCTTCTTCACGCCCTGCGCCTGCAGCAGGTCGTCGATAATGTAGGCCTGTCCGTCGAAGGATGCCCAGATGCCGTTGATCTTGCCCTGGTTCTGCAGCAGCAGCGCCTGCATGCCGGCGCGGACGTCGTCGCGCCAGCTTTGGGTGCGCGCCATGGAGAATTTGCCGAGCTCCTTCACCGCCTGGTTCTCGGCGAGGACGGCGTCGAGCAGGCGGCCGCGGATGCGCGAGGCGACGTTGAGGTCGAAGCGGGCGCTAACGATGTTGCCCTGATAGCCGAGCTGGCCGAGCAGATAGAGCGCGGCCTCGGCTCCGACCTTGTATTCGTTGGTCTGGATGTCGAAGAGCGCGTGCGGGCTCGAACCGGACTGGACCGTGATGACGGGGATCTTGGCGTCCTTGGCCGCCTTGAACTGGGCGTCGGCCTCGACCGGCTTGCCCATGGCGATGATGATGGCGTCGACCTTCTTGGCGATCAGCGCGTCGAACTGCTCGGCGTGCTTCGGCAGCGCGCCTTCCGAGTTCAGCAGCGTGACGCCCCAGCCCTTGGCCTTGGCGGCGGCCGCGGCGGCGTTGGCGACGCGGGCATGCGTCTCCGACGAGAACTGGAAGCCGATGATGCCGACCTCGAAGGCCCCGGCCGGTTGCCCGAGCGCGACGAGCGCGGCGGCGGCCACCAGCATGTTCCTCAAACCAAGCCCACTCTTGCCGAACATCGAAACCACTCCCCTCGTTATGGATCGTTTATATCCGCACTAGACCTTGAACGCCGCCTTCTTCATCGCGCTGGCCGAGAAGGCGACCGAGCCGATGATGATCGCGCCGAGCACGATGTCCTGAATGTAATAGGGCGCGCCGAGCAGCACCAAGCCGTTGCCGAGCACCTTGAGCACCAGCGCCGCGAAGACCGTGCCCGGGATGTTGGGCTTGCCCGGATCGAACATGGTCATGCCGAGCAGAACGGCGGCGATGGCGTAGAGCAGGTAGTCGCCGGCCATGTTCGGCGCCGCCGAGGACAGGTTGGCGGCTAGCAGCACGGCCATGATGCTGGCGAAGACCCCGGCGAGCAGCAGGCCGATGCGCTTCATCCGCGCCGTCGCGATGCCGGCGAGCCGTGCGGCTTCATCGGCCTCGCCGGTCGCGACCATATGGGCGCCAGTCCTGGTCCATTTAACGAGCCCCCAGGCGAAGAGCGTGGCGCCGGCCATCCAGAGCACGAGATTTGGGATGCCGAAGGTATAGCCGCGCGCCAGCCCGGTGAAGCCGACCGGCCAGCGCCCGACGAAGGCGACGCCCTGGGTGATCATGAAGGCGAGGCCCTTGGCGATCGCGGCAGTGCCGAGCGTCATGATCAGCGAGGGGATGCGCAGCACGGTGACGCCGTAGCCGTTGAGCGAGCCGAGCACGATGCCGACGCCGAGCGCCGCCGCGACGGCGACGATGGGCGGATATTGCAACTGCACCAGCCAGCCGCAGACGACGGCGGCCAGGCTCGCCATCTCCGCCACGGAGAGATCGAGCTCCGCCACGGTGAAGGCGAGCGCGAAGCCGAGTGCCAGGATGGCGAGGAAGCTCGTATCCTTCAGCACGTTGATGATGTTGGTGGCGCTGGCGAAGTTCGGCGCGAAGATCAGGAAGAACAGGATCAGGGCCAGCCCGGCGAGAGCCGTGCCATAGCGCCCGATCACCTCACGCGGGTCGATGCGGCCCAATTCAGGCCCCCTTCGCGATGGTGGAGATCGGCGAGAGAATCTCGATGCCGCCGGTGATCGGGATCAGCGCCCCGGTGACGAAGGCGGCGCCCGGCGAGAGCAGGAAAGCGATCACGTTGGCGACATCCTCGGGCCGTCCCAATCTCCCCAGCGGCGTGCGCAACGCCGCGCCCTCGACCAGCGCGTTGAAGTGCTGGGCGAATCCGTTCCTCACCATTGGCGTATCGATGATGCCGGGCGCAACTGCATTCACGCGGATGCCATGCCGGCCGAGCTGCTGGGCCATGCCGTAGGTCAGCGTCGCGACGCCACCCTTGGCCGAGCCATAGGCGAGATTAGCGCCGCCATTGGCATGAGCGATCGAGGAGATGTGGACGATGGCGCCGCCTTCGGCCTGATCGATCATCTGCCGCGCGGCGGCCTTCGAGATGCGGAAGACGGCCGAGAGGTTGATGTCGACGAGCTTGTCCCACTCGTCATCCTCCATCTCGACCAATGGCACCGGGCGCGAGGCGCCGGCACCCGTGACGAGATGGTCGAGCCGGCCGAAGCGGGAGGTGGCGAGATCGACGGCGGCCTGCGCAAAGTCGCGCTCGCGGACATCGCCGGCCAGCGTCGCCGCTTCGCCTCCTGCGGCCGCGACCTCCGCGGCCACAGCGTCGAGCCCGCCCGGATCGAGCCCGCAGAGCACGAGGCGATGGCCTGCCGCTGCAAGCGCCAAGGCAAGCGCCGAGCCGATGCCGCCGGAGGCGCCGGTGACGAGGGTGACGGGCTTTGCGGGTGCGGGCCTGTCCATCTCAGGCGGCCTTGCGGGCTTCATAGGCGCGCACCAGCGCCTCGGCGCGCTTCGGGTCGACCGGATTCAGGGTCTGGCGGTCCTTCTTGATCGAGGTGCCGATGATGAAGATCTCGGCGACCTCCGCGAGCCGTGCGATATTCTCCTCGGCGACGCCGGTGCCGACCGCGACGGGCGTGTCCGAGACCTGCTTCGCGACGCGCTCGATCACCGCGATATCGGCCTCCTTGCCGGCAGCGGGCCCGCCGACGCAGACGATATCCGCAAGCCCGATGAAGACCGCGCCGGAGGCGAGCTGCTCGACCGGGCGATTGTCGAGATTGATCGAGAAGCCCGGCGTGACGTTGCAGATGATGCGGATGTTCTCGGCGCCGAGATTGGCGCGCAGGCGCAGGGCGCGGGCGCCATCCGGCGTCATCATGCCGATGTCGCCGGCGAGCAGCCCGGTCAGGAAGGCGCGCACGAAGCGCCCGCCGGTGGCATGGGCGACGGCGATGGAGGCTGGCGGGTCGATCAGCATGTTGACGCCGTGCGGCAGCTTCGTCCGCGCCTGGCATTCGGCGATCACCTCGGTCATCGCCGCGACGACCTCGACCGGCATGTTCGACTCATAGGGCATATCGGATTCATTGGTGTAGAGCAGAGCGTGGAAGCCGGCCTCCTCCAGGATCCTGGCTTCTTCCTTCGCCTGGTTGACGATCTTCCGCATGCCGCCGCTGCGGTCGTAGAGCGGCGTGCCGGGCAAGGCGAGCGTATGGACGCAGCCGACCAGTAGGTGGTCGCGGCCATATTCGGTCTGAACGAGGGTCTTCATGGCGTCGGGTCCTTACGGAAGCGATGGCGGGGTATGGATGCCGGGCAGGCTGCCGGCGCTGCGCGAGAGCCCGGCGAGATCGGCCGAGACGGGAGCGAGCGCGGCCTCGGCGCGGCGGAAGACGGAAAAGAGCGCGTCGTAGGCGTCGCGGCGGGCGGGGCTCGGCTCATAGCGGCGGGCGGGAGCGACGAGTGTCTCTTGCGCCACCGCGAGCGAGGGGAAGCGGCCGAGGCCGGTCCAGGCGATGATGGCGGCGCCGAGCAGGCCGGGTTCCTTCGCCGCGCCGACCACGACCGGGCGGTTGCAGATATCCGCCTTGATCTGCGCCCAGACCGGATTGGAAGCGGCACCGCCGCCGAAGCGGATTTCGCCGACCGGGCCGCCGAGTGCGGCCTCGGCCCGTTCGAGCACGATGCGGTTGAGGAAGGCGACGCCCTCCAGCACGGCGTAAGCGAGATCGGTCGCACCGTGCTGGCGGCCGAGGCCGAGGAAGGCGCCGCGTAAAGCCGGATTCCAATAGGGTACGCGCTCACCCTGGAGATAGGGCAGGAAGACGAGCGGCTGCGGATGCCGGCGCCCGGCGAGGAGCTTGCCGATGCCGTCGCCGACGCTGGCGAAACCGCGTTCTGTGCCGTGGAGCAGCGAGACCAGCCAAGCGGCGGTATCGGCACCGTTCTGGCTGGGGCCGCCAAGCTGCCAGAGGCCGCGCCAGTCAACCGTCAGCAGGCCTTCCGCGGCAGCGGCGTTCTCGCCGACGACGCCGAGGACTTCGGTGGTGCCGGAGATGTTGTAGGCGAATCCGGCCCGCATCGCGCCGAGCCCGGTGACGGCGACCCATGTGTCGCTCGACGAGCAGAAGACGGGGACGCCCGCCAGCCGGCCGAGCGCACCCGGCAGACCGGGCTGAACCGGTGCCAGCACCGCACAGGGCTCCAGCACTGGCGGGATGACGGAGGCCGTCAGCCCGATGGCCGCAAGGGGGGCGCCGCTTTCCGTCCCTTCGGTGCAGGCCATGAGCCGGGCCATCGAGACGGGGTCTCCCCCTTGCTTGCCGGTGAGGCGGAAATTGAGCCAATCCTTAGGATCCAGCACGCTGGCCAGGGCTCTGAAGCACGCGCTTTCTTCCTCGGCCAGCCAGGCGAGGCGAGCCAGCGGGTGGAAGGCGTTGATGCGCTCGGCCTCGGGATGGCTGCCGAGCCGGCCACGCAGCCGCGCCGCCGCGGCTTCCGAACGGGTATCTTTCCAGGTGATGGCCGGCCGGAGCTGGCGCCCGTCACGGCCGAGGAAGACCTGTGTGCGCGTGACGCCGCAGATGGCGATGCCCTCGACCGCGCCGAACAGCTCCGGTTCGGCCTCGGCGAGTTGGTCGGCCGCTTCGCTGAAGATCGTCCACCAGGCTTCGGCATCGACCTCCGACCAGCCCATGCGGTCGATCAGCGTCGGGCCGATGATGACGCTTTCCGCAAGCGTACGGCCCTGCGCGTCGACGAGCGCGGCGCGGAAGCTGGTGCCGCCGAGGTCGCAGGCAAGAACCACACTCATGATGCGGCGCTCCCGACCTGCCGGCGGATGGTGAAGCGGTAGATGTCGCCGCGGATCAGGTTGTCGCTGACCTCGACGACGGCTCCGATCCCATCGCGGGCGACGCGCTGCGAGCGGAAGATCGCCGTGCCGGCGGGGATGCCGAGATGGCCGGCATCCTCGACGCCCGCAGCGAGGGGCTCCAGCGTTTCCTCGACCGTGGCGACATGGATGCCGCGGCATTCGGCGAGATAGCGATAGAGCGAGGCGTTCATCAGCGCGTCCGCCTTCGCCTCGCCGAGCACGGCGGCACCGAGGCGCGAGCGCTGCAGCACGGCCGGCTGATCGTCGAGGCTGCGCAGGCGCAGGAGCTCGACGATGCCGTCTTTGGCGATATCGCCGCCGAACAGCGCGAATTCGGCCGGCGTCGCCCCGCGGGAGGTTAGAGCGAGAACCTGCGTCTTCGGCACGCGGCCCGCCATGCGGGCCTCGCTGTGGAAGTCGACGATGCTGCCGAGATGCTTGGTGATGTGGCGCGGCCGGTAGAAGGTGCCCTTGCCCTGCCGGCGCTCGATCAGCCCCTGGTCCTGCAATTGCTTCAGTGCCGCGCGGATCGTCGTGCGGCTGGCGCCGTAGCGTTCGCAGAGCTCATGCTCCGAGGGAATCGCCCGGGCAGCGTCCCCCCCGGCCGCAAGGCCGAGTTCGAGACTGTGGGCGATCTCCTGATAGCGAACCATGCGACACTCCCGGCGGGATGCCGCATAGGAAGATACAAATCAGATACAAGTCAAGCGCTGCGCCGCGCCGCCTGCAAAATATCGTCGACGAGCCTTTGCGAGCTCAGCGCCTCCTCACCGGTGACGATGGGGTCGCGGCCTTGCGCGATCGCATCGATGAAGTCGGCGATGACGGCCCGGTGGGCATCATGCGGGAAGTCCATGATGTTGGCGCCGCTGCCGGTCGAGCCCTCGGCCTCGACGATCTCCTCGCTTCCGTCGAGGAAAGCGAGGCGCAAGCGCCCGCCGATCAGGGCCGCGAAACCCTTGGTGCCGGTGATCTCGATACGCTCGGGATAGCCGGGATAGGCGGCGGTCGTCGTCACCAGCGTGGCGGGTGCACCATTGCCGGTTTCCAGCAACGCCGAGACGTAGTCCTCGGTCTCCATGCGGTGGAGCGCGGTGGTGCGAGCCTGCGCCGCGACGACCCTGGAGACGCCGACAAGCGAGCGGAACAGGTCGAGCGAGTGGATCGCCTGCGTCAGCAGCACGCCGCCGCCATCGCGGGCAATCGTGCCCCGTCCGGGTTCGTCGTAATAGCTCTGGGGGCGCCACCATGGGACGGAGAGGAAAGCGGCTTCGAGCGTGCCGAGTTCGCCCGATTGCAGGGCGGCTTTCAGGCGCAGGCTTGCCGGGCGGAAGCGGTGCTGCAGCACGACGCCGAAGGTCCTGCCGGTGCGGCGCGCGGTGTCGACGAGGCGCTGGCCGCGCTCGCTGGTCAATTCCAGCGGCTTCTCGACGAGAACATGTTTGCCGGCTTCAAGGCAGAGTGCGGAGACGTCGAGATGGCTGCTCGGCGGGGTCAGGACGATGGCGGCATCGACGGCAGGGTCTGTCAGCACGGCATCGAGATCGGTGGTCGTCGGGAAGGGGAATTGTCTGGCATAGGCTTCGGCGCGATCCGGCGTCCGGCTCACGGCCCAGCGCACATCCGCACGATCGGCGAGGTCGAGGAGGCTTTTGGAGTGCGGCAAGGAAGCCGGGCCGAGCCCGATCACGGCGATGCCGAGCTTGCGTGTCATGTCAGGCGATCCCCGTCCTCGTTAAATCGTTTCAACCGCGGTCATCCCGGACAAGCGGCGAAGCCCGCCGATCCGGGATCCATGCCGGAGCGCTTCCGGCAAAGGTTCAGGCATGGACGGGTCTCCGCTGCGCTGCGACCCGGGATGACACTCATGCGTTATTCGGTCGAGCCGGCAGCCAGGCCGCCCTCTCCTGCGCCTCCAGCGCGAGCCGGCAGACGGTGAAGGCGTGGCGCTGGCTCATCGCGGTTTCGCTGCGGGCGCCGATATCGGCGATCAGATTGCGGAAGTAGGTCAGGGGCTCGCTGGAAGCGTCGATGTGGCGGGTGCCGGCCTTGTCGACCAGGAAGACGTGGTCGGTGCCGGGGCGGCCGGCGATGTCGACATATTTACGCATCTCGATCGTGCCTTCGGTGCCCAAAATGGTGAGGCGGCCGTCGCCCCAGGTCGACAGCCCGTCGGCGGTGAACCAGTCGACGCGGACATAGCCGCCGGCCCTGTCGCTGCGCAGCAGAGCCTCGCCGAAATCCTCGAAGTCGGGCAGATCGGGAACGCCGAAATGGCCGACGCCGGAGGCTATGATCTCGGCGCCCTCCGAGCCGGTGAAATGCAGGAACTGGTCGATCTGGTGCGAGGCGATGTCGGTGAGGATGCCGCCATAATGGCGCTTGTCGAAGAACCAATCCGGCCGGATCGCGCGGTTGAGGCGGTGAGGGCCGACTCCAAGCGTCTGCACGACGCGTCCGATCGCGCCATCGGCAATCAATTTGCCGGCTATTATCGTGGCGGGAACGATGAAGCGCTCGGAGAAGCAGATCGAGAAGATCCGCCCGGTCTCGGCGGCGGCCTTCTCCACCGCGGCAAGCTGATCGAAGCTGGTGACGCCGGGCTTGTCGACCATCACGTCCTTGCCGGCCCGCATGGCGCGGATGGCGATGTCGGCGCGCTGCGCCGGAATGGCGGCACAGACGATCAGGTCGATGGACGCGTCGTCGATCAGCCGGTCGGCCGTGCTCTCCGCCAGATCGGGAAAACGCTCGCGGAAGCCGGTGAGGACGCGTTCATCGCTGGTCGCGGGGTCGAAGCCGACGCAGGTCGCGCCGGCTTCGAGGAGACCACCGACCATATGGTAGATATGGCGGTGGTCGAGGCCGATGGCGGCAAAGCGCATGGCTACTGGGGAGCTCCGTGGCCGACGCCGATCTCCTGGTCCCAGCGCCGGAAGGCGGCGACGAGGCGCTCGGGCGTCAGCGGCGGGCGGGTCGGCAGGCTGGTGATCAGCCCATCATATTCCGGCCGGCCATATTCGGCGAGGATGTCGCGGCTCTCCTGCGGCGCCATGGCGAGCGTCACGCCCTTCACGGCCGGGCCCGGATAGAAATAGCCCTTGTCGTAGGTCACGGCCTGTGCCTCGGGCTTGAGCATATGGGCCATCAGCGCGACGAGGGCCGGCATCTTGTCGGCTCCCACGCCCCTGGGGATGCACATGAACTGGGTGTCGGGAATCCAGTGCGTGTTGGCGAGGACGAAGACCTTGGCCTCCTTCGGCACGATGCCGAGGACGCGGGGATTGATGTCCCAGCCCAAGGTCGAGACGATGACGTCGCGCGTGCCTTCGCCGAGCTCCTTCATCGTCGCGGCGGTGCCGCCCGGATAGTAGTCGACGCCGGTGCCGAGCTCCTTGAGATAGGCCCAGCTCTTGTCCCAGCCCTTGATCGGGTCGGTCGGGTCGGCATCGCCGAGGATGTAGGGCAGGCCCATGAGCCAGGTCCAGCCGGGGCCTGAATTGACGGGGCGGGCATAGGTGAAGCGCTTCGGGTTCTGCTTGACATAGGCGAGCAGGTCTTCGGCCGTCTTCGGCACGCTCTTGAGGCGCTCGGGCGCATATTCGAAGAGCGGGCCCGACGGGGAATACACGACGGCGACGCCTTCGTTCTGGCCGAAGTTGCGCTGCATCATCAGCGCCTGCTCGTGATAGACCTCCTCCGGCTTCGGCAGGTCCTTGGCGTGGGACTTCCACACGTCGACCCAGAGCCCCTGCTGGATGCCGTCCGACATGGCGCCGGGGCCGGTGAGCACGAGGTCGATATCGACGCGGTTGGCCTGCTGCTGTGCCTTGAGCTTGGCCGGCAGCTCGGGCGAAGGCGCGCGCGAGAAGTTCAGCCGCGAGATCAGCTTCGGATTGTCCTTGGCGAACTTCTCGATGGCCGCCTGCGTCAGCTGCAGGTTGCCGGCTACGTCGATAATGTTGAGTGCCACGGGGGCGCTCTGCGCCAGCGCTCCGCCGGCTTTCAAGGCGGCGAGGCCGGCTGCTCCGGCCATGACGGTACGGCGTGTCGGATAAGTCATGTTCTCTCCCTGGGTTCACGGCTCTCTTGTGTCGATGCCGTCCGCGGCATCGGGAGCTCTAGCCTGGGATACTAGTGCACCACCCGTGCGTGCGCCAGCGCATTCCGCGGCATGGCGGGCATCGGATTGGAGCATATGGCGCGAGTGGATCAGCCTCTTTCCAGCAGCAGCGCCTCGGTCGCGCGGCTGAGCAAAGGCGCGGCGGCGCCGTGAATCTCGTAGAGATGGCTGGCTGGCACGCCCGCGAGGTCCGGTACCGCGAAGCCGTCCATCGTGCCTTCGGCGCGGAACAGCGTGTTGAACAGGGCCCAGAGCTGGGGATTGGCGGAGAACGGGCCGCTCACCGCGATCCGCGTGGGGAAGAGCAGGCGGCAGGCATTGGCGAGCGCGCGGGCGAGGAGTTGCGCCGCCGTCTCGATCTCCGGCAGGGCCACCAGATCGAGACCGGCGAGCTGCCGGGCGAGGCGGATCTCGTCCTGGTCGAGGTCGGGCCAATGGCGCCGCAGCGCCGGCAGCAGCGACCAGAGCGCGGCGCCGGTCTCGAGGCAGGCGGTGTTGCCGCAGCCGCAGGGGCGCCCGCCCAGAGCCGCCACGCGCCAATGCCCGATCTCGCCGAAGGAACCGGCCGGCGCGAAGGGCTCGCTGTCGACGGCAAAGCTCAGGCCGATGCCCCAGCCCCAGTGCAGCAGGATGGTCCCGCCCGCGAACTGCTCGGGCTCGCGCGCGGCGCGGGCCCGCAATTCGGCGTCGAGGTTGCGGCAGATCTCGACCGGACCGGCAACCGGCGCGAGCACGGCGCCGATGTCGAGCCCGCGCATGCGCGGCCAGCGCGAGGCCAGCAGCCATTGGCCGCGCTTCAGATCGATCAGGCCGGAGAGCGAAACGGCGGTGCCGGCATGGCTCATGCCGGGCGGCATCGCGTCGAGCAGGTCGCGCGCCAGCTCGGCCATGGCCTCCGCGATCGCGGCATTGTCGGCTTCGCCGGCGATGGCCCTGCGGCGCTCGGCGACGAGATGGCCGTTGAGATCGACCAATGCTCCCGAGAGGGACTGGCTGGAGACATAGATGACGGAAGCGCCGATGCGGCGGGTATGGGCGACGAGGATCGCTGGCGGCCGCCCGCGCCCGGCGGCCTCGCCGACGGTCTCGATGACCAGGCGGCGCGCAATGAGATCGCCGACGACGCGCGAGACGCTGGTCGAGCGCAGTTCCAGCATGCGGCCGATATCGGTGCGCGAATGGGCCTGGCCGTTCAGGATCAGCCGGTAGATGCGCGCGCAGTCCCGGTCATGGGCGAGGGAGAGGCGGTTCTCGTCGAGGGTCAGCAGCGACACGGGTGGCTCTATTCAGAACGGTTGCGTTCAAAATTAATCATTGCGTTTCGGGCTGAGCTTCATAAGCTCGTTGCTAGAATATCGAAAATTTCCTGACGTAAAAGGTTCAAAAATCGATGATCGAGATGCATCTCGCCTCCGACAAGGAGGCGCTCGGCCGGCAGGCAGCGGCGCTCGGCGCGCAGGCGATCCGGGATGAGCTTGCCCGCCACGGCGAGGCGACCGTCATCGTGGCGACCGGCGCGAGCCAGTTCGAGATGCTGCAGCACCTGGTGGCGGCCGAGGGCATCGACTGGTCCAAGGTCACGGCGTTCCATCTCGACGAATATGTCGGCCTGAGCGAGAGCCATCCGGCAAGCTTCCGCCGCTATCTGCGCGAGCGTTTCATGGCGCCGCTCAACGACGCGCCGCGCTTCATCCCCGTCGACGGCGAGGGCGACCCGCAGGCGGCGGTGGAGCAGCTCAATACGCTGATCGCCGGCCGGCGCATCGCCGTCTGCTTCGCCGGGATTGGCGAGAACTGCCACCTTGCCTTCAACGATCCGCCGGCCGATTTCGAGACCGAGCAGCCCTATCTGGTGGTGACGCTGGACGAGGCCTGCCGGCAGCAGCAATTCGGCGAGGGCTGGTTCCCGAGCTTCGAGGCGGTGCCGCAACAGGCGATCTCGATGAGCATCCGCCAGATCCTGAAGAGCGAATTGATCATCCTGGCGGTGTCCGACACGCGCAAGGCCGAGGCCGCCAAGGCGGCGCTGGAAGGCCCGGTGAGCAATCTCGCGCCCGCCTCGATCCTGCAGACGCATAAGCGTACGGTGCTGTTCATCGATCCGGCGGCGGCCTCGCTGCTGGAGCGGAAGGGCTGACGATGCGCACGCCCGGTCTCGTCGATCTGCAGGTCAACGGCTTTGCCGGAGTGGACTTCAACTCCGGCACGATCACGGCCGCCGAACTGGACCGGGCGCTGGAGGCGATGCTGGCGACGGGCGTCACCATCTGCCTGCCGACGATCATCACCGCGCATCCGCAGGAGCTGGAAGAGCGCTTCCGGGCGCTCGACAGGGCGGTGAGCGAGAGCCGGCTCGGGCCGCTGATGTGCCCTGGCTATCACCTCGAAGGGCCATTCCTGAACCCGTCTGCCGGCTATGCGGGCTGCCATCCGCCGGAGGCGATGACGGCCGCAACCGCCGAACTGGTCGCGCATCTCGAAACCTTGCTGTCGCGGCCGATCCTGATGGTGACGCTGGCGCCGGAGGTCGAGGGCGGCGTCGCGCTTGCCGGCAAGCTGGCGGGAATGGGCAAGGTTGTCGCCATCGGGCATTCCGCCGCGGATTTCGAGACCGTCGCAGTCGCTGCCGATGCAGGCGCGACGCTTTCGACCCATCTCGGCAACGGCCTGCCGCAGCAATTGCACAAGCTCGTCAATCCGCTTTTCGCGCAGCTCGCGGAAGATCGGCTCATGGCGGGCTTCATCGCGGATGGCATCCATATCCACCCGAAAGCCCTCAAGAGCCTGATCCGGGCCAAGGGTTTCGAACGCTCGATCCTCGTCACCGATGCGGTGGTCGCAGCCGGCGCCGTGCCGGGGCGCTACAGCTTCGCCGGCATGCCGGTCGACCTCGCTGCCGATGGCTCGGTGCGCCAGCCGGGCGGCGCTTCGCTGGCGGGTTCGGCACTGAAGCTCGACGATGCCGTGCGCAACGTCGTGGCCTGGGGCCTCGCGACGCCGGAGGAGGCGGTCGCCATGGCCTCGACCCATGCGCTGGCCTGCATCGCCGCAGCGCTCCAAGCGGCGGGCATCGCCCTGCCGAAGAGCGAGATCGAATGGTCGCCGGAGCTGCACGTCCGCGGCGCGCGGATCGGCGACCTCACCCGCGACTTCGCCGCCCATGCGGCAGCCTGAAGACGTCACCATCCAAAGCAAGAAGGGGAGAACAATGACTGAATTTTCCAAGGGCGTGGATCGCCGCACCGTTCTGGGCGGGCTCGGCGCGTTGACCGTCGGCGGCAGCGGCGCCTTCGCCGCCTCGCCGCCGCTGCCTTCGGCACCGGTCGGCATCAACATCATCGATGTCGGCGGCGCGCTGGCACTGATGCAGCAGGCCTTCGACGATTATCGCAGCGCCAATCCCAAGCTGGTCTCGCGCATCACCTATGTGAAGGCGCCGGCCCCCGAACTGGCGAGCAAGATCAAGGCGCAACAGGATGCGGGCCGCGCCGATCTCGACCTCATCCTGACCGGCTCCGACGGCCTCGCTGCCGGGCTGGAGCAGAATCTCTGGCTCAAGATCTTCCCGGATTTCGCCGACAAATTCCCGAAGATCGAGGAGAATTACGAGCCGGCAGCGCTCAACCTGCACAAGGCGCAGGGCGCGGGCTTCGGCACGGTGGTGAACTACTACCCTTCCGGCCCGCTGCTCGAATACATGCCGGACCGCGTCAAGCAGGTGCCGACCACGGCCGAGGAGCTGCTGGCCTGGGCCAAGGCCAACCCCAACAAGTTCATGTATGCGCGCCCGACCAATTCCGGCCCGGGCCGCACCTTCATGATGGGCCTGCCCTATCTGCTTGGCGACAAGGACCCGCAGGATCCGGTCAATGGCTGGGACAAGACCTGGGCCTATCTGCAGGAGCTCGGCGAGCACATCGAGTATTACCCGGCCGGCACCGGCGCGACGATGAAGGAGTTCGGCGACGGTTCGCGCGACATCATCATCTCGACGACGGGCTGGGACATCAACCCGCGCGCGCTCGGCATCGTGCCGAAGGAAGCCAAGATCCAGACGCTGAAGGGCTTCCACTGGGTCTCGGATGCCTTCTTCATGTGCGTACCGAAGGGCATTCCGAACGATCGCCTCGCCGTCGTGCTCGACATCATGGCGCATGTGTTGACGCCGAAGATGCAGGCCTATTCCTATGACGAGGGCTATCTCTATCCGGGCCCGGCGGTGAAGGATGTGCCGCTCTCGCTCGCGCCGAAGCGCAGCCAGGAGGTGATCGCGGAGTTCGGCCGGCCCGAATATGCCGATCTGATCGCCAAGAACCCGATCGAGCTGCCGCTGAAGCCCGACAAGATGGTCGTCGCCTTCCGCAAATGGGACGAGCTGGTCGGCGCCAAGCGCAAGCGCTGAGTTACTCTACGCCGTCATTCCCGGGCGCCGCGTCAGCGGCGACCCGGGAATCTCCGGACGAGAAGGCTGGAGCCTCCTCCGGCATGAGATGCTCGGGTCTGGCCCGAGCATCGCGCAATTCAGACTGAGGCCGGCGCCTCGGCCTCGCCCAGCCGCCAGAACAGCCTGACGCCGCCGTTTTCGGTGCTTTCGAGGCCAGGAACGGCGGCAAGCAGCTTGCGCGTATAGGCGTGCTGCGGATTGTCGAAGATGTCGTCGCGGGGACCTTCCTCGACGATGCGGCCGTCCTGCATGACGATGACGCGGTCGGCGACCTGCTCGACCACGCCGAGATCATGGCTGATGAACAGGCAGGAGAAGCCGTGCTTCTTCTGCAATTCGTCGAAGAGCTCGAGCACCTGCGCGCGGACGGTGACGTCGAGCGCCGAGACCGGCTCGTCGGCGATCACGAAGCCCGGCCGGCGCACGATGGCACGCGCGATCGCGATGCGCTGGCGCTGGCCGCCGGAGAGCTCGTGCGGATAGCGGTCAGCGAAGCCGTCCTTCAGACCGACCTCGGTGAGAACCTCGGCGACGCGCGCCTTCCTGTCGGCCGGAGTCATGTCCGGTACGAGGCGCAGCGGCTCGGCGACGAGCTGGCCGATGGTCATGCGCGGGTCGAGCGAGGAATAGGGGTCCTGGAAGACCATCTGACAGTTCAGCCGATAGTCCCAATAGGCCGTCTCGCTCCGGGTGATCGGTTTGCCATTGAAGCGGATCTCGCCGCCGGCCGGCTTCACCAGCCCGGCGATCGACTGGCCGAGCGTGGTCTTGCCCGAGCCCGAGCCGCCGACCACGGCGACGACCTCGCCCGGCTGGACGTCGAGGCTGATGCCGTGAAGCGCGCGCTTGGCTGCCTCCTTGCGGAAGAAGCCCTGCCGGCCGGGATATTCGACGACGAGGTCGCGCACAGAGACGATCGGCGTCTTTGCCTGCGGCAGGAGTCGCGCCGGCAGCCGATGCGGCATCGCCGAGAGCAGCTTGCGCGTATAGGGGTGCTGCGGCCGGGCGAGGAGGTCCTCGGCCTTGCCCTGCTCGACCACGTCGCCCTGGCACATCACGACAATGCGGCTGCAATAGCGCGCGACCATGCCGAGATCATGCGAGATCAGCAGCACGGCGGTGTCGTTGGCCTTGGTCAGGTCGACCATCAGCTCCATCACGTCGCGCTGGACGACGGCGTCAAGGGCCGTGGTCGGCTCGTCGGCAAGCAGCAGCGCCGGCTTCAGCAGCATCACCGAGGCCAGCATGATGCGCTGGCGCATGCCGCCGGAGAACTGGTGCGGATAGGCGGTGAGCGCCCCTTCCGGATCGCGCAGGCCGACGCGGCGGAGCATGTCGAGGATCAGCGCGCGGCGCGCGGGTGCGTCGAGCTTGCGGTGCAGCGCCAGGCCCTCGTCGAGCTGGCGGCCGATCAGCATCGACGGGTTGAGCGAGGTCATCGGCTCCTGGAAGACCATGCCGACGCGGGAGCCGCGCATGGCGCGCAGATCTTTGCCGCTCATCGCCAAGACATCCTGCCCGTCGAAGCGGATGGTGCCGGAGGTGAGCGCGACTGCCGGCGGGATGAAGCCCATCACGGCGCGGGCGGCGAGCGTCTTGCCCGAGCCGGATTCGCCGACGATGCCGACGATCTCGCCGGGGAAGACCTGGAAGGAGACGTCGTTGACGACGCTGCGGCCGGAGGCGCCGATCCTGAGCGTCAGCCCGGAGACGTCGAGGAGGGGAGCGGCGCTCTTGTTCAACGCGTTGTCTTGACGCGAACCGATGCCCACTTCGCTTGAAAACGCCTGTGTCATCGCGAGCCCCTCATCCGCGGGTCGAGCCTGTCGCGCACGGCGTCGCCGAGCAGGTTGATGCCGAGCAGGGTCAGCGAGATGCACAGGCCCGGGAAGATGCCGAGCCAGACGGCCTGGCCGATATAGGGCCTGGAGCCGGCGAGCATATTGCCCCAGGTCGGGGCCGGCGGCGGCACGCCGAGTCCGAGGAAGGAGAGCGCGCTCTCGGCCAGCAGCACATAGCCGAACATCGAGGTCGCCAGCACGGTCAGCGGCGCGATGCAGTTCGGCAGGATATGGCGGGCCATGGTGAAGGCCTCGGAGTTGCCCATGACGCGGGAGGCGGCGATGAACTCGCGCTCGCGCAGCGAGAGCGCCGTGCCGCGCACGACGCGGGCGACCGAGGGCGTGTAGGCGATGCCGAGCGCGACGATGATGCCGTATTTGTTGGCGCCGACGACCGCGAGCAGGCCGAGCGCCAGCAGGATGCCGGGGAAGGCGAGCAGCGCATCGTTGAAGGCCATGATCACCCGGTCGATCCAGCCGCGCATATAGCCGGAGAACAGGCCGATCAGCGTGCCGAAGACGACGGCGAGCGAGACGGTGAGCAGGCTGATCCAGACCGAGGTCGCGGCGCCCGCCATCAGGCGCGAGAGCACGTCGCGGCCGAATTCGTCGGTGCCGAGCCAATGGGCGGCGCCGGGCGCCACGAGCTTCTCGCGGAAGGAGAGCTTGAGCGGATCGTAGGGCGTCCAGAGCGCGCCGGTGCCGGCGGCGGCGAGAAGGATGCCGATCAGCGTGCCGCCGACGATCGCATTGGGGGCGGGGAGTTTCATTCGGCCGGGCTTCTTCATGGTGCCGCCACCGCTCGTTGTGCTGTCGCTGCTCATTGCGCAGCCACCCTTGGATCGAAGACCGGATAGCAGAGGTCGATGACGAGGTTCACCAGCACATAGGTGAAGGCGACGAAGAGCATGCAGCCCTGGATCACGGGGTAGTCGCGCGCGAAGATCGCATCGACCAGGAGGCGTCCGAGGCCGGGGATGGTGAAGACCGTCTCGACCACCGCGATGCCGCCGAGCAGGTTGCCGAGCACGAGGCCGATCAGCGTCCAGGTCGGGCCGAAGGCGTTCTTGAAGGCATGGCGCCAGAGCACCGCGCTCTCGGAGAGGCCCTTGGCGCGGGCATGGGTGATGTAGTCGAGCCTGAGCACTTCCAGCGTCGAGGCGCGCGCCATGCGCAGGATCACGCCGATCTCGTGCAGGAACAACGTCATGATCGGCATGACGAGGTAGAGAATGCCGGCCCAGGGGTTCTCGGCGATCGAGACATAGCCGACGACGGGCAGCCATTCGAGCTTGAGGCCGAAGAAGAGCAGGAGCAGCAGGCCGAGCCAGAAGGTCGGGATCGAAAGCAGCAGCGTCGCCGTGGCGACGAGGCCGAGATCGATCGGCGTGTCCTGCTTCCAGGCGGCGATCACGCCGGCCGGCACGGCGACGAAGCTTGCCAGCAGCACGGCGACGAGCACGATCTGCGCTGATATCCAGAAGCGCTGCAGGATGAGCGGCAGCACGGCCTGCTGCGACGAGATCGACTGGCCGAAATCACCGGTCAATACCTTGCCGAACCAGATGCCGAACTGCGCCGGCAGGCTCTGGTCGAGGCCGAGCCGGGCGCGCAGGTCGGCCAGGCTCGCGGGCGTCGCCAGGTCGCCCAGCATCAGCTGGGCGGGATCGCCGGGAATCAGCCGGATCAGGACGAAAACCGAGACCGACACGATCAGCAGTGTCGGCAACGCCATCGCGATCCGCGTCAACGCAAATCGAAACATCGAAGACCCTCCCAAGCCTTGTTGCCGGCCCCGTCCGATGCCGCGGCCGGCTGCGCCGCCTTACTTCGCGACGCCGACTTCCCAGAGCCGCAGCTGCGACGCCCACGGCGTCACGCCGGTCACGCGCTTCGAATGGGCGATGATGTCGAGGTCGTTATGGGTGAAGATTGTCGGCACCTGATCGATGAAGCGCTTGTGCAGCTCGTCGAAGATCTTCTGGCGCTCGGCCGTGTCGGTCACCACCATCGACTTCTGGATCAGGTCGAGCGCTTCGGGATCCTCCCAGACCTTGCGCGGCTGCTTGTCCTTCGGGCCGGCGATCTGCTCGAAGCCCAGCGCAGGGTCGAAGCGGCTCGAATAGGAGAATGCCTGGATCTGGTAGTTGCCCTTGTTGTAGCGGTCGAGCTGCGTCGCCCATTCCAGCACCTCGATCTCGGCGTTGATGCCGGCCGCCTGCATCATCGCCTGCGCGATGACGGCGGTGTTGAAGCTCGGCACGCTCGAGCGCTTGTTGGCGAGGATCACGATCTTCTCGCCCTTGTAGCCGGCCTTCTGCAGCAGGGCCTTGGCCGCGGCGGGGTCGTATTTGAAGCCCTGCTTCTCTGCCTCGCCGTAATATTTCGAGGTCGTGTAGACCGGCGAGTTGTTGGGCTTGCCGAGGCCGTTGCTGACATTGGCGACGAGCTCGGGGAAATCGATCGACGCGGCGATCGCCTGACGCAGGGCCTGGTTCTTCAGGAGCGGATCGCGGGTCTGGATGATGAGGCTGTGCCGGACCGGATTAGGGGCGATCGCGAGCGCGACGTTGGGCGCGCCCTTGAGGTCGGGCACGTCCGATTCCGGCATCAGCGCCATGTCGAGCGAGCCTGCGAGCAGGCCTGCCTTCACCGTCGCGGCGTCGGGGATGACCATGAAGCGGGCTTCCTTCACCAGCGGGCGCTTGGAGCCGATATAGCCGTCGCGCTTGTCGCCCTTGGGCGATGTGTACTGGTCGAAGGCGAGGAGCTGGACCGACTGGGCGCGCTTCCATTCGCCGAGCATGAAGGGACCGGTGCCGATGGGCTTGTCCCAGCTGCCGTCGGCCTTCACAGAGTCCTTGTGGATGACGGCCGTGCCACCGCAGTCGGCGCGGGCGAGCGAGTCGAGGAAAAGACCGTTCGGCTCGTTGATCTCCATAACGAAGGTGTCGGCATCCGGAGCGGTGGCCGAGACGACCTTGAGGCCGTTGCGACCGTCGAAATCGGAGAGACAGCGCCAATCGGTCTTCGGGTCCATGTAGCGGGTCCAGCTCCACAGCGCGTCCGCCGAGGTCATCGTGGCGCCGTTGTGGAACTTCACGCCCTTGCGCAGGCGGAAGGTATAGGTCTTGCCGTCCGCGGAGATGTCGACCTTCTCGGCGAGCAGCGGGCCGACCGAACCGTCTTCGGCATAGCCGACGAGCCCCTCGACGAAGTGCAGCACGACCGCGTCGGTGTTGCCGTCCCGGTTCACGCCGGGATTGGTCGAGCGGATATCGGCATTGAGCACAGCTGTCAGCGTTTGCGCGTGCACCGCGCCCGCCGAAAAGGCGAGCGCGAGGGCGGAAGCGAGCAGGCGGTTCATGGTCATTCCCCTGTTGTCGTGGGCGACATTCTCGTTAGGCGTTCGTGCCGGCGCCGATCGTCAGGCCGCCTTGCGGGCGGCGCGGAGGCGGATGAGCTCGGCGGCGAAGAAATCCTCGACGACCGGCACGACCTTCACCCCGTCATGCGGCGTGTTCGGCACCAGGTCGAACCGCGCGGCAATGCCGTTCTCCTTGAAGGAATCGCGCAAGCTCGCCAGCCGCTCGGGCCGCGTGGCGCCGGCATGGTTGGCGTCGGGCATCCAGTTGCGGCCGCCCGGCTTGTGGGTGATCTCCCAGGTCTCGAGATCGGCGGCGCCGACGACCATCTGCACCGGCACCTTCTTCATGGCGGGGATGTCGAGCTCCTGGCCGAAGAGTTCGGCGAAGTTGCGCGTGCCGACCCACCAGTCGCGTGTCGGATCGAGCAAGGTCACCGAGCCCGGCGCACCGACCGAGACGCCCCAGAGCTTGTGCGGCTGCAGCATCAGGAAGCGATGGGCGAAATGGCCGCCGCCGGAATAGCCGAAGAGGCCGAAGCGGTCGAAGGCGATGCTGTAGCGCTCGGAGATCTCCTCGACGATGGCGAGCAGCACGTGGTCGTAGCGGAGATTGCCCTCGCGCATGTATTTGAAGCCGTCGCGGTAGCCGTCGCCCATCACCCCGATCGGGAAGAGCGGCGCCAGGATGATGCAGTTGTTCCAACGGGCGAAGGACGAGAAGGCGTCGCGATAGCCGGTGAAGCCGCGGCCGGTGCCGTGCATCGCCACGACCAGCTCGGGCGCCTCGCCGGTCTTGCCGAGGCCCGGGGGCACATAGAGGCAATAGGCGAAACGGGGATCGTGCTTCGACGCATAGATCGAGGTCGGGCCGTATTCGTAGAGCGCCTTGGCACGCGCTGCCGCCTCGATCTCGGGCTTGCCGGTCTGTTCTGCCACGGCGCTCACGGTCTCTCTCCTCTGGCGAATTTATTGGCGCCAATTATGTCGCATGTTATGGTTCGATCCGCAACCAGCTTCTGTCGCGCCGTCCGAATCCTGCTAGAGAGCCTTCCATGACGTCCGAGCGGAAACGCAAAAACACCAGCCCGCGGCGGGCCATCCTCGCCAACGAGATCGCGCAGGCGATCCGGCTGCGTATGTTCAGGCCCGGCGAATGGCTGCGCCAGATCGACCTCGAGGAGCGTTTCCAGGCGACGCGTTTCGACGTGCGCAGCGCCCTCGACGAGCTCGCCGTGCGCAAGACGATCGAGCATGTCCCGAACCGGGGCTATCGCGTCGCCGAGATCGACATGAAGACCTACAAGGAGATCCAGGCGACGCGGGTCATCCTCGAGACGGCGGCGGCGCACGGCATCATCGCGCATATCGACGCGGCGGCAGTCGCCCGGCTGACGGCGGTCGCGGAGCAGTTCTCGGCCGTGGTGCTGACCGGCAGCCGTGCCGAGCAAAGCGAGATCAACCGCGTCTTTCATCAGCTGCTTTATTCCTTCTGCGGCAATGCCGTGCTGGTGGAGATGATCTGGGGGCTGCGCGACAGGGAGCGCGGCACGCAGATGACCGTCTGGAGCTCGCATGAATCGCTGCTGCGCAGCGATCGCGAGCACTATGCGATGATCGAGGCCCTGCAGGCCGGGGATGCTCCGCGTCTCGCCAAGGTGATCGCGGAGCATATCGTGACGGGCGGTACGCGCGCGCCGGCGGCGACCGGGGTCGCCTGACCGGCACATAGCCGCGAAGGTCACTTGGCGACGCCGACCTCCCAGAGGCGCGGCTTCGAGGCCACCCAGGGGGCGAAGCCCTGCAGGCGCTTGGAAACGACGGCCGTATCGACCTGGTTGTAGAGGAAGATCAGCGGTGCATCGGCCAGCATCATGACGTGGAGCTGATCGAAGATCTTCTTCCGCTCGGCCTCGTCGTTGATCAGGGTCGCCTTCTCGATGAGGGCATCGGCCTCGCGGTTGTCCCAGACCTTGGAGGGCAGCTTGTCCTTCGGGCCGGAGAACTGGTTGTAGCTCTGGGCGGGGTCGATCCGGGCGGAGTAGCTGAAGGACATCATCTGGTAGTTGCCCTTCGAGAACCGGTCGAGCTGCGTCGCCCATTCCAGGATCTCGATATCGGCCTTGATGCCGGCGGCCTGCAGCATCGCCTGCGCCATGATCGCGACGGGGTAGCTCGGCACGGTCGAGCGCTTGTTGGCGATCAGCTTGATCGTCTCGCCCTTGTAGCCGGCCTCGGCCAGCAGCTTCTTCGTCCGGGCGGGATCGTGCGTGTAGCGCTTCTTCTGGACCTCGTCATAGAAGGGCGAGGTGACGTAGACGGCCGAGTTGTTGGTCTTGCCGAGATCGTTCGAGACGGCCCCGACGATCTCGTCGAGATCGAGCGCGGAGGCGATCGCCTGCCGCATGCGCACGTCGCTCAGCAACGGGTCGCGGGTCTGGAGCAGGATGGTGTGCTTGGTCGCGCTCGGCGCGGTCAGCACCTGCAGGCCGGTCTTCTTCATCTCCGGCACGTCCTGATCCGGCACGTCGGCGACATCGAGCGCGCCAGACATCATGCCGGCCTTGACGGTCGCGCCATCGGCGATCGACAGGAATTTGACCTCCGGCACCAGCGGGCGCTTGGAGCCGACATAGCCGTCGCGCTTGTCGCCGGGTGGCGACGCGTAGGCATCGAAACGCTTCAGCAGGACATATTCGCCACGACGCCAGTCGGCGAGCTGGAACGGGCCGGTGCCGATGGGCTTGTCCCAGCTGCCATCGGCCTTGACCGAATCCTTGTGCAGGATCGCGACCATGGCGCAGTCGGTGCGCGCCATCGTGTCGAGGAACAGCGCGCTCGGCTTCGCGAGCTTCATCACGAAGGTCGAGGCGTCCGGGGCGGTCGCCTCCGTGACCTTGAGCCCGATGGCGCCGTCGAACTCCGCCTTGCAGCGCCAGTCGGTCTTCGCATCCATGTAGCGGTTCCAGCTCCACAGCACGTCGGCCGAGGTCATCTCGGCGCCGTTGTGGAACTTCACGCCCTTGCGGAGATGGAAGGTGTAGGTGAGGCCGTCCGGCGCGATGTCGATCGTCTCCGCGAGCAGCGGCGCGACCGCGCCGTTCTCGCGATAGCCGACGAGACCCTCGACCATGTGCAGCACGACGGCATCGGTGTTGTCGTCGCGGTTGACGCCCGGATTGGTCGAGCGGATGTCGGCATTGAGCGCGACATTGATCGTCTGCGTCTGCGCCTGCGCCTGCGCCGCGCTGCCGATCAGCGCGAGCGCCAGGACAGAAGCCGAAATGCGGATCATTCCCGTTCCCCTTGTTGTTCTGTCGTCCGGCATGCCCGGAAGGGCATGCCATTGCGCGAAAGCCCGAAGGCGAGGGAGGGCCCGCTATTCGCCGACCGTGACTTCCCAGGCGCGCGGCAGCGAGCTCACGGTCGAGACGTAGCCCTTGGTCTTGGCGCCCATCGCGCCGCCGACGATGCCGTTATAGAGCATCACCATCGGCACATCGGCGAGGAAGCGCTTGTGCAGGTCGTCGAAGATCTTCTGGCGCTCGGCCCGGTCGGTCACCACCATCGACTTGTCGAGCTGGGCCTGCACCTGCGGATCGTCCCAGAGCTTGCGCGGCTGCTTGTCCTTCGGCCCGGTCATCGACTCGAAGCTCAGCGCCGGGTCCATGCGGCCCGAATAGGGGAAGGCCTGGATCTGGTAGTTGCCCTTGGAGTAGCGGTCGAGCTGCGTCGCCCATTCCAGTACCTCGATCTCGACATTGAGGCCGACCGCCTGCAGCATCTGCTGCGCGACGACCGCGGCGTCGAAGCTCTCGGGATAGCGCTTGTTGGCGAGCATCACGAGCTTCTCGCCCTTGTAGCCGGCCTCGGCGACGAGCTTCTTGGCGGCTGCGGGATCGTATTTCCAGCCTTCCTTCTGCACCGGGCCGTAATAGGCGGAGAGGGCCGGGACGATCGAATTGTTGGCCGAGCCGATGCCGTCGCTGACGGCGGCGACGAGTTCCTTGGAGTCGATCGCGGCGGCGATCGCCTGGCGCAGCTTGACGTTCTGCAGCAGCGGGTCGCGGGTCTGGATGATCAGGCCGACGAGGCCCATGCTGGTGACGACGGAGGTCTTGACCCTGTCGTTCTTCTTCAGCTCCGCGATGTCGGTGTTGGCGATGTCGGGGACGATGTCGATGTCGCCACGCAGCAGGGCCGCCTTGGCGGTCGCGTTGTCGGGAATGACGAGGAAGCGGACTTCGTCGACCAGGGGCCGCTTGGCCCCAGTCAGCCCGTCGATCTTGCCGGGCAGCGAGGCGTAGCCCGCGAAGCGCTCCAGCTTGATGTATTCGCCGCGCTTCCATTCGCCGAGCTTGAAGGGGCCGGTGCCGATCGGTTTGTCGAAGCTGCCGTCGGCCTTGAGCGAATCCTTATGGAGGATGCCGGTCATGGCGCAGTCGGTGCGGGCGAGCGAGGAGAGGAAGAGCGCGCTCGGCTTCTCCAGCTCGAACACGACCGTCTTCTCGTCCGGCGCCGAGACCTTCTCGACCTTGACCTGGCCGCGACCATCGAATTCCGAGAGGCAGCGCCAGTCGGTCTTCGGATCCATGTAGCGGTTCCAGCTCCACAGCACGTCGGCCGCGGTCAGGGGCGCACCGTTGTGGAACTTCACGCCCGGGCGCAGCGTGAAGCTGTAGCTCTTGCCGTCCTGGGAGATGTCGATCTTCTCGGCCAGCAGCGGCTTGGGCAGCGCGTCCTCGCCATATGCGACGAGGCCTTCGACCATCTGCAGGACGACGCCATCGGTATTGGCGTCGCGATTGACGCCCGGATTGATCGAACGGATGTCGGCGCGCAGCTGGATACGCAGCGTGCTCGCCTCGGCCAACTGGACCAGACCGCCGCACAGCAGTGCGGCGGCGAGGGCGGTGGCGTTCAGGATCGGTCGGCGCATCATGTTCCCCTGTTGTTTTTTCGGTTGTGACGCGGGGCCGGGGCCGGGTTATTCGGCCGCTTCGGCGAGCAGGATCGGATCCTCTGTCAGGCTGTAGCGCGTGAAGACGCGGTTCTCGGCCGGCAGGGGAGCCACCTCCATGATCCCCTTCGCCGGCTGCATGATCACCATCGCGACCGTGGCCGAGAGGTTGCCGGCCTCGTTCGGGCGCGCCGGACGGCAGACCGAGTAGGGCGAGAGGAAATCGTCGAAGAAGGCCTGCTTGAGATCGTCGACCGTCAGCTTGCGGCCGGCCTCGTCGAGCAGCTTCTTCACCCGCCAGTCGCGGTAGAAGCTTTCGGGCACGCGGGGGATGCTGGTGTTCTTCACCTTGGTCAGCGCGATCGCGCCCACCCAGTGGTTCGCATGCACGATCAGGCCGTCTTCGGGATAGATCGGGAAGGCCTCGTCCGGCGCGCATTCGAAATCGATGCCGAAGCCCTTCACGGTCGAGAGCATCATGTTGTTGGAGCAGGCCTTCGGCGTGGCCGCCACCGCCTTGATTGCGAAGGCGAGATGCTCCTGCTCCAGCACCTTGCGGCGGATCAGCGCGAGCGGCACGCCGGTCTGGGTGAAGTCGCGCTCGCATTCCAGATAGTTGGCGGTGATCGAGACGCCGGCCGCGTTCATGCCGCAGCGGGCGAGGCCGCCGGCCTCGACGAAGGTCAGGAAATCCGGGCCGTCGTCACGGCGCACGCGCAGCACGATCGCCGTCTCCGCGCATTCGGCGCGCCAATCCCAGTTCTGGCCATGGATGAGCTCCCCGGTGGCGCTGCGCTCCGGCAGGATGATCGCGCCGGTGCAGCCGTCGTCGAGTTCTTCGGTCGCCTCGACCGGCTTGTTCTTGACCATCCGCGCCTTGGCGATGACCTCGGTGCGGGCATTGATCATGATGACGTCTTCGAGCGCGACGCCGGCACCGTCGGCAATGCCGCGCATCTCCTCGACGTAATGGGCACCGAAGGCCTCGATCTCGCGGGCGAACTCGCCGATCAGGGCGGATTTCGCCTTGGCGTTGTAGCCGAGATCGCCGAGTTGGCCGCCATAGAGCTCGATCGAGCGTTTCACGCGCTGCGGCACGGCCGCGCCATGCTGGCGGCCACGCTCATAGGGCGAGCCCGAAACGTCGACGAAGGGGCAGGGCTGGACCATGGCGCACAACTTTCCGATATGCTGGCGTGAGACTGTTCCTTAATGTATTTCATTGCTAACTAAAACAATCAAGGGTTCTTCCAATGGCGATGCCGACTCGGCTTCAGCAGGAGATCGCCGAGCGCATCCTGCAACTGGTGCGCGACGATGCGCTCAGTGCCGGCGCCTGGCTGAACGAGAACGCGACGGCGCGGCGCCTCGGCGTTTCGCGCACGCCGGTGCGCGCCGCGCTCGACCATCTCGCCGAGCAGGGCATCGTGCGCCGCCAACTCAACAAGGGCATCGAGATTCTGAAGCTGCCCGTCGCCGCCGACAGCGCGCTGCCGCCGGAGGCGATCGAGCTGGCGATGGTGCGCCTGGCGCATGAGCGCGAGAACGGGCTTCTGCCGGACGAGGTTTCCGAACTGGAAGTGATGCGGCGTTACGAGCTCGGCCGGCCGGAGGCGCAGAAGCTGCTCGCCCGGCTCGCCGATCTCGACATGGTCGAGCGCAAGGCGGGGTATGGCTGGCGCTTCCTGCACGAGCCGCGCGACAAGCGCCTGCGCGACGAGAGCTATAGCTTCCGCATGATCGTCGAGCCGATGGCGATGCTCGAACCAGGATTCCACCTCGATCCCGGCTGGATCGCCGAGATGAGGGCGCGGCATGCCGAAGCGCTGCAACGGCCCTGGCGCGAATCCTCCAGCATCGCTTTCTACGAAATGAACGCCGATTTTCACGAGGGCTTGGCCGCCGCTACGGGCAACCGCTATTTCCATTCGGCCGTGAGGCGCCAGAACCAGCTCAGGCGCCTCTCGAACTACGACTGGGGCCTCGGCTTCGAGCGCGTGCAGGTCAATTGCACGGAGCATCTGGGAATGCTCGACCATTTGGAAGCCGGCGAGAACGAGGTCGCCTCGGCGCTGATGCGCAGCCATCTGCTGCGGGCAAGCAAGCTCAGGCTCGGCACGAAGCCGGCTGAACCGACCGCGTGAAAGCGCGTCGCCCGATCACCGGATGGCTGCCCTGCCACCGCGACGGTTGACCCGGCGGCGATTTGGGCGAGCAATGGCTGATATCCCGAATCCGACAGGTCGAATGCCATGACTGCTCATCAGCGCCCGCAAGCCATCGATCCCGCCAAGCTCGACAAGCTGGCCGAGGTCGCCATCCGCGTGGGCTTGAACCTCCAGCCGGGGCAGGACCTGTTCCTGACGGCGCCGGTCGCGGCGCTGCCGTTGGTCCGGCGCATCGCCGAGCACGCCTACAAGGCCGGCGCCGGCATCGTGACGCCGATGCTCGCCGACGAGGAGATCACGCTCGCCCGCTATCGCTATGCCCCCGATGCGAGCTTCGACAAGGCGCCGGGCTGGCTCTATGAGGGCGTCGCCAAGGCCTTCTCCGCGAATACCGCCCGTCTCGCCGTGGTCGGCGACAATCCGATGCTGCTGGCGAACGAGGACCCGGCCAAGGTCGGGCGCGCCAGCAAGGCCAATTCCGTGGCCTACCAGCCGGCGCTGGAGAAGATCGCGGGCTTCGACATCAACTGGAACATCCTCGCCTATCCCAGCGCGGCCTGGGCGAAGCAGGTGTTCCCGGATGATGTGGAGGAAGTCGCTGTCGGCAAGCTGGCCGAAGCGATCTTCGCGGCGTCGCGGATCAACGAGGCCGACCCGGTCGCGGCCTGGGCGGCGCATAACGCGGCGCTGCGCACGCGCCGCGATTGGCTGAACGGCCAGCGCTTCGCCTCGCTGCACTTCACCGGGCCCGGCACCGATCTCGTCGTGGGTCTCGCGGACGGGCATGACTGGCAGGGCGGCGCCTCGCCGGCCAAGAACGGCGTCGTCTGCAATCCCAATATCCCGACCGAAGAGGTCTTTACCACGCCGCATGCGCGCCGGGTCGACGGCCATGTCTCAAGCACCAAGCCGCTTTCCTATCAGGGCTCGCTGATCGACGGGATTCAGGTGCGCTTCGAGGGCGGGCGGATCGTCGAGGCCAAGGCCTCGCGCGGCGAAGCGGTGCTGAACAAGGTGCTCGACACCGACGGGGGCTCGCGCCGGCTCGGCGAAGTCGCGCTGGTGCCGCATTCCTCGCCGATCTCGAAGAGCGGCATCCTGTTCTACAACACGCTCTTCGACGAGAACGCCTCCTGCCACATCGCGCTCGGCCAGTGCTATTCGAAATGCTTCGTCGACGGCGCCAACCTGACGCCGGAGCAGATCGCGGCGCAGGGCGGCAACAAGAGCCTGATCCATATCGACTGGATGATCGGCTCGGGCGAGGTCGATATCGACGGCGTCCATGCCGACGGGCGCCGCGTGCCGGTGTTCCGCAAGGGCGAATGGGCCTGAGCCGCCCGAGCCGTCATGCCCGGGCTTGACCCGGGCATCTCAGGACCAGAAGGCGCCTTTTCCGGCATGAGATTCTCGGGTCCGCGCTTCGCTTCGCCCGAGAATGACGTCGAAGGTTTTCGGCTCAGGCCGAATTCTCGTGCAGCCAGTCACCCAGCGATGGACGATAATGCCCGGCCCGCCCGGTGGTGGCGGGTGCGGCGGCCATCGCGTTGAGCACGGCTTCCTGCGTCGCCTCGGCGGCGGCGCGGAAGAGCGTGTCGATGCGGTTCTCGTTGAGGGCGCGCAGCGATACGAGATCGCCCGGCTGATCGTGGTCGATCGGATCGGCGGTTGTGAAGGCGACGGCGATGTCGCCGCTGCCATTGCCCCAGAAGGCGCCGAGCCGGGCGAGGCCGGCGCCACCGCGCCTTGCAATTCGTTGAAGCTGTCGTGATTCCAGCGGCACGTCGGTCGCGATGATCAGGATCACCGAGCCACGCTCAGCTTGCAGGTTCACCTCTGGCGGAACTGGGCGGCGGCCATCGGGTAGGACGAGGTCGCCGGCATTGCCGAAATTCGCCAGCGCCAGCACGCCGAGCGTGTGATCGGCGCTGTCCAGAGTAAAGCGGCGCGAGGCCGTGCCGATGCCGCCTTTGAAGCCAAAGGCGCTCATGCCGGTGCCGGCGCCGACGGCGCCCTCCGCGACGGAGCCTGATGTGGCGGCATCGAGCGCGGCGAAGGCGTGGGCCTCGGTCAGCGCGCGGCCGCGGATGTCGGAGAGATAACCGTCATTGCATTCGAGCACGAGCGGATTGACCGTGCCGGTCTCGCGACCGATGTCGGGATTGGCCGCGAGTGCGCGCGTCACCAGCGCGTCGAAGCCTGTGCCGACCGCCAGCGTGTTGCAGAGCAGGAGCGGCGTTTCGATCTGGCCGAGCTCGGCGAGCTGCATCAGCCCGGCGCTCTTGCCGAAGCCGTTGATGACATCGACCGCAGCGCGGACCTTGCGGCGGAAGAGGTTGCCATCATGCGGCAGCAAGGCCGTGAAACCGGTGAGGATATCGCCTTCATGCAAGGTGCGGTGGCCGATCTTCACGCCGGGCACATCGGTGATCGCGTTGAGCGGGCCGGGCTGCATGATGCCGCAGGTGATGCCGAAGTCGCGCAGGCGCTGAGTCATGGTGCCGGGTCTCGATGAGCGTGCCGCGGGAATAGCATGGACGCCTGCCGGCACAAGCGCGGGGCGCAGAGCTCGATCGAACGTCCAAGCTCCATGTGCGTTTGAAAGGGATGAGCGCCAGCTCGTTAGCCGCAGCCGAACCAGGGAGTGCGCCATGCCCGATCCGTTCCAGTTGCAGCGCTTCCGCGATGGGCAGGAGGATGTCTGGTGCTGGCCCATGAAGGGCGAAGCGCCCATGCCATCTTCGGTTCGCCCGATGATATGAAGCTGCGCTCCTCGATGACGCTCTTCGATGCCGCGAGCGCAGAAGGCGACAACCTGTATCGCGCGGTGCTGCGGGGTTTCTTCGACGGTGTGCCCGATCCACGCACGCTGGAGCTGATCGGGAAAGACTAGCCCCTCAGCGCGGCAGCTTCGTCCCGAAACCCTGAGCACGGGCCTTCGTGACGACGAGATGGGCAAGGGCGAGATCGGCGAGAGCGACGCCGCGGAAGGCGAAGAAGGAGCGGCCGCCCGAGGCCGTCGGATGCGGGCCTGCGGCCAGCTCGATCAGATCGTACTGGAAGGCGACCGTCGTGACCGGGTTGCCGTCGGCGCCATAGGGCGCATGAGACTGTTCGAGGCTGTCGGTGGCGAGCACGTCGAAGGCCGGCAGCGCCTCGGGCTTCCAGCTCCGGCCGGTGTCGACAGCCGCCGCGAAGGCCACAGGTTTCATGCTGTTTGCATCGAGGAAGGGCGCCATGCCCGCCATACCCGGCACCATCGAGATTACGATGTCGCTGCGCGACAGCAGCGCCTCGGCATCATCCAGGACCTGCGCCGAGAGTCCGGCGGCCTGTGCGGCTTCGGCGAGTCGCTCTGCCGAGGCGCGGCTGCGGCTGAGCATCAGGGCGGTCGTCAGGCCGGGATAGAGATCGCGGAAGGCGGCGAGATGGGCGTGGGCCTGCAAGCCGCAACCGACGAAGCCGATGGTCTGCGGCGCGGCAGGCGCCAGGCGCGAGGCGGCAGCGGCGCTGATCGCCGCCGTGCGGATCAGGGTGATCTCGTCGCCGTCCATCACGGCCATCGGCAGGCCCGTCGCATAGTCGCTGACGCAGATCAGCGCGCTGACGGCCGGAAGCGGCGAGCCGGCGGCCACCGGCGCCATCGCCACCCATTTCATCGCGGCGATCCCCTGAGCGGAGGACGCCGCCGTCATCGCCTGGAAGCCATGGCCCGGCCCGAGCGAGAGCGTATTCTTCGGCAGGCTGCGGTTCAGCCCGGCGGCATGGTCGCGAAAGCCCTGCAGCACGGCCTCGCGCGCCTCGCCGGGCGAAATGGCCAGCGCCCGGATGTCGCCGCGCGAGAGGTAGAGCAGCGTATCGCTCATCCGGTGAACTCCGTGGCGGCAAGGCAGGCGTGTGCGCCCGGGACTGGCGAGGAGGCCGGGATACAGCCAAGCCCGGCCGGCGTCGAGGCATGCCGACACTCCGCAGGCAGGCACGCAGCCGAGCCGGTCACCGGATTGACATCTTCAGTAACCTGCGTATTGTTCCTTTTATTGCAACTCAAGTTCCATTTAATGGAACTTTACCGGTGACCGCGATGTCCATCCTGTCGTCGGCCGTGGATGTTCTCCGTTGCTTCTCCAGCACGCGTCACGACGTGACCGTGACCGACCTCGTTTCGCTTCTGGGCATGCCGAAGAGCAACGCATCCCGTCTGCTGCGGGCGATGCGCGACGAGGGGCTTCTGGAGACAGTCGGTGACAGCAAGCGCTACCGGCCGTCGCTGCTACTCAACCAGGTCGGTCATCTCTACCGCTTCGCCGCCTCGCTGATCGACCGGGCCGACACCGTCGTCGGTCGCATCTCCGACCAGATCGGCCATACCGGCTATATCAGCGTCCGGCGCGGTAACGAGATCGTCGGGGTAACCGCCCATCCGGGGCGCCACGCGCTCAGGGTCGTCACCGCGATCGGCGATCGTCTTCCTGCCTTCGCCTCCAGCACCGGTCGTGCCCTGCTCGCGCGGCTCACGGATGGCGAGGTCCGCGCACTCTATCCCGACGGCCTCACCGCGCCGTCCGAGACCGCGCCGCAGGACATCGAAGAGCTGCTGGCCCGCCTCGCGATTGTTCGGAGTGCCGGCTTCGCCGAATCCCATGATGAGGCGGTGCGCGGGGTGCGCGCGATCTCGGTCGCGGTCGGCGATCCCGCCACCGGCGACGAGGTTGCGATCTGCATTTCCTTCCCGGCCGCGACCGTCGAGCCGGCCGAGCGCCTCGCCATCATCCGTTCGCTGGGGGAGGGCGCCGCCGAGATCGCGGCCCTGACCCAGGACAAGCGCTTCACACCCTTGAATCTCTCAACCGCGGAGACCGCTCCATGAGCAATCGCTGGCGCATCGGCTTCGACATCGGCGGCACCTTCACCGATTTCATCCTCTATGACGGGCAGGAGCGCTCGGTTCGGCTCCATAAGCGCCTGACCACGCCGCACGATCCCTCGGAGGCCGCGCTGATCGGCCTCGGCGAACTCGTCGAGATGGCCGGCATCACGCTCGCCGATGTCGGCGACATCGTCCACGGCACGACGCTGGTCACCAATGCCGTGATCGAGCGCAAGGGCTCGAAGCTCGGGCTGATCACCACCAAGGGCTTCCGCGACATCCTCGAAATGGGGACCGAGCAGCGCTACGACATCTACGACCTGTTCCTGACCTTCCCCGACCCGCTGGTCTCGCGCGAACTGCGCCTCGAAGTAGCCGAGCGTATCGACCGCGACGGCAAGGTCGTGACCGCACTCGATGCGGAGGCCGTCCGCAAAGCAGCCCGCGAACTCGCCGCCGCCGGTTGCGAGGCGATCGCGGTCTGTTTCCTCAACAGCTACCGCAATCCGGCGCATGAGCAGGAAGCCGGCCGCATCGTCCGCGAGACCTGCCCCGAGCTCACCGTCTCGCTGTCGAGCGAGGTCGTCGCCGAGATCTGGGAATACCAGCGCTTCGTCACCACGGCGGCCAATGCCTATGTCCAGCCGTTGATGCGCCGCTACCTCCAGCGGCTGGAGCGCGAGCTTGCAGCCCGCTCCTTCGCCGGCGCGCTCAGGCTGATGCATTCGGCCGGTGGCCTCGTCTCGCCCGAGACGGCGCGCACCTTCCCGATCCGCCTGCTCGAAAGCGGCCCGGCCGGCGGCGGCCTCGCCACGGCGCTGTTCGGCGAGCTCGCCGGCCACAAGGACGTCATCTCCTTCGACATGGGCGGCACCACCGCCAAGGCCTGCATGATCGAGGACGGCCGCGCCGAGATCGCGCCGATGCTGGAGGCCGGCCGCGTCAACCGCTTCGCCAAGGGCTCGGGCCTGCCGATCAAGGCCCCGGTCATCGACATGATCGAGATCGGCGCCGGCGGCGGCTCGATCGCCGCGATCGACGAGGTCGGCCTGCTCAAGGTCGGCCCTCACTCGGCCGGCTCCGATCCGGGCCCGGCCTGCTACGGCATGGGCGGCGCGAAGCCGACCGTGACCGACGCCAATCTCGTACTCGGCTATTACGATCCGAGCTTCTTCCTGGGCGGGCGCATGGCGCTCGATCTGGAGGCGGCGCGCAAGGCCGTCGCCACGGTCGCCGAGCCGCTCGGGCTTTCGGTCGAGGAAGCCGCCTGGGGTATCCACAAGGTCGTGGTCGAGAGCATGGGCGCGGCCGCCCGCGTCCATCTCGTCGAGAAGGGCAAGGACCCCCGCCATTACGCCATGGTCGGCTTCGGCGGTGCCGGGCCGGCGCATGCCGTCGACGTCGCCCGCGTGCTCGGCGTCAAGCAGGTCATCATCCCGCCGGCCTCGGGCGCGGCTTCGGCGCTCGGCTTCCTCGCCGCGCCGCTTTCCTTCGACATGGTGCGCTCGCTGCCGGTCGAATTCTCCGAAGGCTTCGACGCCGCTGCGGTCAATGCGATGCTCGGCCAGCTCGAAGCCGAGGGTTGCAAGCACCTGATCGAGGCCGGGGTGAAGCCCGCCGACGTCACAGTCGAGCGCTCCGCCGATATGCGCCTCGTCGGCCAGATGCACGACATCGCCGTGCCGCTACCGGCAGGCACCATCGATGCGTCGAGCCTCGAAGCCATCCGCGCCGCCTTCGGCAAGGCCTATTCGGCCCGCTACACCTCGGTCTATGAGGGCGCCCGGCTGGAGGCGATCAACTTCCGCGTCCGCTGTGCCGGCCCGGTGCCGACCCTGTCGCTTTCCGGCGCTGCCGGCGGCGGCGACGCGGCCGCTAAGGTCAAGGGCACCCGCAAGGCCTGGTTCGAGGGCGGCTGGAGCGAGGCCACCGTCTATGACCGCTATGCGCTCCGTTCGGGCGACACCGTCAAGGGGCCGGCGATCATCGAGGAGCGCGAGGCGACCACGATCGTGCCGCCGGGCGACAGCGTCGCCATCGACGATGTGCTGAACCTCATCGTCCATGTCGGTCAGGCCAATGCGGTCGAGACCTCGATCACCGCGGACATGCCGCTGGCCGAAGCCGCGCGCCGGATCGAGGCCGATCCGATCTCGCTGGAGATCATGTGGAGCCGGATGATCAACGTCGTCGAGGAGATGTGGCTGACCGTCTGCCGCACCGCCTTCTCGCTGGTGATCTCGGAAGCGCAGGATTTCGCCTGCGAACTGCTCGATCCGGAGGGCGAGACGCTGGCGCATTCGCCCCGTGCCATGCCGGTGTTCAACCTGACCCTGCCCCGCGCGGTGAAGGCGCTGCTGGAGCGCTATCCGGCCGAGACGCTGCAGCCCGGCGACGTGCTGATCACCAACGATCCCTGGCTCTGCGCCGGCCATCTCTTCGACATCGCGGTGGTGACGCCGGTCTTCCTCGGCGACCGCGTCGTCGGGCTGATGGGCACCGTCGGCCATGTCTCCGACATTGGCGGCACCAAGGATTCGCTGCGGGCCCGCGAGATCTACGAGGAAGGCTTCCAGATCCCGCCGATGAAGCTCTACGAAGCCGGGAAGATCAACGAGACGCTGGTGCGCCTGCTGGCCGAGAACGTGCGCAATTCCGAGCAGGTGCTCGGCGATCTCCACTCCTTCGTCGCGGCCAATGCCATCGGCGCCGAGCGTCTGCAGTCCTTCCTCGGCGACTACGGCATGCAGGATCTGCGGGCGCTCGCCCATGTCGTGCAGAGCCGTTCCGAGAAGGCGATGCGCGAGGCCATTCGCGCGCTGCCTGACGGCACCTATCACGGCACGGTCTCGAACAACCCGTTGGGCACGCCGATGACCTATCCGCTGGCGCTGACGGTGAAGGGCGACACCATCCATCTCGACTTCGCGGGCGCGCCGCCGCAGCTGCCGCAGGGCGGGCTGAATTGCACGCTGAACTACACGATGGCGCATGCGACCTACCCGTTGAAATGCATGCTGACGCCGGGCGTGCGCGGCAATGCCGGCTGCTATCGCGCCTTCTCGATCGATGCGCCGAAGGGCTCGATCCTGAACTGCGACAAGCCATTGGCGGTGAACCTGCGCACCCGCACCGGCTGGTATCTGGCGCCGAACATCTTCCGCGCGCTCTCCAAGGCAGCGCCGAAGCAGGTCCAGGCCTTCACCGGCCTGCCGGTGGCGGCGAGCGTCTATGGCCGCGACCACGCCGGCGACACCTATTCCGACATGCTCTTCGTCGGCGGCGGCCAGGGCGGCTCGGCCCATGGCGACGGCAAGTCGGGCCTGCTCTACCCGACCTCGGCGGCCAACACCTCGATCGAGACCTTCGAATCGCGCGTGCCGGTGCTGGTGGTCGAGAAGACCTATCTCACCGACTCAGGCGGCGCCGGCCAGCATCGCGGCGGCCTCGGCCAGCGCGTGCGACTGCGCAAGCTTTCCGACGACGGCCTGCCGACGCTGGTCTCGCTCTATCCGGAAGGCGTCAACAACCCGATCCCGGGCCTGTTCGGCGGCAAGGCCGGAGGCAGCGCCTCGGGCCGGGTCATCGACGAGCAGGGCCATGTGCTGAAGGACGTCGGGACCGGCGAGCTGGTCCAGGTCAAGCGGCCGCATGAGATCGTCGAGCTCGTGCTCGCCGGTGGTGCTGGATACGGGGCCGCTTCGGAGCGCTCACGAGAGGCGATCGCCCGCGACATCGCGCTCGGTCTCGTTTCGCCGGAAGCCGCCAAGCGCGACTACGGCGTGCAGGGGGCGCATGCCACGCAGGACGTGGGCGAGGCCAAGGCCGGCATCCTGGTTGCCTGACGGCAAGGATCGAAACGCAAACAGCCCGTAAGGGGCGAATAGGGGACTGAGGCATGAACAATCCGACTGAAGGGGTGCCTCAGCGGCACCCCAGCCTGTTCGAACCGGCGACGCTGCTGCTCATCGCGATTCTCTGCGTCTTCGGTGCGATCATCGGCATGCAGCTGCTGGTGTCGCTCGGCATCACCGCGAACACCTCGCTGATCGGCGCACTTGCTGCCATGGCGCTGGCGCGCGTGCCGCTTGCCGCCTTCACGCGCTACCGCTCGATCCATGTGCAGAACCTGGCCCAGAGCGCGATCTCCTCGGCCACCTTCGGCGCGGCGAACAGCCTGCTCCTGCCGGTCGGTATTCCCTGGCTGCTCGGCCGGCCGGACCTCGTGCTGCCGATGCTGGCGGGCGCCTTCTTCGCGATGCTGCTCGACGCCTATCTGCTCTACCGGATGTTCGATTCCCGCGTCTTCCCCGCGACGGGCGCCTGGCCGCCGGGCGTCGCTGCCGCCGAGGCGATCAAGGCCGGCGATGAGGGTGGACGCAAGGCAGTGCTGATGGGAGTCGGCTTCGGCACCGGCATCCTCGTCTCATTCGTCAAGATTCCGTTGGCCTGGATCGGCTTCGCCGGCTCGGCCGCCGTCTCGGGCATCCCGATGTCGGCCTTCGGCGTCGCCTTCATCGGCAATATCTGGGCGCTGCTGATGTTCGGCATCGGCCTCCTGCTGCGCGGCTATTCCGGCCAGCTCTTCGGCGGGCCACTCTTCGAGACCATCATTCCCAAGGGCGACCTGATGGCCGCCTATATCCCGCACGGCTTCATGATCGGCGCCGGCCTCGTCGCGCTGCTGCAGGTCGCGCTGCTGCTGTTCCGGCGGGCGGAACCGACCAAGCCGGGCGAGGTGGGCGCAGGCGTCTCCGATGCCGAAGTGAAGCGGGCGCTCGGGCTGGGCACCGTCGGCTATCTCGTCATCGCGGTGTTCATCGCGCTGGTCGGCGGGCTGATGAGTGACATGTCGATCGGCATGCTCATCCTGTTCGTGCTCTATGCCGCCTTCGCCGCCTATGTGCATGAGCTGATCGTCGGCCTAGCCGCGATGCATTCCGGCTGGTTCCCGGCTTTCGCGGTCGCACTGATCACGCTGATCATCGGCATGTTGATCGGCTTTCCGATGCCGGCGCTGGCTCTGCTGGTCGGCTTCTCCGCCGCGACCGGGCCCGCCTTCGCCGATATGGGCTATGATCTCAAGGCCGGCTACCTGCTGCGCGGCAACGGCGCCGATCCCGCCTTCGAGCGCGAAGGCCGCCGCCAGCAGCTCTTCGCCGCGATGTTCGCCTTCGTCATCGCCGGTGCGGTCGTCCTGTTCTCCTACCAGTCCTTCTTCGACCAGAACCTCGTCGCCCCCGTGAACAAGGTCTATGCCGCGACGATCAAGGCCGGCGTGGCGCCCGGCGTCGCCTGGCAGCTCCTCCTCTGGGCGATACCCGGCGCGATCCTGCAATTCATCGGGGGGCCGAAGCGGCAGATCGGCGTGCTCTTTGCCACCGGCCTGCTGATCAACTTCCCGATGGCGGGCTGGGCGGTGCTGGCCGGCATCCTCTGCCGGGTCATCTGGGAGAAGCTGCGCGGCGCGAGCGGCGAGGGCGACATGGAGGTCTTTGCCGCCGGCGTCATCGCGGGCGATGCGATCTTCTCGTTCTTCGACTCCGTCTCGAAGAACTTCTGGAAGCGCTGAACAAGTTGGACCTGGGCGGAAAGCCACCCGGGTCCTTCGCTTTTATGGAGGACGGGATCATGAGCAAGCTGGGAACCCTCACGATCGGCCAGGCGCCACGCGCCGACATCACGCCGATCCTCGACGCGGTGATCGGCGCGAGTGTGCCACAGCGCCATGCCGGCGTTCTCGACGGCCTGAGCCGCATCAAGATCGAACGGGATTTCGCAACGGAGCCGGGCCAGCCAGTGCTGATCACCAAGCTCCTCGACGGCAGCGCGGTCGTCATCGACCGCGCCCGAACGGAAGCTGCGGCACAGCACAAGCTCGCCATGCTCGAGGCCGAGGGCTGCAGCACCATCCTGATGCTCTGCACCGGCCATTTTGCGAGCCTGTCGACTGAGAAGGCGCGCCTCGTCGAACCCGACCGCATCCTGCCGCCGGCCGTGGCGGCACTGACGCAGGGCGCGCAGCTCGGCATCATCGTGCCGCTGGCCGAGCAGATTTCCTCGGAGGCCGGCAAATGGGCGCCGCTCGGCCGCGCGCCGCTCTATGCCGCGGCGTCGCCCTATGGTGGTGCGGGCGTTTCGATCGCGGAGGCTGCGCGGGAGCTGGCCGGACGCGGCGCGCAAATCCTGCTGATGGACTGCATGGGCTTCGTGGAGAGACATCGCCGCGAGGCGGCGGAAGCCGGCTTGCCGGTCATCCTCTCCAACGGCATGATCGCAAAGCTGGTTTCCGAGATCGTCTGACGGCGGGCTGCATCCGCCGAAACGGAAAAGGCCGCCCTTGAGGCGGCCTTTGTGCTTGTCCGGATGGAGCGGGGTTTATTTCGGCGCGAAGATGCCGACGCTGCTGGCGGTGATGTCGAAGGAGAGCGTTCCGACGACAGCCGCACCGCACCAGTTCGAACGACCCGTGCCGTTGGAGATTCCGCGCGGATCGGCGGTCAGCAGGAAGCACTCGCTCTTCGACAGGGTGGTGTCGTGGTAGCGCAGGTCGGCGGTGACGTTCTTCCAGGTGTAGGAGACGCCGGCGTTCCAGTAGCTGTAATCGGGCAGATTGGTCGGCGGCACGGTCGACCAGATGGCGAGGTTGGTGGTGCCGAGCCAGTAGTGGCCGAACTCACCGGAGACCGAGAGACCTTCCAGGAAGGGCAGGTTGTACTTCGCCGTCACCGAGGCGTAGGTGCCGCTCGCGCCGGTGCCGAGCCAGTCCCAGGCGTAGAAGACGTTGCCGCCCACCGTCAGGCTTTCGGCGAAGGTGTAGGAGACCTTGCCGTAGACCTCGGTGAAGTCAGTGTTCTTCGGTGTCCAGAACACGCCGGCAGCGTCGATCAGCTGCTTCTCGCTGGGGTAGTAGTACTGCCAGACACCGAAATCGAAGGCGAGATCGCCGAATTTCGGGCGGACACCGGCATAAAAGTCGATCTCGGCATCGGGCCTGGTGGCCAGGTCGACGCTCGATCCGTAGACGCCGAGATAGAACATGTTGTTGTAGATCTGCAGCTCGGCGCCGCCCTGAATCGCCGGCTTGCGGTCCGTTTGCGAGATGCCGCGGAAATTATAATCGGTCATGCCCTTCACGCTGACCGCGATATCGAACCAGGTGATCGCGGGGACGACGGGCGCGGGCGGCGGCCCTTTCTTGCTCGGCAGGTCGGAGGCCTGCGCCGCGCCGACGGCGGCAGCCAAAGCCAGTCCCATAATCGAGGAACGGAAAAGATCGGACATCTACGGAAACCCTCGCCGCGCGTTGATTTGCGCTGTCGCACCATGAAACGGGCGAGCCCGGCTTGGCGGCAAGACGAGGTTTTGGGCGCTCCGCTCACGGAAAAAGCAAAAGACCTCCCAGGGGGAGGTCTTCGCGCCTGCAAAACAGGCAGTCTCGCTTATCTGTCCGGCTGTTGCATTTGCGTCACGACGTGACGGCGGCCGGGCAGGGCCTCAACGCATCGCCGGCTGGCTCGCATAGCCCGCCGTCGACTGGTCGAGGCTCGACGTTTTCAGCCCGTTGGCGCGGCGGGGCGGCAGCGGCGCGCTGGTGGCGGCCGGTGTCGCGGGCGCGACGGACGCGACCGGAGCGCTGGCCACGCCTTGATCGGCCGTGGCGCTGGAACCGCCGCCGAAGACCGGCATGAAGCTGAGGGCGCGCTGCAGCAGAGGCTTCTCCTCGGTCGGCGCGACCGGGTTCGAGGCCGCGCTCGCGAGCACCGGCGCCTGCAGGGCGTTGCCGGGTGCGACCTTGGCGAGCTGGGTAGCGGCCGGGGCTGCCGCCGGGCGCGGTGCGGCGGCCGGCTTCGCCTCGACCTTGGCAGCGTCGGGCTTTGCAGCTTCTTCCGCAGGGGCTGCGGCGATCGCGGCGAGAACGGCGTCGTTATCGGCCGAAGCGGCGCGGACGGTCGCCTTCGCCTTGCCCTTGTCGTCGAGGACGACGACCCGAGGACCGACCGACAGGGCATCGGCACGGCTGACGCCGACATCCTTCGAGGCCCAGGAAGCCGAGCGGTTGAGCGCGTCGGAGCCGCCGGTCATCAGCGCCTGCTTGAAGGAGGCGTGCTGGTCGCCATCGTCATAGATCAGCTTGATCGCCGGTGTGCCCTTGGCGACGAGCGAAGCGACCTGGATCTCGTCCCTCTGGCGCTTCTCGGCGACGGCTGCCGGGGTCGAGCCGCCGTTGAAGACATAGCGGCCGCCGACAACGGAGACCGCGGGCTCGTCCTTGGCGACCTCGAAATAGTCGGTGCCTTCCTTCAGGTTCTTCCAGAAGGCGATGTTCGGGTCGAGGCGGTGCTTGGCCAGGTTTTCCGGCGTCATCCGGAACGGAAGGGCCTGCATCTGCACGGCGCGCTGGCCGGCATTCTGGGCCTCGCGCACCAGCGCATAGATCTCGCCGATCTGGTCGTCGGTCATCGAATAGCAGCCGGCCGAGGAGCAGGCGCCATGGACCATCAGATGGGCGCCGGTGCGATTATGAGCCCGGTCATAGGCGTTGGGATAGCCCATGTTGAACGAGACGTAATAGGACGAGTTCGGGTTCATCTGCTGGGGAGCGATGGCATAGAACCCTTCCGGCGCCATGCGATCGCCCTCGCGGACCTTCGGGCCGAGCTGGCCGGACCAGCGGCACATCGGGAAGGTCTTGAGCAGGGTGTACTGACCGTCGGCCTTGCGCTTCCAGACCTCGAGCTCCGACTCCTTCTTGTAGGAGCGGATCAGGATCGGCTGGTCCTTGCTCATGCCCTTCTCGGACATCAGCGCATAGGTCGCGCTCGGAATCGGAATGTTGTGGCGCGCGGCGCCGCGATAGCGGTCCTCCTCGCAGGCCGCCACGGTCAATGCAACAAAAGCCACGAGTGCGAGTTGCTTGAGTGCCACGTCGTCAATCCCTCGAACGGCAGGCCGGGGTGCGACCTGTGACTTCGCAAGACGGCCAAATTGTGCCCGTCGACTCGTTGTAGAAGCGTTAGGCTTGAGGGTTCCTTACCATAGGCAGGGTGAGTCTGGCCACATGGTCAACGGCCGGTAAAGAAGCCTCGCCTTCGCTGGTGCGAGATATCTAGCTCCGATGTTGCCTAGAGATTGCGCCCGATCGCGAGGAATTTCTCCGCCCGCTTGGCGACGATATCCTCGGCTCCGAGACCGGCGAGATCGCCGAGCGCGGCGGCGATGGCATCGCCCGCGCGGCTGATCGCGGCCTGGGCGTCGCGGTGGGCGCCGCCGGTCGGCTCCTGCACGATCCGGTCGATGACCCCGAACTTCAGCAGGTCCTGCGCCGTGATCTTCATGCCGGTGGCCGCGTCCTGCGCCCGCGCCGTATCACGCCAGAGGATCGATGCCGCGCCTTCGGGCGAGATCACCGAATAGATCGCATGCTCCAGCATCAGCACGCGGCTGGCGGCGGCGATGGCGATGGCGCCGCCGGAGCCGCCCTCGCCGATGACGAGCGCGACGCTCGGGCTGCGCAGCCCGAGCCAGGCCTCCGTCGAGCGGGCGATAGCCTCGGCCTGGCCACGCTCCTCGGCTTCGATGCCGGGATAGGCGCCGGCGGTATCGACGAAGCTCAGGACCGGGAGGCCGAAGCGGTCGGCCAGCTCCGCGAGGCGCACGGCCTTGCGATAGCCCTCGGGCTTGGGCATGCCGAAATTGTGCCGGATGCGGGTCTCGGTCGAATCGCCCTTCTCCTGGCCGATGACGCAGACCGGCTCGCCGCGGAAGCGGCCGAAGCCGCCGATGATGGCCTCGTCCTCGCCGAAGGCGCGGTCGCCGGCGAGCGGGGTGAATTCCGCGATCAGCCCGGCGCAGTAATCCTTGAAATGCGGACGCTGCGGATGGCGCGCCACGAGCGTCTTCTGCCAGGGCGTCAGCGCCGCATAGATGTCCTTCAGCGTCTGGCTAGCCTTGGCGTCGAGCTTGCCGATCTCTTCCGACAGGGAAATGCCGTCGCCGCGGGCCTCGAGGGCCCGCAATTCATCCGACTTCGCCTCCAGCTCGGCGACCGGTTTCTCGAAATCCAGATAGCTACGCATCGTGATCCAGTTCAGAATCCGCGCGAAAATCGGGCGGAACGGCGGTTTAGGGCAAAACCGGCATGAAAGGCGGCGGACCTTGGCCGCGCCCCGGCGAAATTGTCAACCCGTCCGCGCCGTCTCCGGCGGGTTTGCCTCGCGGGGCGTCGGCGTCGGTTGCGGCAGCAGGACCGGTCTCAATGCGAAGCTGCGCCGCGTCGCGCGCAAGGGCGCGCGCCGGTAGAACTGCTTGGTGGCATCGATGACGTGGACGCCGGCGAAGGGCAGCGACAGGCCGGCACCGATCTGCTCCCAGATCGGTGCCGAGCGCATCAGCAGACGCCTGTGCAGCGGCGGGACGTAGAGCGCCTCGACCCAGTGCTCCGGCGAGAACTCGGCGGCGCGCATGAGGGCGCCGAGCTGGCGGCGGCTGAAGGGCCGGCCCTGCCCGAAGGGCGTGCCGTCCATCCGGGCCCAGAGCCCCCGCCGGTTCGGCACGACGAGGATCATGCGCCCGCCGGGGTTGAGGACGCGCGAGACCTCCTCAAGCAGGTCGTCGGGGCTTTCGGTCTCCTCCAGTGCGTGCACGAGCACGACCCGGTCGATCGAGGCCGTCGGCAGCGGCAGCAGGGTGGGCTCGACCAGCGCCGAGGCCGTGAGGCCGGGCGAGGGCCAGTTCACCACGCCCTGCGCGGCCGGCATGAAGGCGATGGTGCGCTCGGCCTGCAGGCCGAGCACGGAGAGATAAGGCGTCGAATATCCGAGGCCGAGCAGGCGTTGGCGCGCGCAGTCGGGCCAGAAACGAAGCATCGCCCGGCCGATGAAGCGCCGGGCCACATGGCCGAGCGGGCTGGCATAGAAGGCGCGCAGGTCGACGACGTCGAGAGGCATGGCGCCTGACATGGAGCGCTGAAGCGCCGAACGCAAGGGAATGTCCGCAGAGATCGCCCGCACAGACCGCCCGCACTTGCCGTCCGCTCTTGCCGCAACCACCGGCTGCGCCTGCGGTGGGTTGATCGAGCGCCGGGCATGGCCCATGCAGGGGGCCGATCGTCCGTTCGACCCGATGGGTCGACCCTGCCGGAGGAAGCCATGCCGCTCGACCTTCACGTCTTTCGCACGCTCAGCGACAATGCCGGGGCGCTGCTCCACGATCCCGCGACGGGAGCCTGCGCGGCGATCGACGTGCCCGATGCCGGCGAGATGATGGCGGCCGCCCGGGAGAAGGGCTGGACGATCAGCGACATCTTCATCACCCATGCCCATCACGACCACACACAGGGCGTCGACGAGGTGAAGCAGGCGACCGGAGCCACCGTCGTCGGACCGGCCGATGCCCGCGCCAGCGCGCCGCTCGACAAGGTGATCGGCGAGGGCGACAGCGTCTCGCTCGGTGGCGAGCGCTTCGAGATCTGGCATACGCCCGGCCATTCCGACGGCCATCTCAGCTATGTCGGGCGTGGAGCGAAGCTTGCGCTCGTCGGCGACGTCGTCTTCGTCATGGGCTGCGGGCGCGTCCAGCCGGGCCAGATGGGGCGGATGTGGACCTCGCTGTCGCGGCTCATGGAGCTGCCGGGCGACACCCGGCTGCTCGGCGGCCATGACTACACCCTCGCCAATGCCCGCTTCGCCCGCTCGGTCGATCCCGCCAACGCCGCGCTCGCCGCCCGCTTCGCCGAAGCCGAGACGGCCAAGGCGGAAGGCCGCTTCTGGGCCCTGACCACGGTCGGGGAAGAGCAGGCGACCAATCCGTTCTTCCGTGCCGGAGAGGGCGCGTTGGCCGCTGCGGTGGGGCTCGTCGGCGCTCCGGCCGACAAGGTCTTCACGGCATTGCGCGAAGCCAAGAACCGGTTCTGACCATGACGATGCGGCTCGACGGCCTGACGGCGGCCGAGGTGATCCGGCTGCTCGAGCTCAAGCCCCATCCCGAGGGCGGCCACTACCGCGAAACCTTCCGCGATCCGGCCGGGCCGGAGGGACGCGGCTTCTCGACCGCGATCTATTATCTGCTCGATACCGGCGAGACCTCGGAGTGGCATCGCGTCGATGCCGCCGAGATCTGGCATCATTATGCCGGCGCGCCGCTGGTCATCACCGTATCGCCCAATGGTCATGACGCCGCGGCCCATCATGTCGGGACCGATCTCGCCGCCGGGCAGCGGCCGCAATTCGTGGTGCCGGCCGGCTGGTGGCAGAGCGCGACCTCGCTCGGCGCCTGGACGCTGGTGGGTTGCACGGTCGCGCCGGGGTTCGAATTCAAGGGCTTCGAGATGGCGCCGCCGGGCTGGCGGCCGACGCCGCGCAAGCCGATGGGGGGATGACATGCTGATGAAGACCGAAGACAGCGCGCTTGTGCTCGGATGCGAGCGGCGGATCATCAATGCCTGGCCGGCGCTGTCGACGCTCATCGTCGGCGACTGGGTGTTGCGCTTCGCCAATGGCTATTCCGGCCGGGCCAACGCGGCGACGCCTCTCGTCTATGGCGCCGAACTCGATGCCGACATGCTCGACCTGATCGAGGAGCTCTATCGTGCCGACGGGCTGGTGCCGAGCATCAGGCTGACTCCGCTCGTTTCCGAGACAACGCGCGCCGCCGTTCTGGAGCGCGGCTATCGCGTCAAGGACAAGTCCTTCGGCCAGATCGCGCCGCTTGCCGATGTCGCGCCGTCCGAGGAGGCCGAACTGCAGATCGAGGCGCGGCCGAGCCTGGAATGGCTCACCGGCGTCGCGGCGCTGCAGAGCGGCAACAAGACCCATGTCGCCAATCTGGCGGCGATCGTCGAGAAGGTCAGGCTTCCCGCGGCCTTCGCCACCTGGCTGGTCGAGGGCGAGGCGGTGGCCTTCGGCATGGGCGTGGCCGAGCGCGGTATGGCGGAGATCGGTCTGATCTGCGTCGATCCCGACCATCGCGGCCATGGTTATGGCCGCAGGATCGTGCAGGGGCTGATGGGCTGGGCCGGCGCGATGGGCTGCGCCGACGCCTTCCTGCAGGTGGAACAAGGCAATGCGGTCGCGATCAACCTCTACGGCAGCCTCGGCTTCCGCCAGCTTTACCAGTACGAGACGCGCATTCTCGATTGACGGCGTCATTCTCGGGCTTGAGAATCTCAGGCCGGAAGAGGCCCCGGCGCCCCTGCGTCACGAGATGCCCGGGTCAAGCCCGGGCATGACGAGGGTGAATTACCGCGTCAGCAGCGCAGTGCCGTAAAGCCCCAGGCTGAAGATGGTGTGGCTGACGATATTGAGCAGCCGGATCTGGCCGGCGTTCGGCCGGCGCGAGGCAGCGACGCCCATGCCCATGCCGGGCTGCAGGATGAACCAGCCGCAGCCGACCGTAGCCCAGCCGACGAGCAATGCCGGCAGCAAGGTCGGATTGCGCGCCCAGTCCCCGCCCCAGATGGCAAGCACGATGCCGGCGAAGAGGATGCCGACCAGATAGTGGCAGATCCAGCCGATCGCGAGCTCGCCCACCACGGGCTCGGATTTGGCGATGTCGTCATGCCACAGGCGCCCGCGCGGCAGATGGGCGAACCAGCGGCCCGGCATCGCCCAGTTCGGCTTCGGCAGGCCGAAAAGCCGCAGGAACTGCGCCCAGAGATCGGACAGCGCGGTCGCGCCGACGCCGATGACGACCATGCGAAAGATCAGATCCGACACGTTTCGTTCCCCCAGCCCGCTTCACGGCGGCCTCCCGTCCGTTGGAGCGGCGATTGCGACGGCGGTCAACAGCCTGGCCGGCCGGATCGCGCAGAGGCGCGCTGCATGCGGCGCATCGCCTCTGCCGCGGAACCCCGCGCGCCCCTGAGGGGTTGCCTTCGCGAATCCGCGGGGGAGATCCATCATGGCCACGGCGACTGCCGACAAACCACGCAATGCCGGAACCGGGCCGCATGGCGCGGCAGAACTGCCGTCCGTCGTCGTCACCAGCTATAATCTGGAGGTTCGGGACGATGACGGCTTCGTCGGGGACAAGGCGAGCCGCCGCGCCTTCGTCGAGCATCTCGACGCGCTGCGCAGCCATCTCAAGCGCAACGGCGACGACCCGCTGAAGGGCAAGACCGCCGAAATCAGCAAGAAGGAACTCGACACGCTGCTGAAGGAGGGCGCCGCCAAGGAGGCTGCGCTGGTGCTCAGCGCGGTCGAGGGCTTCGCGCAGTCCCTCGCCTTCGTCATCCGCAGATTCGCGCGCCTGAAGAGCTGGGCCGCGGTCGAGCGCATCGTCGTCGGAGGCGGCTTTCGCGAGAGCCGTGTCGGCGAACTCGCCATCGCGCGCGCCGCCATCATCCTGCGCACCGATGGTCGCGATCTCGATCTCGTGCCCGTCAGTCATCATCCGGACGAGGCCGGGCTCGTCGGCAGCGCCCATCTCGCACCGAAATGGATCTTCGAGGCCTATGACAGCCTGGTCGCCGTGGATATCGGGGGCTCCAACATCCGCGCGGGAATCGTCGAACTCCGGCAGGCGAAGGCGCCGGATCTGAGCCGGGCGCGCGTCTGGAAATCGGATCTCTGGCGACATGCCGATGAGGAGCCGAGCCGCGACGAGGCGATCAAGCGAATGGGAAAGATGCTGCGCGACCAGATCCAGAACGCGGAGAAGGAGGGCCTGAAGGTCGCGCCCTTCATCGGCGTCGGCTGCCCCGGCCTGATCGAGCCGGACGGCGCGATCGAGCGCGGAGCCCAAAATCTCCCGGGCAATTGGGAAAGCAGCCGCTTCAACCTCGTCGACAGCATCCGCCAGCTCGTTCCCGAGATCGGCAGGCATGAGACGGAGGTCGTGATGCACAACGATGCCGTCATCCAGGGCCTGAGCGAGATGCCGGCGATGCAGGATGTCGAGAACTGGGCGGTGCTGACGATCGGGACCGGATTGGGCAATGCGAGCTATCGCAACCGGTTGAAAAGCAGGGCTTCCGATAAGCGCTGAGGCGCCAGAACCGACCGCGGTGCCATCTTCAGGTCGTGTTTTGCGGCGATGAGCTGACCCCGAGCCGCCGACCGGCTCATCAGAGACGCCCGTCCGCGATCCGAGGAGCACCGTTTTGCCGGCCGCCGAATTCCGCTTTCCATCTTGCCTTGCGGGCACGGCTGTGCCGAGGGTCGAGCCTCAGCCGAATCACGTGGGACAGGGTCGCACCACCATGGCAGCACGCGTGGCGCAGACGCCTTTCCAAAGCCTCAGAGGGCTTTTGGCGACGTGCCTGCTCTGGCTCGTGCTGGCGATGGCGGCTGCAACCTCCTCGTTCGCCCAGACGGCGGCGGCATCGCCCGATCCAGGCAGCGCGCGGGCGCGGCTCGATGCCGTCCGCAGCGAACTGGCGCAGATCGAAACGACGCTGGCCTCGCCCGATGCCACCGATGCCGAGCTGCAGAGGCAGCGGATCCGCCTTCAACCTTCGCTCGACCAGCTGCGCGTCATCGTCGACGAGCAGACGCCGCGCGTCGACCAGGCCAAGCTCCGGCTCGACCAGCTCGGCCCAAAACCCGAGGCCAGCGCTCCGGCCGAGAGCGCCGAGATCGCGCGTGATCGCGAGGCCCGGGCCAAGGCTTATGCCGATGCCGACGAGACGCTGAAGATCGCCAAGGCGTCGTTGCTTCAAGCCGAGCAGCTTCAGAGCCGCATCGGCGACAAGCGGCGTGAAATCTTCGCCAAGGCGCTTTTCGCCGCCGGGCCTTCGGTCGCCAATCCCGAAGTCTGGAGCAACGCCATCACCACGGCTCCGGAGGATCTGCGGGCGTCCGGATACATCTTCGGCGGCTGGCTGGAGGGGGTGCGCGATGCGTTCTCCGGATCGCGGGGTGCCGTCGTGGCGCTCGCCCTGATCGGCGCCATCCTGCTTTACGTCGCCCGCGCCCGCTATCTGCCGCGTTTCAAGGCGCGCTACGGCAACACGCAGGATACCGGCAATCTGCACTGCCTTTATGTGGCGCTCGCCCATATCGTCGCCGGCGCGGCGCCGCCGGTGCTGGCGAGCTGGCTGATCTACCAGGCGCTGAGCACCACGGGGCTTCTGCCGCCGCGCATTCAGCCGGTGATCTGGGCGCTGGTCGCCGGGCTCGCCTTCTTCGCCTTCGTTCAGGCTCTGGCCGACGCCCTGTTCGCACCGTCCAGCCCGCAGCGGCGCCTGGTCAGCGTCATGGATCCGACGGCCCGCAGTGTCGTGTGGATCGCCTCTTCGCTCGCGCTGGTGATGGCGGTGGGCAAGGTCTTCGAGGCCTGGCTCCAGGCGATCGCCGCAGGCCTTGCGGTCTCGATCATCGTCAAGGCCTTCTTCGCCATCCTCTTCGCCCTGACACTGATCGCCGGCCTTTTTCAGATACGCGATGACGACGAGGTCGAGCAGGAAGCCTGCCTTGGTCCTTACGTGCCGGTGGACGGGGCGAGCCTCGGCCCGGTTCGGATATTCGGCTGGATCATCGGCTTCCTGATCATTCTGTCGACACTCACCGGCTATGTGATCTTCGCGGCCTTCCTGGCCGAGCAGACGCTCTGGATCGGCATCGTCGCCTGCCTGTTCCTGCTGGCCTTCCAGTTCATCGATCTCGGCCTTCCGCGGCTCCTGACCGGCAAGGGCCGCTTCGCGCTGACGCTGAAGGCCGGCATGGGGTTGCGCAGCACAACGCTCGACAAGGTCGCGGTGATCAGCGTCGGCGCGTTGAAGCTGCTTCTGATCGTCATCACGGTCCTGATGGTGCTCGCGCCATGGGGGCTGGAATCGACCGATTTCCTGGTCTCGCTGAGCGCGGCTTTCTTCGGCTTCCAGGTCGGCGGCGTCACGATCTCGATTTCGACCATCGTCGTCTTCGCGTTGGTCTTCGGCCTCGGGATCGCGGCGACGCGGGCGATGCAGCGCTGGCTCGACAACCAGTTCCTGCCGACGACCGCCCTCGATCCGGGGCTGCGCAACTCGATCACCACAGCGGCGGGCTATGTCGGCTATATCGGCGCGGTGGCGATCGCGGTTTCGGCTGTGGGCCTCAGCCTCGAACGTCTCACCCTCGTCGCCTCGGCCCTGTCGGTCGGTATCGGTTTCGGCCTGCAGTCGGTGGTGTCAAACTTCGTCTCGGGCCTGATCCTTCTCTGGGAGCGGCCGATCCGCGTCGGCGACCAGGTGGTGGTCGGCGACACCGAAGGCATCGTCAAGCGCATCAATGTCCGCTCGACGGAGATCGCGACCTTCGACCGCTCGACGGTGATCGTGCCGAACTCGAACCTGATCTCCGGCGTGGTGCGCAACCGCGTCCGCAGCGACCGGACGGGCCGCGTGCTGATTGCGCTATCGGTGCCACGCACGCTCGAGGCCGGGCAGGTGCGGGCAATGCTCTCCGAAGTGGCTTCGAACCATGGCGACGTCATGCAGAAGCCGCCACCGGTGGTGCAGTTCAAGAAGCTCGGCACCACGACCATGGATTTCGAGCTGGTCTGCGTCGTGGCCGATGTCGAGATCGTCGGGCGCGTCACCAGTGACATGAACTTCGCCATCCACAAGCGCCTCGCCGATATGGAACCTGCCGCCGGCACGCCGGAACTGGTGGTGCGCGGGCTGGAAGGCGTCGAGTATTCACTCGAAAGCATCGCAGTGGCTGTCGGCCGGGGCGGGGGCGCGCGCAGCAGTACTGGCTGGGAGCCCGCGAAGCCGGTGGCATCGCCCGCTGCAACGCGCCGGTCGCGCAAGCCGGTTGTGTTGGAGGAGGATGAGGAGGAAGAGGCCGGGGCGACGAAGCCCGCGCCTGCTCCAGCGCCCGAGCCTGCCAAGGAAGACAGCAAGGAATGATCGCATGCCCAGCTTTCTGCGCCGCGCCGCCGGTTCGCGCGCGATGACCTGCCCGGCCGCGCTGGCGGGCGCGCTCGCCCTGCTCGGCGTCGCTGGCTGCACCGAGCCTCAGCGGCAGGGGCAGCCGGCCTTCTACCGGGACCTCGGTTCCGCTTCCGCTCAGGTCGATGCCGAGCAGGCGCGCGCGATGATCTCGGCCTATCGGCTCAATGCAGGCCTCGGGGCTCTCGCGCTCGACCCCGCTCTGGTCGAGGCGGCGCAGCGCGAAGCGGCAACCATGGCGGCTTCCGACAAGCCGGCGCAGGCCGACGCGGTCAAGGCGCGGCTCGCAAAGGAGGGTCAGCCCGGCGCGGAGGCCAATCTCTCGGCCGGATACCGCCGCCTCGCCGAGGCCTTCTCCGGCTGGCGGGATTCGCCCCAGCATGATCGCGTCATGAAGGATGCGAAGGCCAAGCGCATGGGCATCGCCACGGCCTATGCGCCGGGCTCGAAATATCAGGTCTACTGGGCGCTGGTCGTCGCGCCATAGGTCTGTCCGGTCTGTCGAGCGTGCGAATGGGTGGCGGGCTTCGCGGTGGCGCATCGCCTCGATGTCGCGATCCCCGTCACGATCAATGCCGGCGTCAGCCTCGCGGGCAACAGCTTTGGCGGCGCGCGCTTCGGGTTGAGCGGGGAGTTCTGACAGAGCGCCGGAGCGTTCCGAACCCGGAACGGCTTGCGGCGGCTCCCGCCACATCCTGTCAGCGGTGCCGCCGCGGCCCCCTTACCGCGGGGAGAAGACGAAGCTAGCCTGCGGATCATGCCTCCGCGCCCCCGCAAGCCGCTCTCACTGACCACCGAACAGGCCCGCCGCATCTGGCTGCATGCCCAGCGGCTCGATACGCGCGAGCCGTTTGGCTCCGGTCCAGTTGCAGCGCGGGCGGCGATCGAGCATCTCGGCTATGTCCAGATCGACACGATCAACGTGATCGAGCGCTGTCACCACCACATCCTCTATGCCCGGATTCCCGGCTATCGCCGCAGCGATCTCGCGCATCTGCAGTCGGTCGAGAAGAGCGTCTTCGAGTACTGGACGCATGCGCTGGCCTATGTGGCGACCCGCGACATCCGCTATTTCCTGCCGGAGATGAAGGCGCATCGCGAGGAGCCGAAGCGCTGGTCGGCCGTCGGGGCGCGCGAGGAGACGCGCAAGCTCCTGCGCCGCATCCGCAGGGACGGAGCGCTGACGATCCGCGACATCGAGGAGGAGCTGATCGAGAAGGCGCATCTCTGGGCCAGCAAGAAGCCGTCCAAGGGCCTGCTGGAGCGCGCCTTCTACGACGGCGAGCTCGCGATAGCGGCGCGTGCGGGGATGCTCAAGACCTACGAGCTCTTCGACCGGCACTTCCAGTGGGAGAAGAAGCCGACGCCGGCGAGCGAGCGGCAGATCACGGCCTACAAGCTGGACCGGGCGCTGCGTTCGCAGGGGCTCGTCAGCCTCGATTCCGTCTGCCATCTCGATGCGCCGAGCAAGAAGGCGGTGGCGGAGCTGGTGGCCGCGCGTGTCCGGCGCAAGGAACTGGTGCCCGTCGCGGTGGAAGGCGCCGGCAAGACGCAGCACTGGGCGGCGCCGGCGATGCTGGAGCCAATATCCGAACCGGACGCGACGCTGATCCACATCCTGTCGCCCTTCGATCCCCTCGCCATCCAGCGCAAGCGGGCGAAGCTCTTCTTCGACTATGGCCACGTCTTCGAGGCCTATCTGCCGAAGGAAAAGCGCCTCTACGGCTATTTCGGCCTGCCGGTGCTGGCGGGAGACCGCGTCGTCGCCGTGCTCGACCTCAAGACCGACCGTGCGGCGGGCAAGCTCCTGATGCAGCAATGGACCTGGCTCGACGGCCACGAAACCCCCGAGCTGAAACGCGCCATCGAGGACGAGCTTCAGCGCTTCGAGCGTTTCCAGCTGGGACAGGGCGAGATCGAGCCGGTCGTGGAAGAGACGACCACAAAAATGCCGGCTTGATCGGCGCTGTTGCGGTCCGTCACAACCGGGGCGCGAGCAGGCGGATGGCACCGAATTTCCGGCCCGATGCGCCGGCGCGCCCGGCATCGTCGGCCTGAAGCATGCGCCCGGCGACAGGAACGCGGCGGCTACTGCCCGATCCCGGCCTCCCGGCCGCATCGCTGATTCATGCGGCGCTTCTGGCATGGCTGGCGTCCCTCGGTGTCCAGCAGCTCGCCGATCTGCCGGCCGTTACAGAGCAGAGCGTCGAGGTCGAGTTGCAGACGCCTGAGCAATTCCAGGCCATGACGCGGCCGCCGCCAGCGCCGCCTTCCATCGTCGCGGCGCCTGCTCCGATCGAGCCGCCTCCGGTCGAGCCGCCGCCCGTTCAGCCTGAAGCCGACGGGTTCGTGCGGCCCCGGCGCCTGCTATCGGCCGATGTCCTGGCCAATGCGCGCAGCCGCGACACGCTCGCCATGCTCCCGCGCCTGGCGCCGGACGAGCGTATCGAGCAACTCTGCGGGCTGGAGGCGATGGGGCAGATCCATGCCTGGCGGCAGGATTTCGAGCCCGACCGGGTGAGCGCCTATGCGATGGCCGATATCCGGCTCACCGATCACATTCTGCGGGCGGAGGGAGCGGCCTTCCGCAGCAGGCGGCGCTGGTATGCGCTGCGCTTCGAATGCACGGTTTCGGCCGATCTCAAGCGCGTCACGGCCTTCGCCTTCCATGTCGGCGATCCCATTCCGTCAGCGCGCTGGCAGGCGCTCGGCCTGCCGGCCGTCCACTGAGGTCAGGCGCCGAGCAGGTCGATCAGCGGCGGGATCAGCGGCTCGTCGGCCGGCGGCATGGCCAGCTCCCGCAGCTTGCCGGGCCGCACCCATTTCAGCGCCTGCCCTTCGCCGGAGATCGCCGTCCCCTCCCAGCGCCGGCAGATATAGAGCGGCATCAGCAGGTGGAATTCCGGATAGGCGTAGCTGGCGAAGGTCAGCGGTGCCAGGCAATCCTCCTTCACGGTGATGCCGAGCTCCTCGGACAGCTCCCGGATCAGCGCGGGCTCCGGCCGCTCGCCGGCCTCGAGCTTGCCGCCCGGGAATTCCCAGAGCCCGGCCAGCGCCTTGCCCTCGGGGCGCTGCGTGACCAGGACGCGGTTGTCGGCATCGATCAGGGCGCAGGCGACGACGAGAAGCAGCTTCACGGGGTGTCTCAGTTGCCGGAGAGGATGACCTGGACGGGCTCGGTTTCCTTGCCCGTCAGCGTGACGCTGTCATAGACCAAGCCGCCCTCTCGCGTGAAGGCGCTCTCATCGCCCCAGATCACCTGGGTGGTGATGAAATAGCTGCCGGGTGCGACATGCTCGAAGACGAAGCGGCCATTCGCCTCGGCCTTGGTCGCACGGGTGTATTCGGCATAGGCGGGATCGACCGTGTCATTGGCCGGATAGTTGCGATGCGGGACGTATTTGCCCTGGCCGTAGAGGTTGGCGAAACGCTCCCGGGCGAAGGCGGTGGCCGGGACGAGGTGTACGACCTGGCCGGCGGCATTGACCACGACGCCGCTCGGCTTGGTGCGGAAGGCATGGCCGGTGACGACGCCGGTTCCGTGCTTCTTGATGTAGGCCGCCTCCTCCGTTGAGAAAGCGACCGTTGCCGGCTTGCGCTCGACGCAACCAGCCATGATGACGCCGGCCAGAGCCGCCGCCGCGAACAATCCGATCTTCATGTCGCCCCCAACCTGCGCGGCGCCGTCGTAACCAGGAAGACGCCAGCGAGGATGATGCAACCGCCAAGGACTTGCCGCAACTCCAAGTCTTCATGCAGGACGAGAATGCCGAGGATCACCGCAACCGTCGGTACGAGATAGCCGGTCATCGCGGCGCGCGTCGGGCCCGCGGCCCGAATCAGACGCATGAAGACCGTGACGGGGATTGCGGTGGCGAAGATGCCGAGCGCCAGCATGGCCGGCAGATGGTGGCGCAGCGGCGCGAAGGCCGCCGGGCCGACGACGGCGAGCGTCAGGATTCGAGCCGGAGAACATCTGCTGGCCCAGCGCCAGCCGGGCGGGGTCGCCGGTCGCGGCGGGCACGGTGCGGACATAGAGGTTGGCGACGGTGTAGCTGAGCTTTGCTCCGATCATTGCGAGCACGCTCAGCGCGGTGCCGCCACCCTCGAACAGACGCGGCCCGATCAGCAGGGCGACGCCGATCATCCCGAGCAGGATGCCGCCGAGGCGGCGCCGGTTCAGCCGTTCCTCGGAAAAGACGAGATGAGCGACGAGCGCGGTGACGAGCGGGCCGGCGGCCTGGATCATCGCCGCGGGGCCGCTGGCGAGCTGGACCAGCGCATAGCCGACGAGCACGTTCGGCAACCAGCCATTGGTGGTGCCGAGCATGATCCAGGGCACGATCTCGGCCCGGCGCGGCAGCGGATTGCGCCCGCGTCCGAGGCTCCAGAGCGACAGCACGGCAGCGCCGAGTACGCCGCGGCTCGCGGCGATCGCAAGCGCTGAAACCTCGCCGCTCATCAGTTTGATGAACAGGTAGCTCGACCCCCAGAGCAGGGAGCAGATCGCAAGGTTGACGGCGATGAAGCTGCGGCTTGGCTCCTGCGGTGGCGCGGCCTCAGGAGCGATAATCGCCATTGATCTCGACATAGGCCTTGGTCAGATCACAGGTCCAGACCGTGGCCTTGCCGCGCCCGATGCCGAGATCGGCGGTGATGACGACGGTGTCGCCCTTCATGTAGTTCGATACCGCCTCTTCGTCGTAGGACGGGGCGCGGGCGCCCTGCTTCGCCACGAGGATGTCGCCGAAGCCGATGTCGAGCTTGTCGCGATCGGCCGGCTCGCCGGCCTTGCCGACGGCCATGACGACGCGGCCCCAATTGGCGTCCTCGCCGGCAATCGCGGTCTTGACCAGGGGCGAATTGGCGATCGAGAGCGCGACGCGCTTGGCCGAGCGGGCCGAAGTCGCGCCGCTGACGCGGATCTCGACGAACTTGCGGGCGCCTTCGCCGTCCTTGCAGACGAGATGGGCGAGTTCGAGCAGGATCGCGTTCAGGGCGCGCTTGAAGCCGGAGAGTCTGATGTCGTTGACCTCGGTGATCGCCAGCACGCCGCGGGCCGCCGCCTTGCCGGTGGCGAACAGCATCAGCGTGTCCGAGGTCGAGGTGTCGCTGTCAACCGTGACCGCGTTGAAGGAGCCCTTCACGCCCTTGGAGAGCAGGGCCTGCAGTACGGGCGCGGCGATCGGCGCATCGGTGAAGACGAAGGAGAGCATCGTCGCCATGTCCGGCGCGATCATGCCGGCGCCCTTGGCGATGCCGGCGATGACGACCTCCTTGCCGTCGATCTTCGCCTTGCGGGTCCGGGCCTTCGGGAAGGTGTCGGTGGTCATGATCGCCCTGGCGGCGTCGAGCCAGGGGCCGTCAGCGGCGCGTTTGGCGCATTCGTCGAGAACGCCCTTGAACTTGGTCGCGTCGAGCGGCTCGCCGATCACGCCGGTCGAGGCGATGAAGACCTCCTGCGGCTTGCAGCCGGCAGCCTTGGCTGCGATCTCGGCGGTGAGCTTGACCGCATCGCGACCCTTCAGCCCGGTGAAGGCGTTCGCGTTGCCGGAATTGACGACGACGGCGCGGGCGGAGCCCTGCTTCAGATTCTCGCGGCACCAGTCGACCGGGGCCGACGGGCATTTCGAGCGGGTGAAGACGCCCGCGACCTGCGTGCCCTCGTCGAGCAGCGCGAACCAGACGTCCTGGCGGCCCTTGTAGCGGATGCCGGCCTCGGCGGTGGCGAAGCGCACGCCCGGGATCGGCGGAACCTTGGGCTGGCGCTTCGGCGCGAGCGGGGAAACGGGGACATCCTTGCCGGCCATCGCGACTTCCTCCTGCGGAACACTGCTGGAAGACCGGCGAATCGTTCGTTGGCCGGGCAGTGCGTCTCGTTCGAGAGTCCCTCTGCCGCAGGCCGATGACGAAAACAAGAAGGGCGGCCGCAAGGGCCGCCCACGAAATCGAGGGTCTACGTCATGCTCGGCTCGTCCCGGGCATTTCTTCCCGGAGATTCTCGGGTCTGCGCTTCGCTTCGCCCGAGAATGACGTGGCCGATCAGTTCTTCTTCGGCTCGGCCGGCTTGGCAGCGTCGGGCTTGGCCGCGGGGGCCTCAGCCGGCTTGTCGAGGCGCTCGACCTTGGCCTTCTCGCGCATGGCGATGACGAGGTCCTGCTGGGCCTTGCGCTCGAGATACTGGTCGATCTGCGGCTTCACGGCGGCGAAGTCCGGCAGCGGCTTGGAGCGCTTGTCCTCGAGCTTGATGACGTGCCAGCCGAACTGGCTCTTGATCGGCTCGGAGACCTCGCCCTTCTTCAGCTTGAAGGCGGCCTCGGCGAATTCCGGCACCATGCGGTCCTTGCTGAACCAGCCGAGATCGCCGCCCTCCTTGCCGGAGCCCGGATCCTTCGAGATCTCGCCGGCGATCTTGGCGAAATCCTCGCCCTTCTTCAGGCGCTCGACCACGGCCTTCGCCTGAGCCTCGTCCTCGACGAGGATGTGGCGGGCATGGGCTTCCTCCTCGGGAGCCATCGCCTTGGTGGTCTCGTCGTAGAGCTTCTTGGCGGCGTCGGCGGTGACGGCCTTTTTGCTCTCGCGCGTCAGATATTCGTCGAGCAGCACCTTCTCGCGGTAATAGGCGAGGCGGGCGGTGAAATCGGGCGTATCGGTGATCTTGGCGTCGACGGCCGCCTTGGCGCCGAGCTTGAGGTCGACGAGATAGTTGATGACCTCGTCGCGCTTGCGATCCTCGGGGAGCTGGGCCAAGCGCTCGCCGAGATCCTCGGATGCGAGCTGGATGTCCTTCTCGGTGATGGCGATGCCGTCGACCTTGGCAACGACCTTGTCGGCCTGGGCGAAGGCCGGCGCCGCGAGCAGCGTGAAGCCGAGGACGGCGATGAAACGGGCTGAGTTCATGGGTGACGGCCTTTCGTCGGAAAACCCGAGACGCTTTGGCGGCTGCACTGCCAGTTGAACGCGGCAAAGGCAAGGCGGATCAGGCGATTGCGGGTCCGATCACGCAGCTTTGCACCGTCCGGGAGGCCGAAGCTGCCGCAGTGTCGCACCATCTGCCGTCGCGCATCTTGGAAGAGGCCGGGCAAAACCCCACATCCGGAGCCGAATTCGCTTGCCGTTTCGCTGCCGATTGGACGAAACGCACGCTGGACCCTGCCCGCGCACGCGTCTAAACACGCGGTCGCATTCGAGAATACCGGACCACCGACCCGGGCGCGAAACCACAGCCGCGCCGGCCGGAGGACCAGCATCACCTGAAAGGCCCAACATGCTTGGCGCGCTCGCAAAGAAACTCTTCGGCTCGTCGAACGACCGCCGCGTCAAGGGCTATCAGCCCCGCGTCGCCGCGATCAACGCTCTCGAGAACGAGATAGCGGCGCTGAGCGACGACGCGCTGAAGGCGCGCACCGAGGAGTTCAAGCAGCAGATCGCCAACGGCGCCAAGCTCGACGACCTGCTGGTGCCGGCCTTCGCCACGGTGCGAGAGGCGGCCAAGCGCGTGCTCGGCCAGCGCCCCTACGACGTCCAGCTCGTCGGCGGCATGGTGCTGCACGAGGGCGCGATCGCCGAGATGAAGACCGGCGAAGGCAAGACGCTGGTCGCGACGCTGCCGACCTATCTCAATGCACTCGAAGGCAAGGGCGTGCATGTCGTCACCGTCAACGACTATCTTGCCCGCCGCGACGCCGAATGGATGGCGAAGCTCTACAACTTCCTCGGCCTCAGCGTCGGCATCATCGTCCACGGCATCGACGACGAGGAGCGCCAGAGCGCTTATGCCTGCGACATCACCTACGGCACGAACAACGAATTCGGCTTCGACTATCTGCGCGACAACATGAAGTACGAGGTCGCGCAGATGAGCCAGCGCGGCCACCACTTCGCCATCGTCGACGAGGTCGACTCGATCCTGGTCGACGAAGCCCGCACGCCGCTGATCATCTCCGGCCCGCTCGACGACAAGTCGGATCTGTACGTCTCGATCGACAAGGTGCTGCCGGGGCTGATCGCCAGCGATTACGAGGTCGACGAGAAGCAGCGCACGGTCGCGCTGACCGAGGCCGGCAACGAGCATATCGAGGAGCTGCTGCGCGAGGCCGGCCTGCTGACGGAGGGCGACCTCTACGACGCGCACAACGTCACCCTCGTCCACCACGTCAATCAGGCGCTCAGGGCGCACGCCCTGTTCACCCGCGACAAGGACTACATCGTCCGCAACGACGAGGTCGTCATTATCGACGAGTTCACCGGCCGCATGATGCCGGGCCGGCGCTATTCGGAGGGCCTGCACCAGGCGCTCGAAGCCAAGGAAGGCGTCACCGTCCAGCCCGAGAACGCGACGCTCGCCTCGATCACCTTTCAGAACTATTTCCGACTCTACAAGAAGCTCGCCGGCATGACCGGCACGGCCGCGACCGAGGCCGACGAGTTCTTCCAGATCTACAAGCTCGAGGTCGTCGAGATCCCGACCAACGTGCCGGTCGCGCGCAGGGACGAGGATGACGAGGTCTACCGCACCTTCGAGGAGAAGGTCCGCGGCGTCATCCGCGAGATCAAGGTGGCGCAGGAGAACGGCCAGCCGCTGCTCGTCGGTACCACCTCGATCGAGCGCTCCGAGCTCGTTGCCGAGATGCTGCAGAAGGAGGGCTACAAGCTGCTCGACTTCACCGATCCCACCGCGCTGGAGCCGGTCTACCAGGCCGCCCGCGAGGGCCGGACGGTCAAGGCCTTCGCCGTGCTGAACGCCCGCTTCCATGAGCAGGAGGCCTATATCGTCGCGCAGGCCGGCGTGCCCGGCGCGATCACCATCGCCACCAACATGGCCGGCCGCGGCACCGACATCCAGCTCGGCGGCAATGCCGACATGCGGATTTCCCATGATCTCGCCGGCATCGAGGAGGGCCCGGAGCGCGACGCGAAGGCCGCCGCCATCCGCGCCGAGGTCGCCGATTTCAAGCAGCGCGTGCTGAAGGCCGGCGGCCTCTACATCGTCGGCACCGAGCGCCATGAGAGCCGGCGCATCGACAACCAGCTGCGCGGCCGCGCCGGCCGCCAGGGCGACCCCGGCCGCTCGAAATTCTTCCTGTCGCTGCAGGACGACCTGATGCGCATCTTCGGCTCCGACCGGATGGACGGCATGCTGCAGAAGCTCGGCCTCAAGGAGGACGAGGCCATCGTCCACCCCTGGATCAACAAGGCGGTGGAGAAGGCGCAGGGCAAGGTCGAGGCGCGCAACTTCGACATCCGCAAGAACATCCTGAAATACGACGACGTGATGAACGACCAGCGCAAGGTCGTCTTCGAGCAGCGCCGCGACTTCATGCGCCAGGCGAGCGTGCGCGAGACGATCGACGACATGCGCCATGGCGTCGTCGAGGACGTCGTCGCCCGCCACATCCCCGAGGAAGCCTATCCCGAGCAGTGGGACACCGCCGGCCTCAAGCAGGAGGTGATCCAGTCCTTCAACCTCGATCTCCCCATCGAGGACTGGGCCAAGGAAGAGGGCATCGCCGATAGCGAGATCCGCGAGCGCATCCGCAAGCTCGCCGACGAAGACTATGCCGGCCGCATCGAGCGCAACACCGACGAGGTCATGACCTATGTCGAGAAGCAGGTGCTGCTGCAGTCGCTGGATCATCTCTGGCGCGAGCACCTCGTCACGCTCGACCATCTCCGCCAGGTCATCGGCTGGCGCGGCCTTGCCCAGCGCGACCCGCTGCAGGAATACAAGCAGGAGGCGTTCGAGCTGTTCGACGGGCTGATCGGCCAGCTCCGCCAGCAGGTCACCGGGCACCTCTCGCGCGTCGAAGTGCGCTTCGATCAGCCGGAAGAGCAGGCGCCGCTCCAGATGCAGGACGGTTCCGGCTCGGGCTTCGGCGGCGATTATGGCGGGACGGGGCTGCAATTCGCCGCCCCGGATGCCGACACCACCGTGCTCGACCGCAACCCGACCGATCCCGACACCTGGGGCAAGGTCGGTCGCAACGAGCCCTGCCCCTGCGGCTCGGGCAAGAAGTTCAAGCACTGCCACGGCCAGTTCGTCTGACGCAGCGCTCTTTGGTTCCCTGCCTCACGCCCGGCCCTGCGCCGGGCGTCATGCGTTCTGAACACCCGCATACGCAGTGGCAGTGACGGTCGGCCGCTCAGATCGACGAGCCGAGTTCCCGCTGGCCTGCGGCGTGGGCGCGGGTGCCGAGCCAGGCCGGCCGCGCGAAGAGGAAGGATAGCGGCGTGTGCCTGACCAGCCGATGCAGCAGCAGCGGCACGGCAACGGAGACCGCCGTCAGCAGCAGCGCGGCGACACCGAGATCGAGCTGAACGCCGGAGCGCAGCAGCCCCATTCGTCCGGCCGCCATCGGCAGGAAGAAGGCGAGGTAGATCGGCAGCGAGTTGCGCCCGCAATAGTCGAGCCAGGGCAGGTGCCCGGCCAGCAGCACCGAGCCGAGCAGGATGCCGACCACTCCGGCGATGCCCAGCAGCAGATGCACCCCCGGCGGCGTCGTCAGGATGTCGCGGCCGAGGAAGGGCGTCGCCAGCGCGCTGAGCGCAAACCAGACGCCCCAAAGCAGGAGGGTTCTGCTGCGATGAGCAGCAGACCGATCGGCGGCGGCGCGAATCCCGGCGGAGAACACGGCCCCCGCGAGGAAGAAGACGAAATAGGCGGTGAACTGGTCGGGCACCATCCAGCCGGTGCTCAGCGGGGCGAGGGCCAGCAGCGCGGCGGCGGCCAGCGCGGCACGGCGCCAGGGCCAAACTGCCTTGGCGACGACGAAGAAGATGGTGAGCAGATAGATGAATCAGAGCACGCCGAAGGGGTCTACGAGGCTGAGCCCATAGTTCTGCGCGAAGCCGGTGAGGCCGGCTTCGCCCCAGGGCGGAACGCGCATCAGCAGGTTGATGCTGAACCAGAGCAGGTAGAAATAGGCGAGCGGCACGACCTTGCGATCGAGGAAGGCGCTCCAGCCGAGGCCGACGAGGCGCGGTACGAACAGCCCCGAGAGTAGGAACAGCCCGGGCATGCGGAACTGTTTCGCCCAGGCGATCAGCGGGTCGATCCAGCTGCCTTGCCCGTCGGTGAGTTCGAGTCCGCCTGCCACATGCATCAGCACGACCAGGATGATGCAGATGCCCTTGCCCGTATCGACCCAGCCGATGCGCGCGGCCGGTCGATGAGCTGGTGCAGTCGTTTCAGCCATGATGCCGATTCCTCCGCCCGGAGTTTCGCACACTCGGCTTAGCACCGGGTTAGGATCGCCGCCGGACAGGATCAGCCGCCGGTAAGCTTTCAGCAAGGGGCGGAGCGTCACAGTCGAAGTCGGGCCCTATCCGCGCTTGGCGCAGCCGGGGCGCGCGGTGCCCGATGCGGATTCAAGAGGCGGCGTGGTGCCAGTGCCGGGAGGCGCGATGGGTGGCAGCCGGCGTGCGGCCAACTCCATGCAAGGGGTTCAGCGGCCGATCGCGCTCGATGATCTTTGCTCTCCTAACGGGAGGAGCTGTGCTTTGCGCATGTGTCTGTTCAAGAAACTTGACTCTCCTATTCGCATATCCTGTTCTGCCAATCTGGTCGGGCGATATCGACCGCACCGTTACTTGCAAGGTGCCCCCTATGAACCTCTTGCTAAAAGAAATTCGTCATAATCCCATACTCTGGCTTTTAGCCATCGTACCGGTCGTATTTGCCGCGCAGAAGCTCAAGCCTGAAGCTCATACTCTGCTTTTCATCCTGTCCGTCCTGGCAATAGTGCCGCTGGCTGTCCTTCTGAGCCACGCCACTGAATCCGTAGCGGCCAAGACCGGTGATACGGTCGGAGGACTGCTCAACGCCACTCTGGGAAACTTGACTGAGCTTATCATCGCACTGGCCGCGTTGCGTGCCGGGCAATACGCGCTGGTCAAGGCATCCATCGCGGGAGCCATTGTCACCAATACGTTGTTCATGCTGGGGGCGTCGTTTCTACTCGGCGGACTCAAGCACCATGTGCAGGAATACAATCGGGGCAGCGCCCGCCTCCAGGCGTGCTTGCTTTTTCTGGCAACGGTCGCGTTGCTCGTTCCGTCGGCGGTCTCTGGAGCCGATTCCACGGCGGGGTCCGTCTTCACCGCGAAATTGAGCGTGTGTCTATCTGTGTTGCTCATTGCGGCCTACGGATTGGGCCTCTTGTTCTCGCTCAAGACACATCGTGAACTCTTCGGCGGGGCGGAACACGCGGAAGCCGGCGAGGTGCCGTGGCCGATGGGGTTGGCTCTGACCACGCTGGCAGGAGTCACGGTACTGGTCGCGCTGGTGAGCGAGGTCTTCGTCGAGTCGGTTCAACAGGCGGCGTTATCGTTCGGGATGAGCCAGGCATTTGTGGGCTTCGTCATCGTGGCACTGGTGGGGGGCGCAGCGGAGATGGCCTCGGCGTTTTCCGGCGCGCGCAAAGACCGGTTGGATCTCAGCGTGGGCATCGCGCTGGGAAGCGCGGCTCAGATCGCGCTTTTCGTCGCGCCGGTGCTGGTTTTGCTCAGTTATGTCATCGGGCCCGCGCCGATGAGCCTGCAGTTCTGGCCGGGTGTCGTCATCATGATGATCATCGCGACCATGACCGTGTCCCTGGTGACCAACAGCGGACGCTCGGCCTGGTTTGTGGGAGTGCTCTTGCTGTTGGTGTACCTGATCTTCGCGATCACCCTTTACCTGTTGCCGCCTCCGGTCGTGTGATCGACCCCCGCCGAAGCGTTCTCGATGCTTCGCCAGGTTCTCGTGGGCGCTTTAGTCAGCGCGTGCAATATCGCCATCCATGTGTTTTTGATGGCCGCCGCCATGTGGCGGCGAGAGTCACTGTCGCCAACGCAAAGTATCGCCACACGCTCCAATTGATAGACGTTATGATTGCTAGCGTGTCTTTCTTGATGGCGGCATATATTGCTGAAGTTCTTGTTTGGCTGGCTTACGGAATTGTTGGAGCTGCGCTAGAAGGGGCTGATCTGATCTATTTCTCCTTCGTAAACTATACGACGCTTGGCTACGGCGCCGTGACGCCGGTGGATCGCTGGAATTTGCCAGGGCCAATGACGGCAATGAATGGTGTGCTGTTGTTTGGTTGGTCAACCGCCGTAATCCTTGAGATTCTCAGACGAGCAATAAAAGTGTGAGAAGGGGAGGCTGACGGCATTGCCGACCCGGCAAGTGATCCATGGCGGGCCCCCGCAGGAAGCCTGCGGCTCGAAAGCAGAGCTGTGCAATCTCTGCTATGGGTCGGGAATGGACGTTCCCCCCAACATGGGGCACGTCCGCTTTCGGGCAGTGGCCCAACTATCGCTTCTGGCGCAAATCGTGCTGACTTCAGCCAAACTGGATGATGACCTGATGTCGACGCGTAGTCGGCCTTACTTGCCGTCTCGCGAGCGCTGCGCGCAGTGCCCCGGGGCACGCCCGTGGCACTGACGAATGCCACTTATTTCGCGGGCGATTTGAAGAAATCGACAGGCTGCAGGCTTCTAGCTCAGTATGATATATTCAGAGGCAGCTCGAAAATTGTTGCGAGCTGCTCGGCGTAGCGGCTAGCTCACCCCCAACCTCGGCGAGGACAACGTCTGCGTCGCCATCCATTCCGATCATCTCCTGGGATCACAAARACCAATGTCTGAAGACAACAACCAGCTTATCGATCTGTCAGCGATGGTCGTTGCGGCCTACGTGGCRCATAACAATGTCACCCGCGCCGATCTGCCSGAGCTTATCGCGAAGACTCATGCGGCACTGACTGGCTTGGGAGCTGAAGCTGCCGCGCCTGCTGCCCAGCCGCTTGTCCCAGCSGTTTCGATCAGGAAGTCGGTTACCCCCGATGCGATCATCTGCCTCGAGGACGGCAAGGCGTTCAAATCGCTGAAGCGCCATCTCAGCAGCAAGTACGATATGACGCCCGACCAGTACCGAGCGAAATGGGGCCTGCCTTCCGATTATCCGATGGTGGCACCCAACTATGCCGAAGCGCGCTCCGCCTTGGCCAAGTCGATGGGTCTTGGTCGGAAGGCTGCGACCGCTCTCGGCAAGGCTCCAATTGCCAAGAGCCCACGGCGTGTGAAGGCCAAGGCCTGACCGAGACGCKTGCTCGATARAGCGAYACCGGCCGACAYGGCGACCAACGACAAAGAGRCTCSATGAACAGCGACAGAACTCGCAGGCCCACCAGCGCCCGGGACAAGGCCGAGGCACTGTTCAAGCCGGCCGTTCCGAAAGCACCGAYGCCYGYCGACACGCGGCCGAGCGTTCCCGGAGCGAAAGAACTCGTTTCGCTCCGGATCGATCGCAGTGTGCTTGACCATTTTCAGAGTGGCGGACCAGGCTGGCAGGATCGYATCAACAACGCGCTGCGSCAGGCCGCGGGCATCGGTGGAGATGWAGCGGTCATGCCCGACGARSTGAACTCTTCGAACGACGGCTAGTGCGGCAATGGCGAAAGGGGATCCCATTCAGGAGGCATCGGCGACGGCCGAAGCGGCGACCTCGATCCCGAMATGCTCTCTTCGATCTCACGCCGGGCGAGGCACGCGTCACGCGCCTGCTGACATCGGGACAGAGCGCGACGACGTGTGAAGACGAGATGGCAAATACCGAGGCTTCAGGAGATCGGGCCCAGCACGCTTTAGAACTGTTGGCAGTCACGTCATCTGCCCGCTATCGGTCCGTCTGGCCGTGGCGCCCCTCTCCTGATTGGAGCGGAGGCAGAACAGGCCTCTCTATGACCTGACGGAGCGCAAAGCTTGATTGGATTCGCGCAACGTGCGGCAATCGGGACAACTGCGTCTTGTGAACATGCTCGAAGTCCTCGACGTCTCGGGCGATGACAGTGAGCAAATAATCGTCCTCCCCCGACATTAAGAAGCACCTCAAAACCGAGGGGCATTTGGCGACGGCCTTTTCGAATGCTGAAAGGGCGTCTTCACTCTGGCTGTTCAGAGCCAATCTGATGATAACGGTTACCCCTAGACCGAGCACCTTCTGGCTCAATCGTGCGTGATAGCCGACGATCACGCCTTCCTCCTCCAAGGCGCGTTGTCGTCGGGCTACTGCCGTGGCGGACAAGCCGATGCGCTCGGCGAGCTTGATATGGCTTGCACGGCCATCTTCCACGAGTTCGGACAAAAGGATACGCGACAGATTATCTAGAGCCATGTTGTGTTCCTGCGACCACGGCCAAGCTTACGCACGATGCYAGCGCCATATCCCCAATTATCGATTGAATCCAATGAAATTGGCGATACTTCTATCGCAATTCGTCGAAATTCGCTGAAGCTCCTGCGCTACTATCTCCGCTCCAAACTCAGKAGGATTCAATGCGCGTAGGCGTTCCCAAGGAAATCAAAGTTCATGAATACAGGGTCGGCCTAACGC
>NZ_JBFUIF010000008.1:0-181458 GCF_056402015.1 Allobosea sp. P4_C6
GGCTCGGCGGCTCGGCCTTGCCTACCTGCCGGAGGACCAGGCGATCCCGCATATCCGCACGGGAAAGCTCATACGCGTGCTCGACGATTGGTGCCCGCCGTTTCCCGGCTACCACCTCTACTATCCGAGCAGACGGCATTTCTCCTCGGCTCTCTCCCTGCTGGTCGATGTCCTGCGCTACCGGGGTTGACGCTGCCAGAAGCGGATACCCTCTCCTATCCAGCCCTCTGCGCTGGTGCCGATGCCAGGACCGAAGCCGTGCGCGACATCCGGGTAAACCCTGTACTCGGTCTCGGCGCCCATGCTGCGGAGAATGGCGATGCGCCGCTCCATCGACGCCGGCGGTGCAATACCATCGTGCGCACCGACGACGGCGAAGGTGGGCGGCTCCACGGCCCCGACATCGGCATGAGCGGTGTAGGCCATGATGGCGGCAGCGGGCCGGGGCAATTCGGGTCCACCGAAGCGGGCCGCACCGTGGCTGCCGATGAATGCCGCCATGCGCGCGCCGGCGGAACTGCCCCAGAGCGAATATGCGCGGGTATCAACCTGCAGCACGGGGGCGTTCCGAAACACGAAGCCGATTGCGGCCGCCAGATCCCGGGTGGCTGTTTCTCCGCCCATTCCGGCCCGGTATTTCAGGACGAAGGCGTTCAACCCGGCGCGGCTGATCTCGGCCGCGTAGGGGAATCCTTCATGGACCGATCCGACATAGGCAAAACCGCCTCCTGGAGCGATGATCGCGAACGGTGCGCCGGGCGTGCCGCGCAGGAAGAACAGTCCCGCATGTAACTTGCTCGGGTCGACGCGTCGCTCCTCGTCGTCATAGAGCTCGTAGAAGATCTGCCGGCCGCGACCTGCGTCCTCGATCAGTCGGTTGAGCGCGGCAACGGTCGAGGGGATGTCGACCTGGGTATGGTAGGGCAGCAGGCTGGCGATCGAGGAAAGCCTGGCGCTCTCGTCGAGCGCGCGATCGTCCCAGGGCAGTATCCGACGACCGAACCCGGTAAATGCCGGATGAGAGACCAACTGCCCAAGGGTGGCGTCACCGGTCAGAGGCTGATGCCGCGGAGCCGTCTCGGCCGATGCCTGGGTCGAAGCCGAACACAGTGCTGCCGTGGCGAGCCACTCACGCCGTGATAGACGCGTCGTCATGGTGATACGGTCGTCGGAACGGGCCGGGCGTCGCGGCTTCGGCGGCGGCCGAAATCGATCAGCCTCATGCCATAATACGTGCCCGACATGACCAGCCCGGCGATGGCGCCGACATGAATGAAGAAGCCCGCGACCGACTCTTCAAAGTTCCACCAGTCGAGGCTCATCTGCATGGTCAGCTTCATCCCGATGCCCAGAACGAGGCAGCTCCAGATGCCGTAAGCAGCCACTGCGCCCGTGAACGCGCGCAGGAACCAGGTCCTGGTCGGACCGGTGTCGCGAATACCGAAGGCCACCCTCGCCAGCCCCATGAGCATCGGCCAGCGCAGGCCGAGATGCACCGCCACGATGACCAGAACCCAGTAGGCGGCGACGGTATGGATCTGGCGCACGGTGAACCCGCCCCAGGGAGGCAGGAAGGATGCGAGCGCATTCGAGATCAGGATGCTGGTCGTCAGCAGCGCCAGCATCGCAAGAAGGAGTCCGCCGGTGAGGAGGGCGTTGAAGAGGCTGCGGGGCTCGCGCCGTGTCCTCGGGAGACTGCCGTACCAGCGACGATTGAACACGTTGTGCGCGATCAGCAGCACGAACATGAGCGTGCCCGCGATCTCGTGTGCGACATTGCCGAGCCACCAGTAGGACAGGCCGAGCACGAGCAGGACGGCTGCGAGACCGTCCAGCCAGAGACGAAGGGCGAAGAACCGGCTCATCGTAAAGCCTATTCGACCGGTTTGCCGTTGAAGCGCGGGATCCGATAGGCCGTGTAGAGATAATCGCTGCCGGCCTGACTGCTGTGGCAGCTCGCGCAGCGCGCTGTGTTCTCGGCGGTGTTGATCTTTCCGTCCGGCCAAAACCACTGATACTGCCAGTCGCCGGTCCGGCGGCGCTCGTCGTAGTCGGCGCCCCAGCCCTCGCCCTTCTCCATGACGAAGTAGCGGAACAGCTTGCCGTCCCGGAAGTCGACCAGCACGAAATGCGTGCCCGGCGGGATGGGCTGGCGGTTCTTGACCGCCTCCAGCGCCTGCGGCGTCGTCATGATGTGCTCGGTGACGTTGCCGCGCCGTACGGTAGTGTAGTGGACCAGCTTATCGAGATCCGGAAGCGTCGCCCGGGTGGACTCCGCATGCACCTGCCAGCCGACGCCGAGAACGATGGTCATCGCGGCGGCCGTCACGGCCGCCTGGGTAGCGCGTTTCATCCTGGATCCTCAGCGGCCGTATTGCTGGTCGGAGACGTGCTCCATCCAGTCGACGGTCTTGCCGTCCAGAGATTCGGAGATGGCGATATGCGTCATCCCGGAAGCCGGCGATCCGCCATGCCAGTGCTTCACGCCAGGAGGAATCCAGACGGTATCCCCTGGCCCAATCTCCTGAATCTCGCCGCCCCAGTGCTGCACCCGACCGACGCCGTGGGTGACGATCAGGGTCTGGCCAAGCGGATGGGTGTGCCAGGCGGTGCGCGCACCGGCTTCGAAACTGACCGCGCCCCCACCAACGCGCGCCGGAGCCGTTCCCTGGAACCTCCCTGTCACCGAGACCTTGCCGGTGAAGTTCTGGGCCGGGCCGTCGGTCGGCTTCTGCGCGGAGGCGCGCTGGACCGCCACCTCCTGGTTGCTCTGAGCGAGCGCTGCCCCGAAAGGTAGCGCCATCGCGGCGAAGATCAGGGCGGGAGTGAGCATGATGGGGCTCACTTCTGCTTGAAAACGTCGCGGGCGACACCGATGGCGGTGATGGCATTCGGCCAGCCGGCGTAGAAGGCGAGCTGCGTGATCGCCTCGACGATCTCCTCTTCCTTCACGCCGTTCGTGCGCGCCAGCGCGATATGCGAACGAAGTTGCTCGGGCCGGTTCAGCGCGATCAGGGCGGCAACCGTGATCAGGCTGCGGTCGCGCTTGGCCAGTCCCGGCCGCTCCCAGATGTCGCCAAACAGCACGTTGTCGGTGAGCTCGGCCATCTTCGGGGCGATGTCCCCCATGAGTTGCTGCGCCCTGGACGGCGGCTTCGCCGTCGCCGGCTGTGCCGGGGTTTGCGCTTGGGCGGAGCCCTCGAATGGCGCCGCACCCAGGAGCAGGGCGGCAACCGACGCGTTGCGGATGGTTCGCATGGCAGACCTCATTCGCGTTTGGAGATGGCTCAACTTCGGCGGTACGGAAGCGTCCGGGCGAAGAACGGGGCCAGCTTGCCCATGGCGGCATCGACGTATTTCGGCACCCAGTAGGTCTCGATATGCGTCGCGCCCTCGATCTCGAACAGCTCCTTGTCCGTGGTGCCGGTCGCCTTGGGGAAGGCCTCTTTGGTCATGTAGAGGCTGTCGGCCTTGCTGCCGGCGATCATCAGCAGGGGCTGGTCGATCAGCTCGATCTGATCGGTGGCATCCCAGCGCATCAGGTCCAGCAAGCTGCTGGTCGTGTACCTGAACGTCGAGTTCGGATGGGCGTGGGTCTTCCAGTAGTACGCATAGCCCTGCCGATACATCTCGAAGGGCAGCTTCGCGATCTGCTCGTCGGTCAGGTTGGCGTCTCCGGAGTAAAGGATCTCGCCACCTGCCACTTCCTGGGCGCGCGCCTGCGAGACCTGCCGCAAGCGGTCCTGGATGGTGTTCAGCTGCGAATCCGCGAAGCCGTTGCGGCGCACGCGACCGGAGTTGAACATGCTCAGCGTCGCGATCGACCTGAACCGCTTGTCGACCTTCGCTGCGGCAAGCGCGTAGCCGCCGCCGCCGCAGAGGCCGAGCAGACCGATCCGGGCGACATCGACGCCCGGATAGCGGGTGACGTAGTCCGCCATGCCATGGATGTCCTCGATCCGGTTCTGGGGCTTGTCCACGCTGCGGGGCTGGCCGCCGCTCCCGCCCTGATAGGCGGCGTCCGCTGTGATCGCGATGTAACCCTCGCCCACCAGCCGTTGGGCATAGAGCCCCGCGACCTGCTCCTTCACGCCGCCGTTCGGATGGGCGACGACGATAGCTGGATAGCTCTTGGCAGCGCTGTACCCGGCCGGGGTGTAGACGTTGGCGACGATGTCCAGCCCGCCCAGCTTGTAGGTCACGGGGTGGATATCGACCTTGCCGGGCTCGTTGCCGGTGATCGCGCCCTCATAGACCAGGCCGAAGGGATTCTTCCTGTTATCGGCGGCGCGGGCGTCCCCGGCGGCAACGCCAGTGGCTGCGGCAGCGGCGGCCGTCTTCATGACGGTTCGACGGGTCATCATGGTCTTCCTTTCGAATGCAGTGCTTTGGAGGCCGGGCGCGAGGCGCCGCCAGCGTCAGTCGAGCTTCTTCTCGGCGAGGAACTTCGAGACCAGGTCGGCGATCTCGACATTGTTAAGGTCGGAGAACGGGAAGTGCGTGTTGCCGCGGATGCCGATCTCGGGGAGGTGTACGAGGCGCGCATCCCCGCCGTGCCGGTTGACGGCCGCGACCCAGAGCTTCGCCATCGCCAACCGGACGCGCCAGTTGTCTTGCCCACGCTCCGTGGTTGGCTCGACCGAAAAATTGTCGCCGTAATAGATGACGATCGGGATGCGGGTGAGCTTCTGGAAATCAGCCGAAGGCACCGCCTCGGGCGACAAAGTCCCGGCAGCGCTCGGCATGGCCGGGGGCAGTTCGCCCTCCGGGAAAATGAAGCCGCTGCCCGGCTCGAAAGCGACGATCGCCTTGACGTTGGCGTTCTTGATCGCCGTCAGCCAACCCGGACCGCCGCCTTGGGAATGCGTGAACAGGATCGCCGGACCGGTCTTGGCGAACAGCGCCGCCATCGCGTTGGAAATGACGCCGGCATCGTAGGGCCCGGTATTCGGCGTGACCGAGCGGAAGAACTGGTCCAGCGTCTCCGGCTTGCGGTCGAACTGGACGTTATCGAAGAAGTTCGGCCATTTGCCGAGCCGGAACTGATCGAAGAAGAGTTGGTCATAGGGGGTGGGTTCGATCGTCGTCCCGACCGTACTGTTGCCGGCACGTCCGCGCCGCGGCTGGTCGACGAGATAAACCGGGAATCCGCCGCGCAGGAACAGGGTCTGGAAACCCTCGCGCCCGTCCGAGGTCGTCTCCCAGCTTCGCGCCGACTGGAAGGCGCCGTGCAGCATGACGATCGGCAGCGGCTTGGGATTCTGGGGAACCTGATAGAAGGCGTAGAGATGGTCGCCATGAAGGCTTTGCCCTTCGGCCGTGGGCTTGTCGTTAGCGAAGTTTCCGGGGGTGCTCACCACCGTGCCGCCGACGGCGAAGCTGCCTTGCTCTTGGATCGTCAGAAAGCCGGGTTTGGCAGCCTGTTGCGAGAACGCCGGTGTTGAACCCATCAAGCCCCCCGCGAGAAGGAAGGGCGCAATAAGGAGTTTGGTATCGATGGAAGGCATTCGCCCCTCGTTCGCCGCATCAGCTCACGAGGAACCTAGTCTCCTATGCACTCTTCGATTAGCCATCTGGATTCAATAGGCTTGATAAGTCCGGCTAATTAATGCAGTGGCGATCCGGCGGGCTCCATGTCTGCTTCCTGAAGATGCCCAAGTCCCGCTACGGGCGCGGATCGGCAGATACTGAGCGTGCTGCAGAACTTCTGCTTCCCACCCAAGCTGGCCGTGGTCGAATGGCGAAACTGGCACGGCGGGTGCCCGCCGTGCCCAAGGTCATAGGTCCGTTTGCTCCGAAAGGAGAAGCGCATCGTCTAGGTAGCGCACGGTGCTTTCCAATTTCGTATGGCCTAGAACAAGCTGGCATGCACGCAGATTGCCGGTGCGCTTGTAGATCAGCGCGACCTTTGTTCGGCGGAGACTATCCGTTCCGTAGAGCGCTAGGTCCAAAGCCGTCATTTCGGGCGAAGCGGAACGCAGGCCCGAGAATCCCTGGCAGGAAGAAACTCCGATGCGTTGCTCGTCGGGAGATGCTCGGGTCAAGCCCCAGCATGACGGCCTCCTGCGGCCGCACCGTATTGCGACCGTCATCGAAAGGTGGTCCTTTCCGCGCCCGCAACAGGGAATCGACCATGAGCGAAGCCGTTCTCGGAATCATCGGCGGATCGGGCATCTACGATCTGCCGGGTATCAGCGACCTCCGCGAGGAGCGGATCGACAGCCCCTGGGGCGAACCCTCCGACGCATTGCGGATCGGCCGCATCGGCAAAACCAAGATCGTCTTCCTGCCACGGCACGGCCGCGGCCACGCGATCCCGCCCTCCGAGATCAACTACCGCGCCAATATCGACGTGCTGAAGCGGGCGGGCGTGACCGACCTCGTCTCGCTCTCGGCCTGCGGCTCCTACAGGGCGGAGCTCTATCCGGGGCTTTTCGTGCTGGTCGACCAGTTCGTCGATCGCACCAGCCGGYGCGAGAGCTCGTTCTTCGGCAAGGGCTGCGTCGCCCATGTCTCCGTCGCCCACCCGGTCGGCCCGGCCCTGCAGTCGCGGATCGCAGCGGCCGCCGAAGCGGAGGAGCTGCCCTTCGTGCGCGGCGGAACGCTTGTCACGATGGAGGGGCCGCAGTTCTCGACCTATGCGGAATCGATGACCTATCGCGGCCTCGGCTACGACCTGATCGGCATGACGGCGATGCCGGAAGCCAAGCTCGCGCGCGAGGCCGAGATCACCTACGCCACCGTCGCGATGGTGACGGACTATGACTGCTGGCACGAGCTCCATGGCGCGGTCGATGTCGCCTCCGTCGTGGCAGTGCTGCACGAAAATGCCGACAAGGCACGCCGCCTCGTCGCGCGACTGGCGGCCGATTTCCCGACCGAGCGCGAAGCCTGCCCGGCCGGCTCGCATAATGCCCTCGACAATGCGATCATCACCGCGCCTGCCTTCCGCGATCCGGCTCTGCTGGCGAAGCTCGATGCGGTAGCCGGGCGCGTGCTCAAGGCCTGAGTCATGGCTGTGCCCTTGACGAAGCCGGCTCGGCGTCCGACCAAGGCGTCCGTCACCACGCCCGAGACGACGCCCATGAACCTCGCCGACAGCATCCGCGCGATCCCGGACTATCCCCGGCCCGGCATCGTCTTTCGCGACATCACCACGCTGCTCGGCGATGCGCGGGCCTTCCGCCGTGYCGTGGACGAGCTGGTGCAGCCCTTCGCCGGGCTGAAGATCGCCAAGATTGCCGGCATCGAGGCGCGGGGCTTCATTCTCGGCGGCGCTGTGGCGCACCAGCTCTCGGCCGGCTTCATCCCCGTGCGCAAGAAGGGCAAGCTGCCGCGGGAAACGTTGCGCGCGACCTATGCGCTCGAATACGGCACGGACGAGATCGAGATCCATCGCGACGCGGTGCAGCCGGGCGAGCGGGTGCTGCTGGTCGATGATCTCGTCGCGACCGGCGGCACGGCCGAAGCGGCCGTCAATCTGCTCGCCGGCCTGGGGGCGGAGGTGGTGGCAGCGTGCTTCATCGTCGACCTCCCCGAGCTCGGCGGGGCCGACAAGATCCGCAGGCTCGGCGTGCCCGTGCGGACGCTCGTCTCCTTCGCCGATCACTGAGCGCGCATGAAGATCAACGGCCAGCATTATCGAACGATCTGGCTCGGGCAGGATGGCTGGCGCGTCGTGGTGATCGACCAGACGCGGCTGCCCTTCCGCTTCGAGACGGTGGCGCTGGGCTCGGCCGAGCAGGCCGCCGACGCGGTCCGCTCCATGGTGGTGCGGGGCGCGCCGCTGATCGGCGCAACAGCCGCCTATGGCGTCGCGCTGGCGATGCGGGCGGATGCCTCCGACGCTGCACTGGAAGCGGCGCTGGCGCTGCTGGGCGCAACGCGCCCGACCGCGGTCAACCTGCACTGGGCCCTGGAACGCATGCAGCGAGTGCTGGCGGCCAAGCCTTCCGAACGCCGGGCGGAAACCGCCTATGCCGAGGCGGCGGCGATCTGCGACGAGGATGTCGCGCTCTGCCGCGCCATCGGCGAGCACGGGTTGCCGTTGATCCGCGAGATCGCGGCGCGCAAGCCGGCGGGGCAGCCGGTCAACATCCTCACCCATTGCAATGCCGGCTGGATCGCCACGGTGGACTGGGGCACGGCGCTGGCGCCGATCTATCTGGCTCACGATGCCGGCATCCCTGTCCATGTCTGGGTCGACGAGACGCGCCCGCGCAACCAAGGCGCGGCGCTGACGGCCTATGAGCTCGGCGCCCATGGCGTGCCGCACACGGTGATCACCGACAATGCCGGCGGGCATCTGATGCAGCGCGGCGCGGTCGACATGGTTATCGTCGGCACCGACCGCACCACGGCCGATGGCGATGTCGCCAACAAGATCGGCACCTATCTCAAGGCGCTCGCGGCCCACGATAACGGCGTGCCGTTCTATGTCGCACTGCCGTCGCCGACGATCGACTGGAGCATCCGCGACGGCCTCGCCGACATTCCGATCGAGGAGCGGGCGGCGCGCGAGGTGACGCATCTGTCCGGGCTGGCCGAGGATGGCGAGGTGCGCTCCGTCCGCGTCGTCGCGCCGGGCAGCAATGCGGTCAATCCGGCCTTCGACGTCACGCCGGCGCGGCTGGTCACCGGGCTCATCACCGAGCGCGGTGTCTGCGCGGCGAGCACTGAGGGCCTCGAGCAACTCTTTCCCGATCTGGCAAGCAGGGCGACAGGATGAACGAACTGGAGCTGCGGCAGGAGATCGTGGCGGTCGCACAGGCGATCGACCTTGCGGGCTTCTGCCCGTCGAAATCGGGCAATGTCTCCGCACGCTTCGGCGAGGGGTTGCTGATCACGCCCTCGGGACTGCCCTATGCGAAGACGAAACCCGAGGATCTGATCCATCTGTCGCTCGACGGCACGGTTCTGGACGGCACGCGCAAGCCCTCCTCGGAATGGCCCTTCCACGTCGAGATCTACAAGGCGCGGCCGGATGCGCAGGCGATCGTGCATACCCATTCGCCGCGTGCCACGGCGCTTTCCAGCACCCGGCGCGGCATCCCGGCCTTCCACTACATGATCGCGCTTTGCGGCGGCGCCGATGTGCGCTGCGCGGATTACGCGACCTTCGGCTCGCCCGAGTTGGCAGCCAATGCCGTGAGGGGGCTCGATGGACGCAAGGCGGTGCTGCTCGCCAACCACGGCGTCATCGCGCTCGGACAGACATTGGCGGGCGCCCACACCATCGTTGCCGAGGTCGAGAACCTCGCAGGCCAGTATCTCGACATCCTGGCGGCGGGGCTTGAGCCGATCATCCTCGATGGCGCCGAAATGGAGCGCGTCGGCGCCAAATTCGCGGGCTACGGCAAGGTCGGTTAATCTGGCGAGGCTCGTCTTACGCAGCGTTAAACAATGCCGCGTAGACATGGATCATGATCGTTTCGCGCTATCTGCACGAATCATTCGATGTGCTCTCGGTCGGCGTGTGTGAATACGATGCCGAGCATCGCGCCGTCAGCTGGAACCGCACGTTCCTGCACTTCTTCCCTGAGGACGACGGCCTGATCTATCCGGGCGAGCCCTATGTCGACAACCTGCGGCGGTTCTACACGCTGCGGCTTGCGCCGGAGGAGATGCCGGATATCGAGCGCTACATCGCAGAGGGCATGGCCCGCCACGAAAACCAGACCCAGGCCTTCGAATTCCTGCACAATGGCCGGCGGCTGCGCGCGACTTCGCTCAGGGCGCCCTGCGGCAGCCGGGTGCGGATGTGGCAGATGATCCAGACCGCGCACCAAGTCGATGCGGCGGACGCCATGCTGCCCGCTTTCGAGGCGCTTCGTTTCATTCCCGACGGTGCGATGTTGCTCGACGGCGAAGACCGGATCATCGCGGCCAACGATGCGTTCCGCCAGCTCTACGACATTCCCGCTGACATGCTGATCGTCGGATTGACGTTCGACCAGATCGTCGCCGAATGCTGGCGCGGCGTTTCGGCCGTCGCGGGCCTGCGGGCCAGCATCCTCAACGGTCTGCGCTATGATGGCGCGCCCTTCGAGATCGAACTGCCGGGGCAGCGCTGGCGGCGCGTCGTCGCTCGCCATACGGTCGAGGGGCTGAGCTGCTTCATCCATGCCGACATCACGATGGCGAAACGCCAGCAGGCAGCGCTCATGAGCGCGCGGGACGCCTTGCGGCAGGCCAATGCCGAACTTGTCCAATTGGCGCAGACTGACGGGCTGACGGGGCTCGCCAACCGCCGCCGCTTCATCGAATGCCTCGCCAGCGAGGCGGCTCGTGTGCAGACGCTGGCGCTGTTGATCGTCGATGTCGATCACTTCAAGGCGATCAACGACCAGTTCGGCCATGTCGCCGGCGATACCTGCCTGCGCATGGTGGCGCAGATCATCGCCGGCCCCCCGACCAGCCAGGCGCTGCTCGTCGCACGGCTTGGCGGCGAGGAATTCGGCGTCTTGATCGCCGATGTGACGGCGGATCAGGCGAAGGGCGTCGCGGAAGCGATCCGGCATGCGCTGGCCCAGGCGCCCTGGCGCGCGGTCGACGCACAATTGCAGGGCGCGACGGTGTCGATCGGGCTGTGCTGCGGCCAGGGGCCGCTCAACGGCGATGCCCTCTATGCCAGTGCCGACGAGGCGCTCTATGCGGCGAAACGCAATGGCCGCGACCGGATCGAGACCTTGCTTCTACCCGTTTCGGCCAACGCTAGAGCGGGCTGAATTCAGGCCGCGGGCTTGCGCTCGACGAAGACACAGCCGTCGAAGCTGAAGACCTCTTCGCCGTGCTGGTTGACGCCGGTGTTGCGGTGGAAGAACAGGCCCCATTGCGGCCGCGAGGCGCTCTCGCGCTTGTCGATCACTTCCGAAAAATAGGTGATGCGGTCGCCGGCGAAGACCGGTTTCGACCAGCGCAGATTCTTGAAGCCGGGCGAGGGGCCGAGGCGCGCAGGGCGCCCGGTCGTCGCCGCGAGCTGGCGCTCGCGATGCGAGACCATCGTCGCCATCCAGACGGCGGCTGTGTGCCAGCCCGAGGCCGCAAGCTTGCCGAAGGATGAGGCCTCGGCCGCCGCCTCGTCCATATGGAAGGGCTGCGGATCGAAGCTGCGGGCGAAGGCGACGATCTCCCCGGCGGTGAAGACGAAGCTGCCGAGCTCATGGCGGCTGCCGATCTCCAGTTCCTCGAAGAAGCGGGTCGGTTCCGCAGCTGTGGCGGGCTTTTCGAGCGGGCTCTCGATGGCCGGGCGCTCATACCGCGCGGAATGCGCGAGCCAGTTCCCGGTCGGCTGCGGAGCGATGCCGGAGCCCTTGCGGCCGAACATGATCCAGTTGGTCTGCTCCAGCACCGGCTCGTCGCGCTGGTTGAGCAATTCGAGCCGGAAGCGCACCAGGCCCATTTCCGGGCGCGAGCGCGAGGCCTTGGTCTCAAGCACGGTTCGTCGCGCGCTCAGCGTGTCCCCGGGGAAGACGGGCCGCAGCCACTTCACCTCCTCGATGCCGGGCGCACCCATGCCGGTGGAGTCCAGCAGGAACTCCTCCGCCATCAAGCGCATCAGCAGCGAACAGCTATGCCAGCCGGAGCCGATCAGCCCGCCGACGAAGCTCGCCTTGGCGGCTTCCGGATCGACATGGAAATCCTGCGCGTCGTAGCGCGAGGCAAAGGCGATCAGCTCGTCCTGAGAAACGGCGATGCCGCGCGAGCGCGTGACCGCGCCGGCGACGAAATCCTCGAACTGCAGCATCGGCCGGGATCCTCTGGCGCGCCTCAGTTCGCGAAGCGGAAATGCAGCACGTCGCCGTCGGCGACGACGTATTCCTTGCCTTCGAGGCGGAACTTGCCGGCTTCGCGCGCCCCGGCCTCGCCCTTGTTGGCGACATAGTCGTCATAGGCGATGGTCTCGGCGCGGATATAGCCCTTCTCGAAATCGGTATGGATCACGCCTGCCGCCTGCGGGCCCTTGGTGCCCTTCTCGATCGTCCAGGCGCGGGCCTCCTTGGGACCGACGGTGAAGTAGGTCACGAGGTTGAGCAGGCTGTAGCCGGCGCGGATGACGCGGTTCAGCCCGGGCTCCTCGAGGCCGACCGCCTCGAGATAATCCGCCTGCTCCTCGGGCGGCAGCACCGCGATCTCGCTCTCGATCTTGGCCGAGACGACCACGGCGACGGCGCCTTCCTCGGCGGCGCGCTTCTTCACCTGCTCGGAGAAGGCATTGCCCTTGTCGGCGCTGGCTTCCTCGACATTGCAGACATAGAGGACGGGCTTCGAGGAGAGCAGGCCGAGCAATTCGAAGGGCCGGCGTTCCTCGGCGGCGAGCTGGACGAGGCGGGCGGGCTTGCCGTCACGCAGCAGCACGAGGCAGCGATTCATCAGATCGGCCGCTTCCTTGGCCTCCTTGTCGCCGGCCTTCGCCTTCTTCTCCAGGGGCAGGACGCGCTTTTCGAGGCTTTCGAGATCGGAGAGCATCAACTCGGTCTCGATGATCTCGATGTCGTCGATCGGCGCGACCTTGCCTTCGACATGGGTGATGTCGCCATCCTCGAAGCAGCGCACGACATGGGCGATGGCGTCGCATTCGCGGATATTGGCGAGGAACTGATTGCCGAGCCCTTCACCCTTCGAGGCGCCGCGGACCAGGCCGGCGATGTCGACGAAGGTCAGCCGCGTCGGGATGATCTCCTTGGAGCCGGCGATGGCGGCGAGCTTCTCCAGCCGCTCGTCGGGGACGGCGACGTCGCCGACATTGGGCTCGATGGTGCAGAACGGATAGTTCGCGGCCTGTGCCGCGGCCGTCTGCGTCAGCGCGTTGAAGAGGGTCGACTTGCCGACGTTCGGCAGGCCGACGATGCCACATTTGAAGCCCATGATCGCCTGTTCCGTTGCCCGGCGCGATTGGCCGCTGCCGGGCGTGAAGCTTTGAAAGTTGCGGCCTTATTGGGGGGCTTGCGCGATAAAGACAAGAGCCGCCGGCCGGATGGGCGAGGTGCCGCTCACGCGAACGTGCATGGCGGCTGGGCGGGCGGCGGTGCTGGATCGCCGGCAGGCCTCCTCGCGATCGGTTATCCCATGCGCAAGCTCCCGCTCTTCTCCGTCGTTCTCGCTTCCCTCCTTGCCGTCGGCGCGGCGCAGGCCCAACAGGGGGGCACGCGGCTACGGGGCGAGGTCGAAGCCATGAACGGCTCGGTCCTGACCCTCAAGACTCCCGAGGGACGCGAGGCCAAGATCGCGCTCGCGCCGGGCTTCTCCACCGGCGGGGTGGTGCCCGCCAAGGCCTCCGACATCGCCAAGGGCAGCTTCATCGGCGTCGGCGCCAAGCCGCAGCCGGACGGGACCCTGCTAGCCGTGCAGGTATTCATCTTCCCCGAGGCGATGCGCGGCACGGGCGAGGGGCACCGGCCCTGGGGCGTGCTGCCGGATTCGACCATGACCAATGCGACGGTGGCCGAGACGGTCTCGCGGGTCGATGGCGCCAGCCTGGTGCTGAGCTATCCCGGCGGCGAGCAGAAGGTCGTGATCACGCCGGAAGCCGCCATCCTAATGGCCGCGCCGGCCGAGGCGAGCGAACTCAGGCCCGGCGCGCAGGTCGCGATGACGGCAAGCCGGCAAGCGGATGGCAGCTACAGCACGAGCCGCGTCACGGTCGCCAAATCCGGGGCGAAGCTGCCCCTGTGACGGCTCAGTCGGCAGCCTTCTCGCCGAGTTGCTTCACCGCGGCATGACCACGCGCATCCATGAAAAGATGCACCTTGTTCTGGAAACCGGCATCGTCATGGGCCGACAGCAGGGCCGCGTGATCGGCGCAGGCGGTGCAGAGATCCTCGACCCAGGGCTGCTCGACCTTGCCGAAATCGTTGAGCACGTAGGAATGGACGAGCGCCTTGTCGCCGGGATGGCCGATGCCCATCCGCACGCGGCGGTATTCGTTGCCGATCGCCGCGGTGGTCGAGCGCAGCCCGTTATGGCCGGCATTGCCGCCGCCGAGCTTGACCCTGAGCTTCGCGGGCGGGAGGTCGAGCTCGTCGTGGAAGACGATGACGTCGGCGGGGGCGATCTTGAAGAAGCGGGCGGCCTCGCCGATCGAGCGGCCGGACTCGTTCATGTAGGTCTGCGGCTTGAGCAGGATGATCTTCTCGGCCCCGATGGTGGCCTCGCAGGCCTCCGCCTGGAAGCGCGCGCGCCAGGGCGAGGCGCGATGGAGGCGCGCGATCTCCTCGACGGCCATGAAGCCGATATTGTGCCGGTTGCGGGCATAGCGCCCGCCCGGATTGCCGAGGCCGGCAAAGATCAGCATGGCGGAACTCCGGCAGGCTCATAGCAAGACGGCCGGGAGGTCCCGGCCGTCTCGTTCGACTGGATTGGGCAGGGAGGGCGCCGGGTTGGCGCCGCGTCCTCAGGCCTTGGCTTCGGTCGGAGCCTCGGCAGCCGTCTCGGCCTCGGCCGCAGGCTCGACATCGACGGTCGGCGGAGCGAGCGTGACGATCGTCGCGTCGGAACCGACGGTCAGCTTGGCACCGGTCGGGAGCTTGATGGCCTTGGCTTCGATCTGGTCACCGATGTTCAGGCCGGCGACGGAGACCTCGAAGGCTTCCGGAATGTTCTCGGGCTCGACGGTGATTTCGAGGGTGTGCTCGACGAGCTGGACGAGACCGCCGTTCTTGATGCCGGGGCTGGCGTCCTGGCCGATGACGTGGATCGGAACCTGAACGGTCACGGTCTGGCCCTTGGCGACGCGCAGGAAGTCGACGTGCAGCGGGAAGTCCTTGACCGGGTCGAGCTGGTAGTCCCGCGGAATGACGCGGTGCTTCTTGCCGGCGACGGTGATCTCGAAGATCGTGGTCAGGAAGTGGCCGCCGAAAATCAGCTGGCGGGTCTTGTTGGAGTCGAGCGCGATGGCTTCGGGAGCAGCGCCCCCACCATAGATCACGGCAGGCGTCTGGCCCTGGCGGCGAACTGCACGGGCGGCCCCCTTGCCGACCTGTGCGCGCGCCGAAGCCTCGATTTGCTTCACGGCGGTCATGTTGGATGTCCTTGACTTGTAAATGACAAGGCCGCCTCGTGGCGGCCATCGGTTCGTGCGTCCAGAGCCTCCAAGGGTGTCAGCCGGGCGCGACGCTGCTCATAGGGTAAAACCGGCGCAATCTCAAGTCCGCTGCGTCACGCCGCGTTGGCGACGATATCGCGCTCGGGCAGGAAGGCGGGAGCGGCCTGGCCGAAGCGCTGCACCAGTTCGCGGATGATGAATGCCGGGACCGGCGGGGAATAGAGGTAGCCCTGTCCGAAGCGGCAACCCATCTCCTCGAGGCGCTGGGCCTGCGACTGGGTCTCGATCCCTTCGGCGATGATCTTCATGCCGAGGCGGCGGGTCATCGTCAGCAGGGATTCGACGATCACCGCACTGCGGGCGCCGCTGTCGATGGGGCCGACGAAGGAGCGGTCGATCTTGATGATGTCGATCGGAAAATCGAGCAGATGGGTCAGCGAGGCGAAGCCGGTGCCGAAATCGTCGAGCGCCACCAGCATCCCGAGAGCGCGCAACGCTTCCATCGTCCTGGCGACGCCGTCCCTGCGCCCGCCCATGAAGACCTGCTCGGTGATCTCGATGACGAGGTGCTGCATCGGCACGCCCACCTTGTCGAGCGCTCTTGCGGCACGCTGGGCGAGGTCACCCTTCTGGAAATCGGCCGAGGTCACGTTCAGGCCGACATGCCGGACATGCAGGCCGGCATCCTGCCAGTCGGCCATGTCGGCGGCGACGGAAGCGAGCATCTGCGTGGTGATGCGGTGGGCGATCTTGGGGTCCTGCAACGCCTCCTGGAACTCGCCTGCCGCGACGATGCGGCCGTCATCGAGCCGCATGCGGGCGAGTGCCTCGACGCCCACGATCTCGGCCGTGTCGAGCCGGATGATCGGCTGGTAGTAGGGAATGATGCGCTCGCTGCCGAGCGCGCCTGCGACATCCTTACGGATCCGGGTGCGATGCATCATCGCGCTGCGCAGCTTCCGGCGGAAGCGCACATAGCGGCCGCGGCGGGTTTCCTTGGCATGATAAAGCGCGAGATCGGCATTCTGCCGGAGCGTCACGCTGTCTTCCCCGTCCTCGCCGGCAATGGCGCCGCCGATGGTGACGCTGGGCTGGATGCTGTGGCCGTCATGGTCGAGCGGCGTGGCGACGGCTGCGAGAGCGGCCGAGGCGAGGCTGCGCATCCTTGCGGCGCTGTCGCAACCGGGAATCAGCGCGGCAAATTCGTCGCCGCCGATCCGGCAGGTCAGGCAGCCGCCCAAGGCCGCGCTCAGCCGATCGCCCACGCCGGCGATCAGGCTGTCGCCGGCGGCGTGGCCCAGCGTATCGTTCACGATCTTCAGATGGTCGATGTCGATCAGCAGCAGCCCATAGCGCTGCGAGGCCGCGCTGATCGTGGCGATCGCATCGTTGAACTGGGCGCGGTTCGGCAACCGGGTCAGCGTATCGAAATAGGCGAGGCGGTGGTTGCGCGTGCGCACCTCGTCATGCTCGATCGCGATGGCGCAGAGATGCACGCAGGTCGCGACGATGCGGCGTTCGAGGTCCCGCGGCTGGCGCGGCTTGGGGAAATAAAAGGCGAAGGCGCCGACGACGCGGCCGTCGCGCGCCTTGATCGGGGTCGACCAGCAGGCGCGCAGGCCGAGCGGCAGGACAAGCTGCGCATAGGATTGCCAGAGCGGATCGGTCGCGATGTCGGTGACTTCGACCGGAGCGGCGCGATGGATCGCAGTGCCGCACGATCCGGCTTGGGGACCGATCTGCATCCCGGCGATCCCGGCGATGTAATGCGCGGGCAGGCTGGGCGAGGCGAGAGGCTGCAGGCAGCCGCGATCATCGACGTTGACGACGGAACAGACGACGCCAGGCGAGATCGCCTCGGCCCGGTGGCAGAGACGCTCCATGCATGTCGCGAGGGCCTCGCCCCGCGCGATGTCTTCCAGAATATCGTTCTGCAGAGCTTGCAGGTGGCCCGAGGGTCTGATCACGCAGTTCCCGACGCTGAGAGCTTGTCGAAGAACGCGGGCTTACCGCAAACGCCTTAAGGGCCGATTGCGACGCCGATTCAAACTTTACCCGCCTCAGGCGGCGGCGAGGCCGAGCCGCTCGTCGCGACGGCGCAGGACATACATCAGCGGCACCGCGAACAGCACCATCCAGGCCTTGCCGATGATCTGGCCGGCGAGGAAATCCAGGCTGCCGAAGGCGAGATGCAGGAAGACGATGCTGTCGACGACGAGTCCGACGACGCCGGATGCCAGGACGGCGGTGAGGAAGCGCCGGCGCTGCAGGGGCGTATAGACGGCGAAGTCGGCGAGCTCCGACAGCAGGAAGGCCACGACCGAGGCGATCACGATGGCCGGCGGGGCGAGCATGGCCGAGATGAGCGTGCCGACGGCGATCGCGCCGAGGCCTGCCAGCGTGCCGAGGCGGCGCTGGACGAGGTCGCGCAGCACCAGCGCGAGGCCGACCATGAGGACGCCGCTCGGCGCCATCACGCCGGGCCAGACCGGCACGAGGCAGGGCCCGTTGGGGATGCAGACCGAGCCGGCATTGCCGATCAGCCAGTTGGCCGCGGGAATGGTGAGGCCGAACAGGACGAGTGCGACGAGGCCTTCGAGCTGTCGCTGGCGATCACGAGTCATAGGATGGTCCGCTGTCGTCGGGTGTTACGAGATAGGCCGCGAAGCCTTTTGACCGCAAATCGCATGCCGGGCAATGGCCGCAGCCGAAACCCCAGTCATGCCGGGTCGTCCTGTCGCCGAGATAGCAACTATGCGTCTCTTCGAGAACGAGGTCGAGCAGCGCCTGCCCGCCGAGCGTGCGCGCCAGCGCGAAGGTCTGCGCCTTGTCGCGCCACATCAGCGGCGTATGGAGTACGAGCCGGCGATCGAGCCCCAGGCCCAGCGCGACCTGCATCGCCTTGATCGTGTCGTCGCGGCAATCGGGATAGCCCGAATAATCGGTCTCGCAGACGCCGAGGACGATGTGCTTCAGGTCGCGGCGATAGGCGACGGCGGCGGCGAATGTGAGGAAGATCAGGTTGCGCCCGGGCACGAAGGTGGTCGGCAGGCCGGTTTCCGCGAAGGCGATCTCGGTCTCGCGCGTCAGCGCGGTGTCGGAAATCGCGCCGAGCGCCTTCAGATCGACGAGATGGTCGGGGCCGAGCCGCTCGGCATAGCGCGAGGACCGCGCAGGCAGTTTTTCCCGGATCGCGAGACGGCATTCCATCTCGACATGATGGCGCTGGCCGTAGTCGAAGCCGATCGTCTCGACCGCATCGAAGCGCTCGAGAGCCCAGGCCAGCGCGGTGGTGGAATCCTGGCCGCCGGAGAACAGGACGAGGGCGCGGGCGCTCACACTAGCGCCCTCAGTCGAACAAGCTGGACACGCTGGTTTCGCTCGCCGTGCGCTCGATGGCCTCGCCCATCAGGCCGGCGATGGAGATGACGCGGATGTTGCGGGCGACCTTCACGGCCTCGGTCGGCATGATCGAGTCGGTGATGACGAGCTCCTTGAGCTTCGACGAGGCGATGCGCGCCACCGCGCCGCCCGAGAGCACGCCATGGGTGATATAGGCGAAGACCTCCTTGGCGCCCTGATCGAGCAGGGCCTCCGCCGCATTCACAAGCGTGCCGCCGGAGTCGACGATGTCGTCGATCAGGATGCAGGAGCGGCCCTCGACCGAGCCGATGATGTTCATAACCTCGGACTCGCCCGGCCGGTCGCGCCGCTTGTCGACGATGGCGAGCGGGGCGTCGATGCGCTTGGCAAGCGCGCGAGCGCGGACCACGCCGCCGACGTCAGGCGAGACGACCATGGCGTTCTTCCACTCCAGCCGGTCCTTGATGTCGCGCGCCATCAGCGGGGCGCCGAACAGGTTGTCGGTCGGGATGTCGAAGAAGCCCTGAATCTGGCCGGCATGCAGGTCGAGCGTCAGCACGCGGTCGACGCCGGCATGGGTGATCAGGTTCGAGACGAGCTTGGCCGAGATCGGGGTGCGGCCCGAGGCGCGCCGGTCCTGCCGGGCATAGCCGAAATAGGGAATCACCGCCGTGATGCGCTTGGCCGAGGAGCGGCGCAGCGCATCGGTGATGATCAGAAGTTCCATCAGGTGGTCGTTGGTCGGGAAGGAGGTGGACTGGATGATGAAGACATCCTGCCCGCGTACGTTCTCCTGAATCTCGACGAAGACTTCCATGTCGGCGAACCGCCGGACCGTGGCCTTGGCGAGCGGAATGCTGAGATGGCTGCATATCGCTTCAGCGAGCGGCCGGTTGGAATTGCCGGCGACGACTTTGAAATGAGAGGGCATGCCGTGGCGCACCGTTGGACAAGGCGGGGCACGAGCCGGCGATGCCGGCTCAATTCGAACGGCTCTTAACAGCGCGATGACAGGGAGTCGACCGTTGCGCTGCAATATAGCTGCGCAAAAAGGCGTCGAGCGCCTGGCGTGACCCGGAATCCACTGACCTTACGTCGCCGGCCAGCGGAGCGCCGGCGATCAGCTCTTCTTGTCGGGGGCGGCGGCGACCCTGGTGCTGGGCTTGGCGCTCTTCTTGTCCTTGCCGGCATCGAGCGTTGCGACGGCCGGCGTCGTGACCAGGAAGCTCGCGATCGCGTCCATCGAGTCGGAGGCGGCCTTGGCGACGATCGTCTGGTCGATGCCGGCCCAGGGGTCGGAACCGCCGCTGCGCTTGCCGATGCTTTCGCCCTGGACGCGCTGGGCGCGCTGCTTGGTCGAATCATAGACGTCCCAGACGAAGGCGAGCGAGGTCTGGCCGTCCTCGGTCGGCTGGGCGGTGAGGTAGCCCTTGACCCTGAAGCGTGCCGGCTTGTTGCCGGGCACGATTTCCATCTTGCGCTCGGCCGCGGCCTCGCCGAGCAGGCCGGCGAAACTCGTGGTGACATCCTCGGGGGCGCCCGAGATGCTCTGGACCGAGACCGGCACGCCCGGCGCATCGACGCGCGGACGCGCCGCGGTCTGGGTGGTTTCCTGGCATCCGGCGAGCGCCAGCGCAAAAACCGGCCCCAAAGCGAGGCCGCTCAAACGGTTGATCATGACGCCTCCCGCCCTTTGGGCTGTGGACCGCTTCGAGATTCCCTGTGCCCCTGTTCTAGGCTCAACGGAGGGCGAGGTCCAGATCAGGCAGATTGAGCGCTTCGGCGCCGCCGGTTCCGACGAGATAGGTCCTGCCCAGGCACATGGCGGTCTCGCTGTCGGAATCCATCAGGATCATATGGGCGAACATTACCATGCCAGGCACGATCTCCCAGTCATTGGCCTCGTAGAACATCGGCCAATCCATCCAGGACGGCGTGAACTTGGCGCCGAGCGAGTAGCCGCAGGCGTTGAGCCGGTGCTGCGCAAGGCCGTGCTCGTCGAGGACGCGGGCATGCGCCGCGAAGACGTCCCCGGCCGTGCGGCCGGGCTTCAGCGCGGCTTCGCAGGCGAGCAGCGCGTCTTTCGCGGCGGCGTGGTAGGGGCGGTGCAGCGGGCGCGGCTCGCCAACCACGACGGTGCGCATCGCCGCGACATGGTAGTGCCGGTCGACTCCAGCGAATTCGAGGGTGATCTGATCGTTGGCGTCGAGCCGGCGCCGGCCGGATTTGTAGCGGCAGAGCAGGGCGTCGCGGCCCGAGCCGATGATGAACTCGTTGGCCGGATAGTCGCCGCCGCCAGCGAAGATCGCATTGTGCTGGGCGGCGAGGATCTCGCCCTCGTCGGCGCCGGCCCGGATCACGTCGAGCGCTGCCTGGTCTGCGGCGTCGGTGAGCGCGGCGGCGCGCCTGACATAGGCGATCTCCTCCGCCGATTTCACGGCGCGCAGCCGCGTCACGATGGTCGAGGCGTCGACGAGCTCGGCCCGGCCGGCGAAGGCGGCTTCGAGCTTGCGGTAATTGGCGGCGACGAGGCCGTAGGATTCGAACTCGACGCCGATGCGCTTGCCGGAGAGGCCGAGATCGTCAGACAGAGCGAGCAGGTCCCTGGCCGGATTGGCCTCACGTCCGTCCTTCCAGATGCGGATGTCGCCGAGGTTCGAGGTCTGCTGCGCCTGCCTCAGATCGGCGGAGCGGGTCAGCAGCGCCATCGTGCCGTCCGCCCTGACGACGAGGCACTGGAAGAAGCAGAAGCCGAAGGTGTCGTAGCCGGTCAGCCAGAACATCGATTCCTGCTGGTACAGGAAGAGCGCGTCGAGGCGGCCGGCCTGCATGGCGGCAAGGAGCGCTTCGCGGCGGCGGGTAAATTCGGCGGGTGTGAAATGCAGGGCCATGGCGCAACTCCTTGAAGCGGACCGACATTTGATCGCGCCGCCGTCCGCCGGGCAAGTCCTCGACGTGGCAGTGCGATTGCGGCGCCCGCCTGCGCTGCCTATAGGCTGTCGTCAGAGAGTTTCGCCCAAACGGGAGAGAGCTATGGTGAACCCCGGCAACCGCATCCTCGACGACATCGCGCGCCTCGCCACCGACGCGGCCGGCGCCGCGCAGGGCGTGCGCCGCGAGGTCGAGACCGTCGTGAAGACGCAGATCGAACGCCTGCTGCGCGATCTCGATGTCGTCACCCGCGAGGAGTTCGAGGCGGTGCGCGAAATGGCGCTGATCGCCCGCGAGGAGAACGACAAGCTCGCGGCGCGCCTCGCCGCGATCGAGGAGCGGCTCGGCAAATCCTGACGAGGCAGCCCTGGCGCGATGGCGCCCATGTCCTCATGTCATGTCCACAGCCATGTGCTGTGGACAGCCCTTCGGGGGGATTGAGCCGGCCGGCCGAATCCGCAGAGCTTCACGCTGTGTTGGGAGCGTCACAGCGCCTGCGCTATCGTCGGTGGAAAGAATTGATTCGTCGGGCGGATTCGCTCCGGGTCGACGAGTTGGGATGCTCCCCGCGGAGTGCCCCGGAGGTGTGTTGCGTTCCTTCGGATTTCCAGTCGCCGTGTTCCTCTTCTCGAACGCGCCGGGGCGCCAGCTCCGGAAGGTGGACCCCAGGGCATGATAGACCTCGATATGGATGCCGAGCTGGATCGGCCCTCCAACCCTCTCGACTTGTTCGAACGCCTCGCTGCCCTCAATGGCTGGAACTTCGACCGCGACAGCGAGGATGAGCTTTCGGTCGCGGTGACGGGCGGCTGGTCGGAATATCACGTCGCCATCACCTGGCTGGCCGAGGTCGAGGCGCTGCACATCGCCTGCGCCTTCGATCTCAAGGTGCCGGAGCGGCGGCGCAGCGAGGTGCTGCAGCTCGTGAGCCTGGTCAACGAGCAGCTCTGGCTCGGCCATTTCGATCTCTGGAGCACCGAAAGCGTCGTGATGTACCGCCATGCGCTATTGCTGTCGGGCGGAGCGGAGCCGACGGACGAGCAGGCGGCGGCGCTGGTCAAGACGGCCGTCGAGGCCTGCGAACGCTACTATCAGGCCTTCCAGTTCGTGGTCTGGGCCGGCAAGACGGCGAAGGAAGGGATGGAAGGCGCCATCCTCGAGACGGTCGGCGAAGCCTGACCTTGCGCAGAGGTTGCTGCCGGGCTTGACCCGGCGGCGACATGACGGGAAGGCTGAGAGCTAGAGAATCCCGGCGCGGGTCCGGGATCGCCAGCCGTCGCGAGGCCGCCATGTCGAATTCCCTTCCGCAATCGCTCGTCCTGATCGGTGCGGGCAAGATGGGCGGAGCGATGCTGGAGGGCTGGCTGCGCATCGGCATCGATCCGAAGGGGATCAGCCTGATCGACCCCAAGCCTTCGGACGAGATGGTCGAGCTCGCCCAGGAAAAGGGGATGCGGCTCAATCCGTCGGCCAAGGAGATTCCTGCTGCCGATGTCGTCGTGCTCGCGACCAAGCCGCAGATGCTCGACACGGCGGCGCCAGCGGTGCAGGCCTTCATCCATCCCCGGACGCTGCTGATCTCGATCCTCGCCGGCAAGACGCTCGGCGACCTCGCCGCGCGCCTGCCGAATGCGGGCGCGATCATCCGCGCCATGCCGAACCTGCCGGCCGCCGTGCAGCGCGGCGCCACCGCCGCGGCGCCCGGCAAGGGCGTGAGCGCGGCACAGCGCGCAACCGCCGATGCGCTGCTCGGCAGCATCGGCAAGGTCGAATGGCTGGATGACGAGGGGCTGATCGACGCCGTCACGGCCGTGTCCGGCTCCGGCCCGGCCTATGTCTTTCATCTGGTCGAGTGCCTGGCCGCTGCCGGAACCGAAGCCGGCCTGCCCGCGGATGTGGCGGAGCGGCTGGCGCGGGCGACAGTCGAGGGTGCGGGCGAGCTGCTGTTCCAGTCGCCACTGCCGCCCGGCACGCTGCGCCAGAATGTGACCTCGCCCGGCGGCACGACGGCTGCGGCGCTCGAGGTCCTGATGGCCGATGACGGCATGAAGCCGTTGCTGCGCAAGGCCGTGGCTGCTGCCAAACGTCGCGCCGGCGAGCTTTCGGGCTGATCGGCCTTCCACCTGCCACGATAGCGGCCTAACTTCTGTCCATCGCGAAGCGAGAGGAGCAGTCCTATGGCCCGCAAGCCCGTTTCCACCCTGCCCGAGGCCGTGCAGCCTGAATCTGCCGCCAAGCCGGGCGATCCGCGCAGGTGCGCCGTCGATGCGCTGATGAAGCTCGCCGTGGACCGGCCCTGGGATCAGATCGAGCTGCCCGACATCGCTGCCGAGGCCGGGCTGACGCTGACGCAGCTGCGCGGGCTCTTCCCCTCGAAGCTCGCCATGCTCGGCGGCGTGACGCGCATCGTCGACGACGCGGTGCTGGCTGGTGCGTCCGACGATCTGGCGGGAGAACCCGTCAAGGAGCGCCTGTTCGATCTCGTGATGCGCCGGCTCGACGCAATGGCGCCCTACAAGGCGGCCTTGCGCAAGATCGCGCCCATCATCCGGCGCGATCCGCTGACGCTGGCGGCGCTCAACCGCGGGGCGGTCAATTCCTGGCGCTACATGCTTGCCTCGGCCGGCATCCCGACCGAGGATGCACTCGGCCATCTGCGGGTGCAGGGCGCGGTGCTGCTGATGGCGCGGGTCTCCGAAACCTGGCTCGATGACGACGAGCCGGAACTGTCCAAGACCATGGCGCGGCTCGATCGCGAGCTGAAGACGGCGGGGCGCATCATGGCGCGGGTCGAGGATGTCCACCGGCTGACGGCGCCGTTCCGAGGCTTGGCGCGGGCGATCTGCTCGGGCCGGCCGCTGAGGGCCCGCCGACGCGAGCGCGCTTCCGATCGCGGCGAGGATAACGAGGATTACGCGCCCGCCATCTGACGTCCGGACCAAATTCCGCAGAATATGGCCGAAATGCGTCAACGTTAAGCGTGCCTTAGTCAATTTGCGCGAATGGAGGGAATCTTCATCTCGCGCAGGACACGGGCATGTCGTTTACCAAGAAGCTTACGACCCTGTCGATCAGCCGCTCATTCTCGCTGATCGCAGCCTTGGCCGTGCTGATCGTCGTCGGCAGCGTCGGCTACACGTTGAATGCCGCCCGCAACGAGATGCTTGCGCTCAAACGCGGTGAGATGAGGAATCAGGTCGAGGCCGCGGCAACGACCATCAAGGGCTATCTGGCACGCGTCGAAGCCGGCGAGCTCAAGGAAGCGGATGCGAAGAAGATGGCCATCGAGGCCCTCGGCAGCGCGCGCTTCGACAACGGCAACTACTACTTCCTCTGCGATTTCGACGGCATCAGCATGCTGCATGCCAACAAGAAGATCCAGTCGACGGACATGAAGCCGTTCAAGGACGCGGACGGCAAGTTCTTCGTCCAGGAGATGATCTCGCTGGGGAAGACAAAGGGCGAAGGCTTCGTCGACTATGGCTGGCTCAAGGCCGGCGACAAGGAGCCCTCCCTCAAGATTTCCTACGTCATCGGCATTCCGAAGTGGCAGTGGGTGGTGGGTTCGGGCGTGCATGTGCATGACGTCGATGCGGCCTTCATGAGCATGGTCGGCGGCGTCGCCAAGGTGCTGGTGCCGCTCGGGCTCGTCATGCTCGGCCTCGTCCTCTTCCTGAGCCGCCGCGCCTCCGGGATGCTGCATTCGCTGAAGGGTTCGATGGACAGCCTCGTGTCCGGCGATCTCGATGCCGAGATCGCCCATCAGGAGCGGCCCGACGAAATCGGCTCGATGGCACGTTCCCTCGTCGTCTTCCGTGATGCGGCTCTCGCCAAGGAGGCGATGGAGACCGACAAGCTGCGCGCCGAGGAGGAGGCCGCCGGTCATCGCAGCTCCGCCGATGGCGAGCGTCGCCGCAACGAAGCCGACCGCGCAGAGCATGCCCGCGTGCAGGCCGGCGTGGTCCAGGCTCTGGCCACCGGGCTGGAGCGGCTTTCGGATGGCGACCTGACCTATCGGATCCAGGACGCCTTCACCACGGAATACGTCAAGCTCAGGGACGACTTCAACGGCGCGATCGCCAAGCTGCAAGACGCGATGCGCCAGATCGCGACCAACACCGAGAGCATGAAGGCCGGCTCCACCGAGATCAGCCAGGCGGCCGACGACCTCGCCAGCCGCACCGAGCAGCAGGCCTCCTCGGTCGAGGAGACGGCGACGGCGCTCGACCAGCTCACCGCCACGGTCCGCCAGACCGCCGAGAGCGCACGCCTTGCCAATCAGGCGACCGATCAGGTCAAGACCGAGGCCGAGCAGTCGACCAGCATCGTGCGCGATGCCGTGACGGCGATGGGCGGCATCGAGAAGTCGGCGCAGGAGATCTCGCAGATCGTCGGCGTGATCGACGAGATCGCCTTCCAGACCAACCTCCTGGCGCTCAACGCCTCGGTCGAGGCCGCCCGCGCCGGCGATGCCGGCAAGGGCTTCGCGGTCGTCGCATCCGAGGTGCGGGCGCTGGCGCAGCGTTCGGCCTCTGCCGCCAAGGAAATCAAGACGCTGATCGACGCCTCGACCATCGAGGTCGAGAAGGGCGTCACCCTCGTCGGCCAGACGGGCGGGGCGCTGCAGCGCATGGCCTCCGAGATCAACCGCGTCACCGTGCTGGTTGCGGAGATCGCCGGTGCGGCGCAGGAGCAGGCCTCCGGTCTCCAGGAGGTCAATTCCGCGGTCAGCGAGATGGACCAGGCGACGCAGCAGAACGCCGCGATGGCCGAGCAGTCGACCGCAGCGGCTCATTCGCTGTCGCAGGAGGCCGACCGCCTGTCCGCGATGGTCGCGCGCTTCCAGCTCGGCGGGGACGTCGCCGGCCTCAAGGCCATGGCGCGAACGATGCAGGCGGTGGCCGCGCCCGCTGCTAAGGCTGCACCCCGGCCTGTCGCGCCGCGTGCCACCAAGGCCCATAACGGGAGTGCGATGGTCGCGCGCAAGCTCGATGCCGACGCCCGCGACAAGGGCTGGGAGGAGTTTTGAGCGCTTCCACCGAGCCGGCCGCACCGATCGGCTTCGACGATTTCCTCAAGGTCGACATCCGTGTCGGCACGATCGTCGAGGCTGAGCCTTATCCCGAGGCACGCAAGCCGGCGCTCAAGCTCGTCATCGATTTCGGCGGCACGATCGGCCGCAAGAAATCCTCGGCGCAGATCACCAAGCACTATCGGCCCGAGGACCTGCCGGGCCGGCAGGTCCTCGCCGTGGTCAATTTCCCGCCGCGTCAGATCGGCAAGTTCATGTCCGAGGTGCTGACGCTCGGCATCCCCGACACTGAGGGTGAGGTCGTGCTGATCAGCCCCGGCCTCGCCGTTCCGGACGGCGGCCGGCTGTTCTAGGCCGCCGCTACCGACGCGCGCGAGCCTGTCCAGATGCCGGTCTGCAGCGTGGTCGGCGCATAATCGGGTGCCGTCCAGCGCAGCGGCAGCGCATGAGAGCTTCGCCAGCCGCGAGTGACATGGAAGCGCCAGAGGCGCTGGGAGCCTTCCAGCCCGGCAAGCTCCGGCCCGTCCCAGATGATCTCCACCAGCCCTTGGAGCTGGAGCATCGTTCCGGTTTCGAAGTCGACGAGGAGGATGGCCGCGCGGTGCTCCTCCAGCAGGTTCCCGAGCGTATTGAAGTAGTTGTTGCCGATGAAGTCGGGCACCGTCAGCGTGTCGCCGTCGATGCGGATGAAGCCGGGCCGTCCGCCGCGATGCGAGACGTCGACGCCGCCGCCCGGCGTACCGGCAACTGCGGCGCTCGCGATAAACAGCGTGTCGGAAGCGGCGATCAGGGCTTGGGCAGCTCCGTCGAGGCGGGCGAGCGTCTGCACCGCCTGGGGCTGTTCTCCTCCGTCCGGTAACCTGGTACGCGCCTGGATGTATTTGGCGCAATTGCCGAAGCTCTGCGCGACGGAGACCGTGACACCCTTGTCGTCGACGGTTTCGATCTGGCCATTGGCGCGGTTGCGGCGGCGGGTTTCGAATTCGAGGCCGAGCAGGCCAATCGCGCTGCCCGGCCGGATGGCGTCGAATGCCGGATCGTCGGATTGCGGCAAAGCCGCGATGGCGAGGCTGGTCGGGTCGGGGCTCGCGGCGAAGCCTATCGGCCCGCTCAGCGCCGTTGCCAGGGGCCAGCCACTCTGATCGAGAACGCCCGCGAAGAGCCAGGGCAGCTGGCCGAAGAAGATGCGGTGCTGGTCCGGCATGAAGCTGCGGATGCCGGCGCCGCGTGCGGCGACGCCCGCCCGTGCCTGCGCGGCGAGTTCGCCGGCGTGGAAGGGGCTATCAGGCAGCATCGTCGTCGCGCTCCACGGGAAGGGGTGAAGGCGGGATGGGCTTGAAGAAGGGCAGGGCCTCGACGCGGGCGAGCCACCGGCGCACGGCCGGATAGGGCGCGAGCGAGATGCCGCCCTCCGGTGCATGGGCGATGTAGGAATAGCAGGCAAGGTCGGCGAGCGTCGGATGAGCGGCAGCGAGGTATTCGCGCTCCGCCAGATGCTCTTCCATGAAAGCGAGCAACCGCGCCGCGATCCGCTTGGCTCGCGCCTTGTCGTCCTTGATGCCGAACTGCGTGATCAGCCGGGCGATGGAGGGGCCGTGCATGACCTCCCCGGCCGCGATCGAGAGCCAGCGCTGGACATGGGCGGCACCGACGGCATCGCCGGGCAGCCAGTCACTCTCCGGAGCATAGCGTCTTACCAGATAAACCATGATCGCGTTGCTGTCGGCGAGCGTGATCTCGCCATCCTGCAGTACCGGAATCTGGCCGAGCGGGTTGAGCTTGCGGAACGCAGCGCCCTGCCGGATTTCGGCCGGCGCCTGTTCGAAGCGATATGGCAGGCCGAGCGCTCGCAGCAGCAGCTCGACACGGTGGGCATGGCCGGAAAGGGCGGTGCCGTGAAGGACGATCTCGGTCGATGGCATGGCGATGATCCTCTTTGTCGAGAGGATCATGATCGTTTCGGATAAATGTCGAAATCTGCTATCGAAGGAAGTCAGAATTTCAATTTTCGGAACGATGCCGTGGACCGGATCGAGGAGCTCGCGATCTTCGTCGCGATTGTCGATGCGGGCAGCCTCGCCGGGGCCGCCCGGCGGCTGCGCCGCTCACGTCCGGCGGTGACGCGCGCGCTCGCGGCGCTGGAGGAGCGTGTCGGTGCGCAATTGATCGCGCGCACCACGCGGCGATTGACGCCCAACGATGCGGGCCGGGAGCTAGCGGCGACGGCGCGGCGGCTGCTGTCCGATTATGACGCTGCGCTCGGCGTCGCGGCGAATGAGCCCGTCAGCGGGCTGTTGCGTATAACGGCGCCGCTCTCCTTCGGCCGGCGGCACGTCACGCCCCTGGTCTCGGAGTTCCTCGATCGCTACCCGCATGTCCAGGTCGAGATCGTGCTGGCCGACCGCAATCTCGACCTGATCGAGGAGGATCTGCAGCTCGCGATCCGCATCGGGCCGCTGCCGAACTCCGGTTTCCTGATGCGCAAAGTCGGAGAAGTCCGGCGCATCCTCGTCGCGGCGCCGTCCTATCTCGCGCGCTGCCCGCCGCTACGCCGCCCGGCCGATATCGCGGCGCATGAGACGATCGCCAGCGTCGCTGCCAACCAGACGCTGCACTGGCGCTTTGGCGGGCCGAGACGTGGCAGCGGGATCGTGCTGACGCCGCGGCTGATCGTCAACGAGGTGGAATCGGCGCTGATCGCGGCGCGGGCGGGCCGGGGGCTGGCGCGGGTGCTGTCCTATCAGGCCGCCGACGATCTGGCGGCCGGAACGCTGGTGCGGCTCCTGCCGGAATTCGAGCCGCCGCCGCTGCCGGTCCAGTTGGTCATGCCCGGCGGCCGCCAGCCCGCGCCGCGCGTGCGCGCCTTCATCGATCACGCGGTTGAGCGGCTGCCGCAGCTTGCGCCGATCGGTACCGGCTGACGCGCGCTCGCCCGCACGGCTCTAAACCGGCAGGCGCACCGTCGCGCGCAGGCCTCCGAGCGGCGAGTCGCCGAGGATGATGTCGCCGCCATGGGCGCGGGCGATGTCGCGGGCGATGGCGAGGCCGAGGCCGGTGCCGCCGCCATCGACGTTGCGGGCTTCGTCGAGGCGGAAGAAGGGGCGGAAGACCTCCTCGCGCTGGTCCGACGGGATGCCCGGCCCGTCGTCGTCGACCATGACGATGAGGTAGCGCGCGTCATGCGTGGCGGTGATCGCGATGCGGTCGCCGTAGCGGGCGGCATTGGAGACGAGATTGGTCAGCAGGCGCCGGAAGGCATCGGGCCGAATGACCACGAGCGGATCGCCGACCACTTTCAACCCGGTCTGATGGCCCTGGCGCTCGGCATCCGATTTGAGCTCTTCCAGCAGCGCGCGGATATCGGTCTCGACCGCGACCTCGCCGGCATCGCCGCGGGCGAAGGCGAGATAATCCTCCAGCATGCGGCTCATCTCGTCGACGTCCTTCTCGAGCGCCTCGATTTCGGAGGAGCGCTCCATCAGGGCGAGCGAGAGGCGGAAGCGGGTGAGGATGGTACGCAGGTCGTGGCTGACGCCGTTCAGCATCGTCGTGCGCTCGCCGATCGAGCGCTCGACGCGCCGCTTCATCTCGATGAAGGCGTTGCCGGCGCGGCGAACCTCGCGGGCGCCGCGCGGGCGAAAATCGGCGTCGCGGCCCTTGCCGAAGGCCTCCGCCGCATCGGCAAGCTTCAGGATTGGCCGGATCTGGTTGCGCAGGAACAGCACCGCGATGGTCAGCAGGATCAGCGACGTCCCGATCATCCAGAGCAGGAAGATGTGGCTGTTGGAGGCATAGGCGGCGTTGCGCCGCGTCAGGATGCGCATCACATCCTTGCCGAGCTTGATGCGGATCTCGATCAGGCTGGAGCGGCCGACCGTGTCGAGCCAGAAGGGCCGTGCGACCTGCTGGCTGAGCTCCGTCGAAAGGGCGTTGTCGAGCAGCGAGAAGAAGGGGCGCGGCCCCGGCGCGGGCAGGTCGGAATCCGGGATGATGTCGAGATCCATGCCGAGGCGCTCGGCGGCGATGCGCGAGAGCGTCGTGGTGTCGGCATCCTGCGGATAGCTCTCATAGACGTCGATCAGCATGGCGATGTCGGCAGAAACCGCCGAGGAGAGCCGCTGCGTCACCGTCTGCCAGTGCCGCTCCATGAAGACATAGGCGATGACCGACTGCAGCAGCACGACCGGCGCGATGACGATGACGAGCGCGCGCGGATAAAGCCCCTTGGGCATGTAGCGCGCGATGATCTGGAGTGGACGGCCGACACGTTTCACCACCGGGCGCAGCGATCTGCCAACGCGATTGCCGAGCTTGTCGAGCGCGGCGAGGCCACGCGTCAGCGCGGCCGCCACCGGGTGCAGCATCGACTGCTTCTTCCTGCCGGGTTGAAGCGGGGTCACGTCCTGTCCGTCACCAGCCTGTAGCCGACGCCGCGCACGGTCTGGAGGTAGAGCGGGTCGGCCGGGTCACGCTCGATCTTGCGGCGCAGCCGGTTCATCTGCACGTCGACCGTGCGGTCGTTGGCGGCCGAACCTTGCGCAGCCAGCTCCTCGCGCGGCACGACTTCGCCGGAACGCTCGGCCAGCGACGTCAGGATTTCGCGCTCGCGCTCTGTCAGGCGGACGGTCTCGTCACCTTTGTGCAGCTCGCCGCGGGCCAGGCCGTAGATGAAGGGGCCGAAGCGGACGAAATCCGGGCGCGTGCCGGATTGGCCGGCCTCGACGATCAATGTGCGTTTCAGGATGTTGCCGAGGCGCAGCAGCAATTCGCGCGGCTCGAAGGGCTTGGCGAGATAGTCGTCGACACCGATCTCGAGGCCGTTGATGCGGTCCTTGCCGTCGGCGCGGGCGGTCAGCATCAGGATCGGCACGGCGGAGCCACCGCGGAAACGCCGGGCGAAGTCGAAGCCGTTCTCGCCCGGCATCATCACGTCGAGCACGATCGCATCGAAGACGAGGTTGCCCAGTCGCGTATCGGCTTCCGCCGCATTGGCGGCCGTGGTGACGCGATAGCCGTTGTCGCCGAGGAAGCGGGCGAGCAGTTCGCGCAGGCGCCGGTCGTCGTCGACGACGAGCACATGCGGTGCCTCGTCGGGCAGAGGTTTGCGGGCCGGTTTGGGTACGGTCTCGCTGGCGATCATGCGTGTAGCTTCCTCCTGCATGGTGCCAGGTCCCCATAGCACACTGCGCGAAGCGGGTCGCCGTCAGGGCTTGGCGAGCAGGCGGTCGACCTTCGGCCGTTCGGTGGGCTCGATCAGGGCGGACAGATATCGCGCGGCGATCGCGGCAGCTTCGGGGCCGACGCCGTCGAGCGCCCGGTTGATCCGCTTGGCCTGGAGGCGGACGAGGCGAAGCGCGAGATCCTGCCCGGCGGCCGTGGTGTGGAGATGGCGCTGGCGCTTGTCCTGCCGCCCGGTGCGCTGCTCGATATAGCCTTTCTCGACCAGCTCCTTCAGCACGCGGTTCAGGCTCTGCTTGGTGATCTGGAGAATGTCGAGCAACTCGGCGATGGTCAGGCCCGGACAGCGCTGGACGAAGTGAAGCACGCGGTGATGCGCCCGGCCGAAGCCGTAATCGGCGAGGATGCGATCGGGGTCGCCGACGAAGTCACGATAGGCGAAGAACAGCAGCTCGATCAGATCGTGCGGCACGGCATCGGCCGATGATCTGAGCGGCGTGTCGTCGGGGCGTGGTTCGGACAGGGACAAAATGCGCTTCCAAAAATTTGGGTCAGCCTTATTGACATATCTCAGACGGAAGATTACCGGTCAAGGGCGCTCGGCGAACGATTATTTCAAAGCCCGTCGTCGCAGCGCAGCTTTAGACCTATGCTTGCGTTCCCAAAACGGCTGTGCCGGAGTTCGGAGCGAGGAAGCACCCAGGAGAAGGTCCCATGTCAGTCATTCCTTTCGACCAGCGCGATGGCGTCATCTGGTTCGACGGCAAGCTCGTGCCGTGGAAGGACGCCAAGATTCACGTACTGACCCACGGACTGCACTACGGCTCCTGCGTGTTCGAGGGCGAGCGCGCCTATGACGGCGTCATCTACAAGAGCACCGAGCACTCGCAGCGCTTCCACAAGTCTGCCGAGATCATGGACTTCACGATCCCCTATTCGGTCGCCGAGCTCGACGAGGCCAAGTATCTCTGCCTGAAGGAGAACGGGCTGAAGGACGCCTATCTTCGCCCGGTCGCCTGGCGCGGTTCGGAGATGATGGCGGTGTCCGGCATGAACAACAAGATCCATACCGCGATCGCGGTTTGGGAATGGCCGAGCATGTTCGACATGGCGCAGAAGCTGAAGGGCGTGCGCCTCGACGTAGCCGATTACCGCCGGCCCGACCCGGCCTGCGCGCCGGTCCATGCCAAGGCGGCGGGTCTCTACATGATCTGCTCGCTGTCGAAGCATAAGGCGGAGCGCGGCGGCTATGCCGATGCGATGATGCTGGACTGGGAAGGTAATGTCGCCGAGTGCACCGGCGCCAACATCTTCTTCATCAAGGACGGCGTGGTCCATACGCCGCTGGCCGACCGCTTCCTGAACGGCATCACCCGCCAGTCCGTGATCGACCTGTGCCGCCAGCGCGGCTTCGAGGTGGTGGAGCGGCGTATCCGCCCGGAGGAGCTGGAAGGCTTCAACGAGTGCTTCATCACCGGATCAGCCGCCGAGGTGACGCTGGTCTCCGAGATCGGACCGTATTCCTTCGTCACCGGCAATATGGGCAAGGTGATCATGGAGGACTACTCCGACGCCGTCCGCCCGAAGTCGAAGGCGGCGTGAGCCAGCCCCGTCATGCCCGGGCTTGACCCGGGCATGACGACAAACGGCTATCCTGTGTTTTTGTGGACCACGGGGGCATTCCGGGGCTCCGCGTCAGCGAAGAGCCCGGAACCCAGAACCGATGCGGGTTTCACGAGAAGCGCAGTCGGGCCAGCGCTTGAATTCATGACGGTATCGGTTCTGGGTTCCGGGCTCAGGCCTGCGGCCTGCCCCGGAATGACGGCGAGGATCCATCTGGCATTGGAGCCTCGCTCCGTCCGAGACTGACGCGTTTTACCTTGCCGTGCTGCGATACAGCGTGATCCAGTCGTCGGGGCCGATGCCGCGGCATTCGCCCATCATGCTGAGCTCGGTCTGGACGAAGGCGGCGCCGGTCCAGGCATAGCTGCCAATGACGCCGCAATCGCCCAGCCCCCGTCCCTTGGCGAAGAAGCTCATGCGCCCGGTCTTCGGATCGAAATCGGCGTTGGTCAGCATGTTCCCGGCATCGCCCTCGCCCTGCGGGAAGGCCATCGGCTTCGCGGCTGCGACATCGCCGCGCTCGGCCGTCCAGAACGCCGTCGTGACATTGTAGGCGCCGCGCGAGCAGGCGAGGCCGACAAGGCGGCGCTCTCCTGCGAGCGGCCAGGCTTCGTCGGCGGCCAYCAGCATCTCGTCGTCTTCGCACAGATCGGCGTCGCGCTGCTTGATCTGCTTGCGCAGCGCAGCGGCGAGCGCCTTTCCGTCCTTCTCCGATACGGTGCCGGCAGCGGGCTTCGCCTCGATGACCGGCAAGGCAGGGGCGGCAGGCACATTCGTCGCGCTGCCCTTGCGAATGAGGGCGGATGTCGTGTTGAGCCGCCCTTGCTGCTCGTCGATCCAGAGCAGTGCCGCAACCGAACCGGAAAGCGAGACGCTGGCCGTCACGCCCGGCGCTGCGACGGCGAGTTTGGTCGCCTTGCGCGCGGCTTCGATGAGAGCGGCGATATCGGCCGGCTGAAAGGCCAGCGAGACGGTGTCGCCGTCGGCGGTGACCGGAAGCGGCTTGCCGCCGGTGGGGAAGGGGGCGCCGTCGAGCTTGAGCTGGACCGTCGCCGGCGGCTTCTTCCAGTCGCCACGCAGCCGCAGGACGAGCTTGACCGCCGCATCCGGACCGGCCGGGCGCTCTAGGCGCAGATAGGCGACCGTATCGGCGATTTCGGGTGGCAGCGACAGGGCGGTGCAGCCCTTGACGTTGTCGCAGCCGGCCATCCAGTCGCGGAAGCTCTTCGGTTCGGGAGCGGCCGCTAGGGCGAGCGCCGGCAGCAGGGCCAGTCCGGCGCCGAGCCAAAGCGGCTTCATCGTGTCAGGGAGCCTGTTCCCAGCGCTTCGCCGCATCGTCGTCACCCGCCTTGGCCTCGACCCAGCCGCCGAGCGTGCCGTCGGCGCGATGCTCGCGCTTCCAGAACGGAGCGCGGGTCTTGAGGTAGTCCATCATGAAATCGGCGGCCTCGAAGGCGTCGCGGCGATGGGTCGAGGCCGCGAGCACCAGCACGATCTGCTCGCCCGGCCGGATCAGCCCGAAGCGGTGGATCGCGACGAGGCCGATCAACGGCCAGCGCGCGGCCGCTTCCGCCGCGACGCGGGCGATCTCCGCCTCGGCCATGCCGGGATAATGCTCAATCTCCAGCGCGCTCAGCATTCCGTTCTCGTCGCGGCACAAGCCGGTGAAGGAGACGACGGCGCCGATATCGGCACGGCCATGGCTGAGCGCCGCGATCTCGTCCGAGAGCTCGAAATCCTCGCGCTGGATGCGGATGAGGGGCGTCACGAGCGGCCTCAGCCGCCGGTCATCGGCGGGAAGAAGGCGATCTCGCGGGCGTTGCCGAGCGCGGCCTGCGGCTTGGCGTGGACATGGTCGAGCGCTGCCCGCACGACGGCCTCGTCGGCAAAGGCGGCTTCATAGCCTTCGCCGCGCGCCTTCAGCCAGCGCACGAGCTCGGCGACGGTGGCGAGATCGGCGGGGATGTCGAGCGTCTCTTCCGGCAGGCCGACGCGCTCGCGCACCCAGGCGAAATAGACGACCCTGACCGGGCGCGTGCCTGTCGCAGCCGTTGCGACGGCGGCGCTCATGGCATGCGCTCGTCTTCTTGGACGAGATGGCGGATGCCGGCGTTGAAATAGTCCCAGCCCGTATAGATCGTCAGGCCGGCAGCGGCCCAGAGCAGGACGATGCCGATCGTGGTGTTGCCGGGCAGGACCTTGTCGCCCGCCGGGCCGGCGATGAGGAAGCCGAGCGCGAAGAGCTGCGCCGTCGTCTTCCATTTCGCGACCTTGCTGACGGGGACGCTGACCTTGAGCTCGGCGAGGAACTCGCGCAGGCCCGAGACCAGGATCTCGCGGCAGAGGATGACGATGGCGGCCCAGAGCGGCCAGCCATGGATCGTGCCGTCAGCCACCAGCATGAGCAGCAAGGCAGCGACGAGCAGCTTGTCGGCGATGGGGTCGAGCATGCGGCCGATCGCCGATTGCTGGCTCCAGGCGCGAGCGATGTAGCCGTCGAGATAGTCGGTGACGGCGGCCAGCGTGTAGATCGCCAAGGCGAGCCAGCGCATCCAGTCGTCACGCGGCCAGAACAGTATCGCCACCAGCGCCGGGATCGCGAGGATCCGGCCGTAGGTGAGGAGGTTTGGCAGCGACCAGGGGCCGCGCCGCCTAATGGCGTCTGGAAGAATCGTCACGGGAAGCACCAAAGCAAGCGCGCCACCGCAGCGTCAACACGCAAAACCGCGAGGGCGGCAGAAAGCTCAAGCATCATGAAAGAAATCATGGACGGCCTTGGCCGTCGCGGCGTTGACGCCGGGCGTGCGCATGAGGTCGTCGAGCTTGGCGCGCTGGATCGCCTTCACCGTGCCGAAATGCAGCAGCAGCGCGCGTTTGCGCGAGGGGCCGATGCCGGGAATCTCGTCGAGCGGGTTCTTCATCGTCTCGCGCTTGCGCTTGGCCCGGTGCGTGCCGATGGCGAAGCGGTGCGCCTCGTCGCGCAGGCGCTGGATGAAATAAAGCGCCGGGTCGCGCGGCTGCAGCTTGAAGGGCTCGCGGCCGACCATGTGGAAGGTCTCGCGCATGGCGTTGCGGTCGGCGCCCTTGGCGATGGCGACGAGCGGGATGTCGGTCGCGCCGAGCTCTGCCATGATCTTGCGGGCGGCCTCGAACTGCCCCTTGCCGCCGTCGACGATGACGAGATCGGGACGGGAGGGGAAGCCGTCCTCGTCCTTACGTGCCTTCGGTGTCTTGCGGCTCTTGCCGGGCAAGGGTCCATCCTGAGTGGCAGCGTCTGGCGCGTCTGGCAGGATGATGATCGCGGCTCCGTCGCCCTCTGAAGCATCCTTCGAGACGACAGCCGGCGCGGCCTCCTCAGGATGAGGGCCGAGAGAGATGCCGCCCTCCTTCGCCAACTTCGCAAATCTACGCGTCAGCACCTCGCGCATCATGCCGAAATCGTCCCCGGCGATGGTGTCGGTCGAGATGTTGAAGGTGCGGTAATGGCTCTTCATGAAGCCGTCCGGCCCGGCGACGATCATGCCGCCGACCGCGTTCGTGCCCATAATGTGGGAGTTGTCGTAGACCTCGACGCGGCGCGGCGCCTTCTCGATGCCGAAGGCCGCGCCGAGCGCGGAGAGCAGGGCGCTCTGGCCGGCATTATCGGCGAGCTTGCGCGACAGCGCCTCGCGCGCGTTCTTGACGGCATGCGCCATTAGGTCGGCGCGCTCGCCGCGCTTGGGATGGGCGACCTCGACCTTGCGGCCGGCGCGGGCCGACAAGGCCTGGCCGATCAGCTCGATCTCCTCGACCGGATGCGAGAGCAGGACGACGCGTGGCGGCGGCTTGTCGTCGTAGAACTGGGTGACGACCGAGGCGAGCACCTCGGCTGGCGTCAGCGAGCGGTCGGCGCGCGGAAAAAGCGCGCGGTTGCCCCAGTTCTGGTGATTGCGGAAGAAGAAGATCTCGACGCAGAACTGCCCGGCCTGCTCGTCGATGGCGAAGACATCGGCCTCCTCGACGCCCTGCGTGTTGATGTCCTGCCCGGCCTGCACGGCCGAGAGTGCGGCGAGGCGGTCGCGATAGCGTGCGGCCTTTTCGAATTCGAGCTCTTCCGCCGCCGCCTGCATCCGGGTCGAGAGCAACTGCTTCACCGCCGAGGAGCGCCCCGAGAGGAAGTCGCGCGCCTGACCGGCGAGGGCCTGATAGTCGGGGATCGAGATTTCACCGGTGCACGGGCCGGCGCAGCGCTTGATCTGGAAGAGCAGGCAGGGCCGCGTGCGGTTCTCGTAGAATGAATCCGAGCAGGTGCGGATCAGGAAGGCCTTCTGCAACGCATCGATGGTGCGTTTCACCGCCCAGACCGAGGCGAAGGGGCCGAAATAATCACCCTTGCGATGGCGCGAGCCGCGATGCTTGAAGAGGGCCGGCGCCTCGTGGTCCCCCGTCAGCAGGATATAGGGAAACGATTTGTCGTCGCGCAGCAGCACGTTGTAGCGCGGACGGAGCTGCTTGATCAGGTTGGACTCGAGCAGCAGCGCCTCGGTCTCGGTGCCGGTGGTGACGAATTCCATGTTCGCCGTCTCGGCGATCATGCGCGCCACGGCATTGGTGTGGGCCATGCCGCGGGCATAGGCCGTGACGCGGTTCTTCAGGCTCTTGGCCTTGCCGACATAGAGCACGTCGCCGGCGCGATCGAACATCCGGTAAACGCCGGGCTTGTTCGGCAGATGCTTCGCGAATTGCTGAATGACCTCGATGCCGGCCTTGAGCGCGCCGGGGGCGGCCTCCGCCAGATCGAGCGCAGGCTCGGGCGCGAGGAGACCGTCCTCCTCGTCCTCGAACTCGTCCTGCGGCAGATCGTCCTGACGTTCGCGATTCATGGCCTCCATGTAGGATGCCGGAGCGCCTTCGTCATGTCAGGAGAGGGAGCGATCAACCGTCGTTAGCCGTGTCATGCTCGGAATGCGTCCTGCCTCGTCCGGAAATGCAGATCGTAGGTGGTGCCGGTCGTTCGCTGTCGGGCCAATATGAGAAGACAGCCTTACGCGGCAGATATCACCGAGGATCGAAGCTCATGCCCCAGCCTGACAGCGTTCAAATCGTCCTTGCCTCCCGTCCGGAAGGGCGTCCCAGCCCGGCGAATTTCAGGCTGGAGCATGCCCCTATCCCAACGATCTCCGATGGGCAGGTGCTCCTCAAGGTCCTCTACCTGTCGCTCGATCCCTACATGCGCGGGCGGATGAGCGCAGCGAAATCCTATTCCGCTCCCGTCGAGATCGGGCAGGTGATGGAAGGCGGCACCGTGGCCGAGGTGCTCGAAAGTCGCGATCCCGATTTCAAGCCGGGCGACATCGTGCTCTCCCATTCCGGCTGGCAGTCGCATGCGGTGGCCAGCGGCTCGCAGCTGCGCAAGCTCGATCCGGCGAGCGCACCGGTGACGACGGCGCTCGGCGTGTTGGGCATGCCGGGCTTCACCGCCTATGCCGGGCTGCTGACGATCGGCCAGCCCAAGCCGGGCGAGACCGTGGTCGTGGCGGCGGCGAGCGGGCCAGTCGGCTCGGCCGTCGGGCAGATCGCCCGGATCAAGGGGGCGCGGGCTGTCGGCATCGCCGGCGGGGCGGAGAAATGCGCCTTCGTGCGCGATACCTTCGGCTTCGACGCGGTCATCGACCATCGCGATCCCGACATGGCGGGCAAGCTCGCGGCCGCCTGTCCGGACGGCATCGACGTCTATTTCGAGAATGTCGGCGGGCATGTCTGGGATGCCGTCTTCCCGCTGCTCAACACCTTCGCGCGCATTCCGGTCTGCGGTCTCGTCGCGCAATACAATGCGAGCGGCGATTTTCCGRGCCCGGACCGGCTGCCGGTGCTGATGCGACAGGTGCTTTCGAAGAGCCTGACGATCCGCGGCTTCATCCAGCGTGAATTCGCCGCAGCCCAGGCGCCGACCTTCCGGCAGGAGATGGCCCGCTGGATCGCGGATGGCGCCGTCAAATATAAAGAAGACATCGTCCAGGGCCTGGAGAATGCGCCGGAAGCCTTCATCGGGCTGCTGGAAGGCCGGAATTTCGGGAAGCTGATCGTCAAGCTCTGAGGCAGCGTGCCACGCGCAAGCCTTTTTCCTTGACCAGTCAGCGGGCGGGCGGCCATCACCGTTCGCCCGCTACCGGACCCTGCCCATGCCCGTCTTCGCCATTCCCTTCCCGATGATCGATCCCGTCGCGGTCCAGCTCGGGCCGCTCGCGATCAAATGGTACGGGCTCGCCTATGTCGTCGGCCTGCTCGGCGGCTGGTGGTATGCGCGCCGGCTGGTCGCAGCCGATAGTCTCTGGGCGGGGCGGGCGCGGCCGAAGCCGGAAGAGCTCGACGACATGCTGCTGTTCGTCGCCTTCGGCGTCGTGCTGGGCGGGCGGATCGGCTTCGTGCTGTTCTACGATCTGGCGCGTTATCTCGAGCGCCCGCAGGACATCTTCGCGATCTGGCAGGGCGGCATGTCCTTCCATGGCGGGCTGCTCGGCGCGACCTTGGGCCTGTGGCTCTTCGCCAAGCGGCGCGGATACCCGGCCCTGTCGGTGTTCGATCTGGCGGCGGCGGTCGTGCCGATTGGACTCTTTCTCGGGCGCATTGCCAATTTCATCAATGGCGAGCTCTGGGGCCGGCCGGCGCCGGATTTCGCCTATGCGATGGTCTTTCCCCATGGCGGACCAGTGCCGCGCCATCCGAGCCAACTCTACGAGGCGCTCGGCGAAGGCATCCTGCTCTTCGTCCTGGTGAACCTCGTTGTCCGCTTCGGCGGCTTCAAGCGGCCGGGCCTCGTCGCCGGCGTGTTCGGCATGGGCTATGCGCTGGCCCGGATCGTCTGCGAGTTCTTCCGCGAGCCCGACCCGCAGCTCGGCTTCCTGTTCGGCGCTTCGGTCGATGCGCTTTCCGGCGGCATCACCATGGGCATGCTGCTCTCGCTGCCGGTCTTCTTCGCAGGTCTTTGGCTCGTGCTGCGGAGCCGGCGCGGGCCGCAGGGCGAGGTGCGTGCGTGAATGCCCTCAAGGCCGAGATCGTCGAGCTGATCCGGCAGGAGGGGCCGATCGGAATCGGCCGCTACATGGCGCTGGCGCTCGGGCATCCACGCCATGGCTACTACATGACGCGCGATCCCTTCGGGCAGGAAGGCGACTTCACCACGGCGCCCGAGATCAGCCAGATGTTCGGCGAGCTGATCGGGCTTTGGGCAGCCCATCTCTGGCAGGCGATGGGGACACCCTCGCGACTGCGCCTGATCGAGCTCGGGCCGGGGCGGGGCACGCTGATGGCCGACATGCTGCGGGCGACCCGCATCGTTCCGGGCTTTCGCGAGGCGGTCTCGGTGCATCTCGTTGAGACGAGCCCGGTTCTGCGCGAGCGGCAGGCGGCCGCGTTGAAAGGCATCGATCCGGTCTGGCACGACAATGTCGGCGACGCCCTGTCCGGCCCCGTGATCGTCGTCGCCAATGAATTCCTCGATGCCCTGCCGCTCGACCAGTTCGTGATGACGCCGGAAGGCTGGCGCGCGCGGCTGGTGGGGCTCGATGCGGATGGCGGCCTTGCCTTCGGTTTGGCTGCCGCGCGCGAGGAGACGTTGCATATCGCGGGGCCGGCCGGGGCCACCTTCGAGCAGCCTAGCCTGGCGCTCGACATCGTCAGGCAGATCGCGAGCCATGTCGCGGCGGAAGGCGGGGCGGCGCTGTTCATCGATTACGGCTCGGCGCGATCCGGCTTCGGCGACACGCTGCAGGCGATGAAGCGGCATGGCTTCGTCGATCCGCTGGCCGAGCCGGGGGAGGCGGATCTCACCGTGCATGTCGATTTCGAGCGTATGGGGCAGGCAGCGCTCAAGGCTGGCGCGGCGCTGCATGGCCCGGCTAGCCAGCGCGATTTCCTGCTGGCGTTGGGTCTCGCGCAGCGGGCGCAGGCGCTTTCGCTCAAGGCAGCTCCTGACCAGCAGGCTGCAATCTCTGCCGCTTTCGATCGGCTGACCGAAGAAGGGGAGACCGGGATGGGCGATTTGTTCAAGGTTTTCGCGCTATCCCACCCCGGCCTGCCGCCCTTGCCCGGATTTGACCTTCATCGGCTGCCAGAGCAGGGCTGATTTCAGCGGAACCATCTGCGGATTCGCGCCAACCGGACCACGCCATGTTCATCACCGCCCGTGAACTCGCCGGCGAAGCCGGCATCCGCCACGCCTTCTTCACGCGTGAGGGCGGCGCCTCGACCGGCATCTACACTTCGCTGAATGGCGGGCTGGGCTCGAACGACGATCCTGCGGCGATCACCGAGAACCGCGCGCGGATGGCGCGGCATCTCGAAGTCGAGCCGGCGAATCTGGTCAGCCTCTATCAGGTGCATTCCGCCGATGTGGCTGTCGTCACCGGCCCCTGGCCGGGTGAGCGCCCGAAGGCGGATGCGATGGTGACGACTGCGCCGCATGTCGCGCTCGGCGTGTCCACGGCCGATTGCGGACCGATCCTGTTCGCCGACAGCGAGGCGCGGGTCATCGGCGCGGCGCATTCCGGCTGGAAGGGCGCGTTTACCGGCATCGTCGGTGCGACGGTCACCGCGATGGAGAAGCTCGGCGCGCGGCGGGAGCGCATCGTTGCCGTGCTCGGGCCCACGATCAGCGCCAAGGCCTACGAGGTCGGGCCCGAGTTCATCGAGCGCTTCAAGGCGGAGAACCGGACCTATTCCCGCTTCTTCACGGCGTCCGAGCGGGCGGCCCATGCGATGTTCGATCTTCCGGCCTTCATCGCGCTCAAGGCGCAGGAGGCCGGGATCGGTCGATTCGTCGACATGGCGCTGTGCACCTATGGCGATGAGCAGCGATTCTTCAGCTATCGGCGCACCACGCATCGCGGCGAGCCGGATTACGGGCGGCTGATCTCGGCGATCGCCCTCGATTGACCGGAAAGCGGTTGACGGTTCGGCTGCTGCGCTTGTCGCGGCCCGACAGTGGAGTCATCGTCGCTCCCGGCTGGTCGGAATGCATCGCTTCCGCGGCTTAGAGACGTTCTTCGGGCGATGCATTCCAGATGCGGGGGCCGAGATGGAACAGATCCTGATGAACCTGATCGCCGGTGCGATCGGCGGCAATGCGGCCGGCAAGGCCAGTCCAAGCTTCGATCTCGGGACATTGGGCAATACGATTTCCGGACTCGTCGGCGGCGGCGTGCTCGGCCAGCTGATACCGCTCCTGCTGCCGGCGATCAGCGCGGCGGCGCAGGGCGGCAATCTCAGCGTCGGCAGTGTCCTGACCAACCTGATCGCCGGTGGTGCGGGCGGCGCGATCCTGACCGCGATCATCGGCGCGCTCAAGAACAAGACCGCCTGAGCAAGCAACGCGATACGGCAGCCCGGCTCTTTGCGGGGCCGGGCTGCGCGCTACGCACGGCCTGGACCTTGCGCGGCGGTTCCCGCAGCGGCGATGCTGCGTGGCCGAAGACGCTTGAGAGGCCGCCTTGTCCCGTTCGATCGCTTATTATTTCTCGCTGCATTCGCCCTGGACCTATCTCGGCAATGCTGTCTTCCACGATATCGCTCGCCGGCATGGCTGCACCATCGACTACCGGCCGATGCCGCTTCGCTCCGTTTTTGACGAGACGGGCGGGCTGCCCTTGCCGAAGCGGCATCCGGTTCGGCAACGCTACAGGCTGCTCGATCTGCAGCGCTGGCGCGAGCGACGCGGCGTGCCGCTCGTCCTGCAGCCCCGGCATTTTCCCTTCGATCCGTCCCAGGCCGACCGCATGACGATCGCGATCCTGGCTGCCGGCGGCGATCCCTTCGCGTTCATCAGCGACGTGATGGCCGGCCTCTGGGCCCGGGACGAGGATATGACGCAGCCCGAGGCGCTTCTCGCCTGCGCCGCGCGAGCCGGGCTTGACGGGCTGGCGCTACTCGCCGCGGCCGACAGCCCGCCGATCAGGCAACGCTACGAGGCGACATTGGGGCAAGCCATCGAGGCCGGCGTCTTCGGTGCGCCCAGCTATGTGCTCGATGGCGAGGTGTTCTGGGGGCAGGACCGCCTCGAATTGCTCGATTCAGCGCTGGCGAGCGGGCGCGAAGCCTATCGCCCGGACGGTGCGGTCTGAGACTCAGCCGACGATGTCAGGCGTGCGCCAGCCCAGGTGTTGGCCGGCGTCGACGGCGATCATCTGGCCGGTGACCGAGCGCGCCTGCGCCAGATAAAGCACCGCGTCGGCGATCTCGTCGGGGGAGACCCGATGGCCGAGCAGGGTGGCGGCTGCCTCCTGCTCCATCAGCGCGGGACCGTCATAGGCATTGGGAAAGGTCGGGCCGGGGCCGACCGCGTTGACGCGAATCCGTGGAGCGAGCGCCTGCGCCAGCGTCCGGGTTGCGGTGAGCAGCGCGGCCTTGGTCAAGGTGTAGGAATAATATTGCGGCGTCAGCTTCCAGACGCGCTGGTCGACGATATTGACGACCGCGCCGTTCATGCCCTCCGGCAGATGCTCGGCCAGGGCGCCGATCAGCAGCGAGGGCGCACGAAGGTTGATCGCGAACTGGCGGTCCCATGCCGCCACATCGAGCGAGCGGACGTCGTCATCGATGAAGCTGGCGGCGCTGTTGACGAGCAGCGTCACCGGCCCCAGCTCCCTCGCGGCTGCCGGAATCAGGGCTGCCGCGGCCTGCGAATCGGCGAGGTCCGCCGAAAGCGTGCAGCAGGAGGCTCCGGTGAGCCGAAGTTCTGCAGCGAGAGCTTCGGCCTCGCCGCGGCTGTCGCCGTGATGGATCGCGACGGCATAGCCGGCTTTCGCCAGTCCCGTGGCGATCGCGCGGCCGATTCGCCGGGCGCCGCCGGTGACCATAGCGACCTCAGTCATTGGAGGAGCGGGCCGGGTCGGCAGGCGTTACCGGGGCTTCAATGGCGGAGCGCCGCTGAAGCCGGCGTTCCCAGTGCTTGGCGACGCGCAGATAGCGATAGAAGGCGTAGTTCATCGCGGTCATGAAGCCGTAGACGCCGCGTAGCGCGTGGCGGCGCCCGATATAGGCTTTGAAGAAGTTCGCTGGGAATTCGGCGACCAGCCGAAATGCCGAGAGCGTCTCGCCGCGGGCATCGAGATCGTCGGCCTGCGCATCGCTATAGGCATTGAGCTTCTCCATCTGCTCGCCGAGGGAGCGGACCGAGAAGTGGTGGACCGTTCCCTTCAGGCGCCCGACCTTCGTGCCGGGCTGCAGGTCGACACGGTCATGCACCGGGGAGAGCGAGTATCGGCCCCAGCTCTTCCGATAGAGCCGCACGGGGGCGAGCGCATAGGCGAAGCGGTGTGGCGCTTTCTCGCCGGGGAATATCTCCGCGATTCTGATCTTGTAGGCATCGGCTGCTGGCCCGCGGGTGAAGAGCGCGGCGATCTCGGCGACGAGATCGGGAGGCAGCACCTCGTCGGCATCGAGGTTCAGGAGCCAATCATGGCGACATTGTTCTTCGGCGAAGCGCTTCTGCCGGCCGTAGCCCGGCCATGAATTGAAGATCACCCGGGCGCCGAGCGATTCTGCGAGGGCTTGCGTTCCATCGGTCGAACCGGAATCGACCACCACGATATCGTCGCTGAGCGCGCGGGCAGCCTCGATGGTGCGCCCGATCCGGTCCGCTTCGTTCTGCGCGATGATGAAAATCGAGAGGGGCGGCACGGTTTCGATCAATCCTTGTGATTTCAAGGCTTAAGCATGCCCAGTGCGGTGCGGCAAGGTTGGAACGGAGAGCGGGCCTGCACGCGCTAAAAATTGCCGGAACCTTGCGTGATCTCCCGCGTTTTTAGCCCCGATCAGCCGCGGTCAACGAGCCGGGTTTAGCGCTTTATTAGTATTCGATTTACCATTGATGTCGGGAGGAGCGTGGTTAACCTGGCTTTACCTATTTGCATGCAGTCATCGCATTCGTGCCGCATTTCTGCCGCGGTCTGCAATGCAGATGTGCTTCCAGTGCAACAGACAAAACCGCTGCCCCGTCTTATACAGCGTCCATCGAAATCACCTGCCGGCCCGTTCGGCGCTGCGACGACTAAGGAGTTTATCATGAAGAAGTACCTGCTTGCGAGCGTTGCAGCGCTCGGCATCCTCGCCGCTGGCGCCGCCTCTGCCGCTGACCTGCCGTCGCGCAAGGGCCCGATCGCTGCCCCGATCTACGTCCCCGTCTTCACCTGGACCGGCTTCTACGTCGGTGCCAACGCCGGCTACGGCTGGGGCAACACGAGCACTAACAACCTCGGTCAGGTCGGCGATCTCGACGGCTTCATCGGTGGCGGCCAGGTCGGCTACAACTACCAGATCGGCCAGTTCGTGCTCGGCGCCGAAGCCGACTTCCAGGGCGCTGACCTGAGCTCCGGCGGCAACATTTTCGGCACGAGCGTCAAGACCGAGTACTTCGGTACCGTCCGCGCCCGTCTCGGCTGGGCCATCGATCGTTGGATGCCCTACGTCACCGGTGGTTGGGCCTACGGCAACGTGAAGACCTCGATCCCGAGCATCGGCTTCTCGTCCGACCGCACCCACACCGGCGGCTATGCCATCGGCGCGGGCCTCGAGTACGCCTTCACCAACAACCTGGTTGCCGGCGTCGAGTACCTCTACGTCGACCTCGGCGAGAAGAACATCATCAACAACATTGGCACCAGCAAGGTCGGCGCCGACTTCTCGGTCGTCCGCGCTCGCCTCAGCTACAAGTTCTGATCTCTCCTCCCGGAGACGGAACGAACCCGGTGGCCTCGGCCACCGGGTTTTTTGTTGTCTTGATGACGGGGGCCGCTGAGCCTCGGCGATAGAAAAAGCCGGCAGCTTTTGACTGCCGGCGGACCAGATTCGTGACGACGTCGGTATGCCCGACGCCGTGCTGCGCTCGCGCTGTTCAGCCTTTGAAGCGCGTCGTCTCGAAGGCGGGGACGCGGGCGGCGAAATCATCGAGCCAGGCGACCAGCTTCGGATGAGCAGCGCGCCATTTCCCCTCGAATCGCAGATCGAGATAGCCGAGCGCGCAGGCCAGCGCGATTTCGCCGATTCGAGGGCGATTCGGGAAAGCAGGCGGCGCGGCTTCCAGTGCGGCGAGTCCGCGGCCAACCTTGCCGTCCTGATGCGCCAGCCAGTTGGCATTGCGGCCTTCCTCTGCGCGGTAGCGCCCTTCGTAGACCTGAAGCAGGGCGGCATCGCAGATGCCGTCGGCCAAGGCCTGCAGGCGTAGCTGCTCAAAGCGCGCGTCGCCGGCCGGGATGATCTTTCCGCCGGCGATATGGTCGAGATAGTCGACGATGACGCGGGAATCGAACAGCGTCGTGCCGTCTTCCAGGATCAGCGTCGGGATCTTGCCGAGCGGATTCTGCTGGCGCAGCGGCTCGGAAGGATCGTTCGTATCGGCCGCGACGATCTCGATGCGGTCCGTGAGCTCGAGTTCGATAGCCGCCATCTTGACCTTGCGGCCGAAGGGCGAAGCGGGGGAGGAGCGCAGGACGAGCATCGACAAAACCCTTGCTGGGACGAGACGGAAGACGATCAGCCGTCGGAGCGGATCGGTTCGCAGAGATAGCGCGGCCGCGGCCCTTGCGCGAGACGTTCGGTCAGGGCCGGGAGAAGGATCTTCGCCTCTTCGGCAAGCCGCCATGGCGGATTGGCGATCAGCAGACCGGTTGCGCCGAGACCGCCGGCCGCCTCCGGGCGATCGACCTCGATCTCCAGCCGCAGCAACCGGGCGATGCCGGCATCGCGGACATCGTTCATGAGGGTTTCGACGCCCCCGCGGTCCTTGATCGGATACCAGAGCGCATAGATGCCGGTCGGCCATTTGCGATGGGCGGCGATGAATTGGGCGGCGAGCGTCGCGAACTCGTCCTTCTGCTCGAAGGGCGGGTCGATCAGGACGAGGCCGCGGCGTTCCTTCGGCGGGACATTGGCCCTGAGCGCCGTCCAGCCGTCGATGGCCAGGGCCTTGCAGCGCTTGTCCATTCCGACCGCCTCGACGAGCTTCTGATAGGTCGGCGGGTGGAGCTCGGCCGCGATCAGCCGGTCGTCGGGCCGCATGACGTGGCGACAGAACCAGGGCGAGCCGGGATAGGCGCCGGGGCCGTGGAGCGCGCGAATGCCGGCCAGCGCGGCACGGTAGGGGGCGAGCAATTCCTCTGCAGCGGGCGCGAGCGGCGATTGCTCGATTCGCGCCACTCCATCCTTCCATTCATGCGTCCTAAGCGCCTCCTCGGAACTCAGATCATAGCGCCCACTGCCGGCATGGGTGTCGATGATGCGATAAGGCGTCGGTTTGGCGGCAAGATGCAGCAGGATGCGGGTCAGCACGACATGCTTCAGCACATCGGCGAAGTTTCCGGCATGGAAGCCGTGGCGGTAATTCATGGAGCGTTCGTAGAGCAAGGCGCTCGCGCCCGAAAGCGGYAAAGCCCCTGAAGGCCGCAGCTTTCAGCGCGGCGCGACGACGGTGAACTCGCGGGCGCGGCAGCCGGAGCGATCGACCTCCTGGCAGCTGCGGAAATCGCGCAGGTCCTTGCTGAAGCAGATCCGGACCTCCTGCAGGACGCCGCGCTTGCAGGCGACGGACATCATGTCGGTGCGCAGGCCGGGATTGGCCGCGACGAAGGCCCGCTCGAGATCGATCGCGGTCCAGCTCTGATCGCGTTCGGCCCTGGCGAGCACCGGGGGGATCGTCACCTTGTCGCGGGCGCGTCGGACATCGCGAAAGTAATCGCTCGGGCTGGAGCCGCTGCAGGTGCCGTGCTTGCGCCACTCGTAGCGGGCAAGGCTTTCCGTAGGGAACAGGCCCTCCGCCTGTTCCAGCGCGATTCGCGAGGGCGAGCGGCCGGCGGGCCCGCATTCACTGGGATAGCCGCGCTCGTTCTGCGGCCAGAGCCCATGCACGACGAAGCGCAGATTGCTGCCTTCGCCGCATTGCTCGCGGTTGCGCGAGCGGTCGCCGTCGAGTTCGCAGAACCCGGGCGACCAGGACAGCGCCAGAACATAGAAGTCGAAATCGCCCGGCGTGCCGCCGCGCTGGCCGAAGCCTTGCGCGCAAGCCGCTCCGCCGAGGCAGAACAGCGACAGAGCTGCAAGCGCAAGGCGCTTCATCATCGCGCGATGGGCAGATCTTACGGCCGCGCCATCTTGCAGTCGGGCGCATAGGCCCGGTTGCGGTCCAGGCCGCTGACGCACCAGTTGACGTTCCAGGTCAGCCCGAAGAGGCCGAGATTCTCGCGCACGGAATAATCGACGCGATGGAAGGTGCCATCATTGAGCAGGATGCGGCCGCTGCAGAAGCGCCGCGGGATGAAGTCGTCGCCCCAGGAGCGGAAGCCGATTTCCCCGATGCGATCATAGGAGACGGCCTGGAGCGGTCCCCAGAACTTGGCTTCGCGGGAATTGAACCAGCTCGTCAGCTCGCCGAGGACGGCCGGGTCCTCGCAGGCCGGCAGGTTGCCGTACATCGGGATGATGCGCGCTTCGGCCCGGTCGGCGGGATGGACGTAGCGGCGGCTGCTCGCGCCGGCCGCGAAGGCGGTCAGGCAAGCGAGGGAGACAAGGGCGGTTCGCAGCAGAGCGCGGCGCATGGAATCAGGCCTCGTACAGGAGGGCGAATATAGATGGCACGATGGCGATGCCGCGGTCAGGGGTCAAGAAAAGATGCTTCTCGTCGCTGTTGCGGAGCACTCGGCGGGCTTTGCGGCCACAGTCGCGTTGTCATGCGAGCCGGTCAGAGCATCTCGTCGGAAGCCATGCTGGCGCGTTCATCCGGCTTCCGACAGATTGTCTGCAGATATGGGGAGACGCCATGACGAACTGCTTCGACGATCCGGCGGCGCGCATCGATGATGCAGGCTTGCTGCGCGGCCATATCGGCCCGGTCCATCCGCTGGCGACCGGCAAGGTCCTGAAAAAGCTCGATCAGTTCTGCCGAGACTTCATCGCGCTTTCGCCGTTCCTCGTGCTGGCGAGCTGCGATGCGGATGGGAATGCGGATGCGAGCCCGCGTGGCGACGGCCCCGGCTTCGTGCGCGTGCTCGACGAGTGGACCCTGCTGATTCCGGACCGGCGCGGCAACAACCGCGTCGACTCGCTCGGCAACATCGTGTCGGCGCCGGGCGTCGGGCTGGTGTTCATGGTGCCGGGCATTCCCGAGACTCTGCGCGTCAACGGCAAGGGCCGGGCGACGCGCGATTCCGATTTGCTGGCGCCGTCCGCGATGCTGGAACGCCCGCCCGTCACCGGGCTCATCGTCGAGGTCGAGGAAACCTTCTTCCATTGCGGCAAGGCGTTGATCCGCTCGAAGCTGTGGGATCAGGCCTCGCAGGTGCCTCGCAACAGCTTCCCGACGCTCGGCCGGATCATCGCCGACCAGACCAAGGCGGTCGATGGCGACGAGGCCGATCGCAATCTCGAGGAAGGTTATCGCACGCGCCTCTACTGAGAGGCGCGTGCCGTCAGAACGACGCTTCGAGCATGGCGGCATAATCGGCCGCCGTGGCCGCGCGCGGGTTGGTCGCGCTCGAATGGTCGAGCGTCGCCGCCTCGGCGATGGCCGGCACGACACGGCGTGGCAAACCCATGGCCGAGAGGCTGCCGGGCATGCCGAGCCGGGCGACCAGACTGGCAATCCATTCTGCGAGGTCGGCATCGGGGGCAAGGCCGAGGACGCGCCGGATTTCGGCATATTTCGCCTCGGCCGCCGGCGCGTTGAAGCGCAGCACGGCGGGCAGCAGCACGGCGTTCAGCGTGCCGTGATGCAGCGAGACCTCCTTCAGCCCGCCGAGCGGATGGGAGAGGGCATGGACAGCGCCGAGCCCTTTCTGGAAGGTCATGCCGCCCTGTAGAGCGGCCATCATCATCTCCTTGCGGGCCTCGCGGTCCGAGCCGTCCTTAACGGCGCGCTCGATATGGTCGACGGCGCGCTTCAGCCCGTCGAGGGCGATGGCTTCGGCCGGCGGGTTCTCGCGCGGGCTGAGATAGGTCTCGATGCAATGGGTGACGGCGTCCATGCCGGTGGCCGCGGTGAGCCAAGCGGGCAGCCCCATCGTCAGCTCGGGGTCGCAGATGGCCAGGCGCGGGATCAGGTACGGTGCGATGAAGCCGAGCTTGCGCCCGTCCTTCAGGGTGATCAGCGCGGCGCGGCCGACCTCGCTGCCGGTGCCTGAGGTCGTCGGGATCGCGATGACGGGGGCGACCTTGGCGGTGACCCTCGGGATGCCGCCGAGGATCGCGGCGTAGGTTTCGAGCGGGCCGTCATGGGTGGCGAGCAGCGCCACGCCCTTGGCGAGATCGATCGGAGAGCCGCCGCCGATCGCGACGACACCATCGCAGCCATGCTGGCGGTAGAGCACGAGCGCCGCCTCGACAGCCTCCTCGGTGGGATTCGTGGGCGTATCGACGAAGACCGGGGCGGATCGCAAGGCGGTGGCATGTCTCTGCACGGCCTCGACAAGCCCGGCCGCAAGGATACCCTTGTCCGCAACAATCATCGGCCTGGCGATGCCGAGCCCGGAGAGATCGGCCTCGATGCCAGCGACCTCGCCGAAGCCGAACTTGATCGTCGTGAGATAGGTGATCAGCGCCATGTCGTGCCTCCCGCCGGCCTTTTCCGCAGGGCAGCTTTGTCGCCCGGCCGGGCGGAGGATGCCAGCCCGCAGGCGTGAGCCCGGCGCAGATCACCCCGGCTCGAAAAGAGTGACGATCTCGAGCGCGGTATCGCTCAGCGCTCGGCTGCAGGGTTCGGCGACCGGCCGGACCTATGCCGCTGGAACACCGTCCCGAACTGCCAGATAGCAAAGGCGAACAAGGCGAGGCCGACCAGCAAGCGATTGCGGGCCGAGGCCGACAGATTGCCGACGGTGTCGTCATAGGACAGCATCGTCCTGCCTTCGGTCGTGGCCTCGTAGATCAAGCCCCTGTCGGGATCGACGAGGAAGTGCAATGGCTGGCCCCAGCGGATGCGATCGGTATTCTCGACCACAGGGTGCGCGCCGGCGAATAGGTCTTGAGCGGGTGGCCGGTGGCGACGAGCGCGATGCGCTGGGTGCGGTAGCTGCCCTGGTTGCGGCCTGTGCCTTCCTGGACGAGCGGCGTATCGATCGAGATCGGACCGACATGGCCCGCGACCGAGAGCTGCTCGCGCGGCAACGGAAACCGCGCCCAGGCCGTGGCCGCAATATAGAGGCCGACGGCAGTGGCCACCACGCCCAGCGTCATGAGCCAGAGGTCGGATGGCTTCCGTTCCGTGGCCCTGCTCCGTTTCGCGTCAACCCTGCTCGATGGTAGCAGCTTCCTGTCGGGCCTTGTAGGCGGCGCCGGACGTGCGCCTTTCCAGGACAAGCAGTGCGAGACCTGCCGCGACGATCAGGGCGGCCCCGCACAGCATCGCAGGTGTCGGCCAGTCGCCGAAGATGAACCAGCCGAAGACCAGCGCCCAGACGATCAGCGTGTATTGATAGGGCACGACGACCGAGGCTTCGGCGAGCTTGAGCGAGCGCGTGACACAGATATGCGCGGTCATCGCGATGATGCCGAGCAGGCCGAGCAGGGCGGCGTCCTTCAGGCTCGGCGTCACCCAGCCGAAGGGCAGCAGCGCCAACCCCATGAGTAGCGCGCCGAGAGTCTGCCACGCCACCAGCGTCACGTCCGGCGTGCCGCGCAGCTGTCGGCCGGCGATCATCATCGAGGCGAAGAAGAAGCTGCCGAGCACGGCGATCAACGCTGGCATCGACAGGCTCGCGCCGCTTGGGGCGAGGGCAACGGCAACACCGGTAAAGCCGAGGGCAACGGCAAGCCAGCGCCGCCCGTCGACGCGTTCGCCAAGCAGGAGCGCCGCTAGGATGACGACCCAGACCGGGGCGGCGAGCCAGATCGTCATGGCGTCGGCAAGCGGCAGGTAGGTCACGGCGAGATAGAACAGCGCGACCTCGGCCGAGCCGAAGAGAACGCGCAGCGCCTGCAATCGGGGGCGCTCCGGGCGCAGTGTCCGCTGCACACCCTGCTTGAACACGAAGGGCATGATGACGAGGAGCGCCGCAATGCTACGCAATACGAGCACCTGCCCGACCGTGTAGGTGGCGACCAGCCATTTGCCCATGACGTCGTTGAGCGAAAACAGCAGCATGCCGATGAGCATCATGGCGATGCCGGCGAGCGAGGCGTTGCGGGCGGTCATGGCGAGCTGTCGGTTTTCATGGCGCGCCACCACTGGCCAACTCATGGTTGCGAAGCAAGCCCGCCTGGCAGCATGGCAGGGCCGCGTTTTTGATTTAAGTATTTACTTAATTAAGTGAGTTTGAAAATTATAGCGCATGGATCCCTTCGCCGCCCTTGCCGACCCCACGCGCCGCAGCATCGTCGAGATGCTGGGCGAAGGCGCGCTTTCCGCCGGGGAGATCGGCGCGCGCTTCAGTGCGAGCGCGCCGGCGATCTCGCAGCATCTCAAGGTGTTGCGGGAGACGGGGCTGGTGACGGTCGAAGTCAGGGGCCAGCAGCGGATCTACCGGCTCGATCCGGCTGGGCTCGATGCCTTCGATGCCTGGCTGCGTCGGGTCCGGCGCTTCTGGGGGCATCACCTCGATCTGCTGGAACAGGAACTCGCGAAGCCCGGGACGGGCGAGGGAGAAACGCGATGAGCGAATATGGCGTTGTGCTGGAAAGCGGGGCGGTGCGTTTCGAGCGCCTGCTGCCCGGGCCGGTCGAACGTGTCTGGGCCTATATCACCGAGTCGGAGAAGCGCGGGCGCTGGCTCGCTTCCGGGCCCTTCGATCTGCGTGTCGGCGGGCGCACCCAGATGCTGTTCAAGCATTCGCAGATCACGGACGAGGCGCCGCCCGAGGCCTATCGCGAGATGCACGAGAACGGCTGGCCCTCGACCGGGACGATCACCCGCTACGAACCGCCGCGTCTCATCGCCTTCACCTGGGGCGGCGGGGACGAGCCGGAATCCGAGGTGGAATTCGCTCTCTCGCCGCAGGGCGACAAGGTCCTGCTGGTGCTGACCCATCGCAAGCTCGGCAGCAAGGCGGAGATGACCAGCGTTTCCGGCGGCTGGCACATGCATCTCGGCCTGCTGGAGGACCTGCTCACGGGCAGCCCGAGGCGCGGATTCTGGTCGCGCCACCAGAAGTTGGAGGCGGACTATGCGGCGCGCTATGCCGATCTGCCGGAACAGGGCGGTTCGGCCTGAGACCTACAGGCTCGCCGCCGCCCGTGCCGCCTGGTCGTACTGGCCGGAAAGGGAGCGCATCGCGGCGGCGATCTCCGACAGCCGCTCGGAATCTGCGCCGCTGGCCCGGACGGATTTGACCAGAAGCTGCTCGCGGATCTGGGCATAGCGCCGGCAGGCCTCCTCGCCGGCCGGAGTGACCTCCACGGTCTTCTCCTTGCCCTTGCGCCCGCCCTTGAGCAGCTTCAGCCGCTCCAGCTTCTTCAGCGAATAGTTCACCAGATGCGTGTCCTCGATGTTGAGGACAAGGCAGATATCGGCGAGCCGCTTCGGCTTGCTGCGATGATTGACGTTGTGCAGGACAAGGACGTCGAGCGGCGACAGGTCCGGCACCCCGGCGGCCGCCATGCAGCGGATCATCCAGCGCTGGAAAGCGTGCACCGTCATGCTCAGCGCGAACTCGAACTCCGACAGCGCCGGCAAGGCGCCCGCGGCAAGGTGGCCGGAGGAGACGATCGGACCGAGGTGGTCGGGGGCGGGAGAGGTCATCGCGCTCCATTATCCTGAATAAAAACGCGCGGTCATCCCGGACAAGCCGCGATAGCGGCGCCGATCCGGGACCCATGCCTGAACCGTTCCGGCATGGATCCCGGGTCTCCCTCCGGTCGCCCGTGATGACCGCTATCTCGATTTGACCTGTGGCGAGTTGGCCCGCCTCACATCTTCTTATAGGCGTCGACGATCGCCTGGCCATCGGCGCCGGCCTTCTTCAGCCAGTCGGCGGTCAGGGTGTCGCCGGCCTTCTTGAAGCCCGCGGCCAGTTCGGGCGAGGGCGCCTGCACCTTCATGCCCTTGGCCTTGAGCTGGTCGAGATACCAGCCGGCCTTCTCCTGCCACATCTTCCAGCCGCGCTCCTCGGCAGCGGCGGCAGACTTCAGGATCGCGTCCTGCGTCGCCTGGTCGAGGGCGTTGAACGCCGCCTTGTTGACGAAGGTCGCATCCTTCGGGATCCAGGCCTGCGTGTCGTAGAAATGCGTCAGCGACTCCCAGACCTTGGAATCGTAGCCGGTGCCGCCGGACGACATGAACGAGTTGACGACGCCGGTCGCCAGCGCCTGCGGCAGCTCGGCCGCCTGGATCGTCACGGACTGCATGCCGAGCAATTCGCCGAGGCGGGCGGTGCCGACATTGTAGGAGCGCCACTTCAGCCCCTTCATGTCCTCGATCGTGTTGATGTCCTTCTTGGCGTAGACGCCCTGCGGTGCCCAGGGGACCATGAAGAGCAGCTTGATACCCTGTGAATCGAGCTTCTTCTCGATCGCAGCCTTGGAGGCTGTGTAGAGCTTGCGCGAGTCGGCGAAGCTCGTGGCCAGGAAGGGCACGACGTCGATGCCGTAGACCGGATCCTCGTTCTCATGGATCGACATCAGGATCTCGCCCATCTGGGCCTGGCCGGTCTGGACGGCGCGCTTGATCTCCGGCGCCTTGAACAGCGCGGCATTGGCGTGGACCGTGATCGACAGCTTGCCGCCGGTGGCCGCCTCGACATCCTTGGCGAAGAGGACGAGGTTTTCCGTGTGCGGGTTATCCGCCGGATAGGCGTTGGGCAGGTTCCACTTGGTCTGCGCCGCCGCACCGAACGAGCCGAAGGCGAGCGCCCCGGCGGCGACGCCGGCGACGAGAAGGCCCTTGATGAAGTCCTTGCGATGCATGGTCTTGTCTCCGTTCCCTTGGTTTTGATGCGGTATCATTGAGGCGGAAAGGCCATCTGGGGCAAGACCATCACGATCTGCGGGAAGATGGTGATGATCGCGACGGCGGCGACCAGCAGGAAGAAGAACGGCAGCGCCGCCAGCGCGACCGTATTCGAATCCTTGCCGGACATGGTCTGCAGGACGAAGAGGTTGAAGCCGACCGGCGGCGAGACCTCGGCCATCTCGACGATCAGCACGAGAAAGATGCCGAACCAGACCAGATCGAAGCCGGCGGTCTTGATCATCGGGATGACGATCGCGGTGGTCAGCACGATCATCGAGATGCCGTCGAGCGCCGTGCCGAGCACGATGTACATCACCGTCAGCGCCGCGATCAGCGCGTAGGGCGACAGGTGCAGGCTGTCGACCCAGGCGGCCAGCGCCGCCGGAATGCCGGTATAGGCCATCGAGGTCGACATGAAGGAGGCGCCGGCCAGGATCAACATGATCATGCAGGTGATCCGGGTCGTGCCCATCACGCTCTGCCAGAACGCCTCCCTGGTCAGCGTGCCCGACCACCAGGCGATGCCGAAGGAGCCGAGCACGCCCCAGGCGGCGCATTCCGTCGCGGTCGCCCAGCCGAGCAGCAGCGACAGGAAGACGAGGAGGATGAGCAGCATGCAGGGGACGAGCTGCGCCGATTCCCGCAGCTTCTCGCGCAGGCTCATCTTCGGCTCTGGCGGCGGCGACTGGCTGGGGTTCAGCATGTGCCAGATGGCGATGTAGCCGGAATAGAGCACCATCACGAGCAGGCCCGGCAGGAAGCCGGCGAGGAAGATCTGGATGATCGAGACGTTGGCCGCCACCGCATAGACCACCATGGTGATCGAGGGCGGGATCAGGATGCCGAGCGTGCCGGCGCCGGCCAGCGAGCCCAGCGCGACCTTCTCGTTGTAGCCGCGCTTCTTCAGCTCCGGCAGGGCGATCTTGGCGACGGTGGCGYAGGTCGCGGCCGAGGAGCCGGAAACCGAGCCGAAGATGCCGCAGGCGAGCACGTTGACGTGCATCAGCCGGCCCGGCAGCCAGTTGAGCCAGGGCGCGAGGCCGCGAAACATCTCCTCGGAGAGCTTCGTGCGGTAGAGGATCTCGCCCATCCAGATGAAGAGCGGCAGCGCGGCCAGCGTCCAGGAGGCGCTGTTGCCCCAGATCGTCGTGGCCAGCACGGAGCCGGCCGGGATGCCGCCGCCGACGAACTGCATCGCCACCCAGCCGCAGGCCATCAGCGAGATGGCGATCCAGACGCCGCCGGCCAGGAAGACGACGAGCAGCAGGAGCAGAAGCCCGGATATCTCGATCATCGCCATGGCGTTACACTCCGCTCGCCATGGCGCGCTCGACGATTTCCTCGTCGGATTGCGCGGGCGGCTTCTCGTAGCGCGGCTCCTGGCCGCGGATCACGACATGGACGAACTCGTCCGCCATCGCGATGAAGAGGATGACGAGGCCGCCGGAATAGCCGAGCTGCGGAATCCAGAGCGGCATCGGCACGACGCCGCCGGCGATGTCGTTGAACTCCCAGGACTGCCAGGTCATCACTGCGGCATGCCAGGCGAAGAAGCCGGAGAAGCCGAGGCCGAGCACCAGCGAGAACACCTCGAAGAACCAGCGCTTGCGGCCCTTGAAATGGTCGATCAGCAATCCGACGCGGATCATGTCGCCGGATTTGAAGGTGTGCGCGAGCCCGAGAAAGGCCATCGCCGCCATACACCAAGAGGTGAAATCGTCGCCGGCGGGGATGTTGAGGCCGATCTCGCGGCCGATCGACATCAGCATCATCAGCACGAAGATCAGGATGAGGAAGACCCCGGCCGCGTAGCCGGCCCAGAGGTAGAGCGCGTCGAGCGTGCGGCGAATCATGGCGCGCGCCGCTCCCGCCGGTGAGTGGCGCATGAGCGCCCGATTGCCAGGACTGCTCGCATCGTCGCATTCTCCGCTTTCGTGCCGGCCCGGCCCCTCAGCCATGTTCCAGCCACAATCGGGATGGTAGCCGCCGAAATTGTCTTGTCAATAACTCATCGACGATTTATCGATAAAACGTCAGCGTGATCCGTCGCTGGCATGACGGTGGGGAGAACGTCTGATGTCGGCGGCGTGTTGGGACTTCTGGATCGATCGCGGCGGCACCTTCACCGACGTGATCGGACGTGATCCGGCTGGCAATCTCCATGCCAGGAAGCTGCTCTCCGAAAATCCCGGCGCTTATCGCGACGCGGCCGTTCAGGGAATCCGCGACCTGCTCGGTCTGAAGGCGGGCGAGGCGATCCCTGCCGGTGCGGTCGGCGAGGTCAGGATGGGCACGACCGTCGCCACCAATGCGCTGCTGGAGCGCAAGGGCGACCGCACGCTGCTCGTCACCACCAAGGGTTTCCGCGACGCGCTGCGCATCGGCTACCAGGCGCGGCCCGACATCTTCGCCAAGGAGATCGTCAAGCCGGAGCAGCTCTATGAAGACGTGCTGGAAGTCGAGGAGCGTGTGCTCGCCGACGGCACGATCGAGCACGCGCTTGACGAGGCGACGGTCCGCGCGGCGCTGCAGGCGCAGTACGATGCCGGTTTTCGCGCCGTCGCCATCGTCTTCATGCACGGCTATCGCTATGCGGCGCATGAGCAGGCGGCGGCGCGCATCGCCCGCGAGATCGGCTTTCCGCAGGTGTCCGTCAGCCATGAGGTCTCGCCGCTGATCAAGCTGGTCGGGCGTGGCGACACCGCCGTGGTCGATGCCTATCTCTCGCCGATCCTTGGCCGCTATGTGCAGCAGGTTTCGGAGGAACTCGATGTCGCCCGCACCGGCGCGCGACTGATGTTCATGATGTCCTCGGGCGGTCTCACCGCCGCCGAGCTGTTCCAGGGCAAGGATGCGATCCTGTCGGGCCCTGCCGGCGGCGTCGTCGGTCTTGCCGAGACCGGCCGCTCGGCCGGCTTCGCCGAGGTGATCGGCTTCGATATGGGAGGGACCTCGACCGACGTCGCGCATTTCGACGGCGAGTATGAGCGCGCCTTCGAGACCGAGGTCGCCGGCGTGCGCATGCGCGCGCCGATGATGCTGATCCATACGGTCGCGGCCGGCGGCGGCTCCATTCTCCACTATGACGGCGCGCGCTTCCGCGTCGGCCCGGATTCGGCCGGCGCCAATCCCGGTCCGGCCGCCTATCGCCGCGGCGGGCCGCTCGCGGTGACCGACGCCAACGTCATGGTCGGCAAGCTGATCCCGTCCTATTTCCCGGCGATCTTCGGGCCGAAGCAGGATGCGCCGCTCGACGTCGAGACGGTGCGGGCCAAGTTTGCGACGCTTGCGGCGGAGGTCGGTGACGGCCGCTCGGCCGAGGAGGTCGCGGACGGCTTCATCCAGATCGCGGTCGCCAACATGGCCGAGGCGATCAAGAAGATCTCGGTCCAGCGCGGCTACGACATCACCCGCTATGCGCTGAATTCCTTCGGCGGTGCCGGCGGGCAGCATGCCTGCCTCGTCGCCGATGCGCTCGGCATCAAGACGGTGCTGCTGCATCCCTTCTCCGGGCTGCTCTCGGCCTATGGCATGGGCCTCGCCGAAATCCGCTCGACGCGGACGGCGGCGCTGGATGTCCCGCTCGATGGCGAGGCGAAAGCAGCGATCGAGGCCGTGGCCGGGAAGCTCGCTGCCGAGACCCGTTCGGAGGTCGCGGGGCAGGGTGTGGCCGCGGGCGACATCGCCATCCATACCAGAGCCCATATCCGTTACGCCGGCACCGACACCGCGATCGCGGTCCCGGCTGGGACACGGGCTGCGATGCAGGAGGCCTTCCAGACTGCGCACAAGGCGCGCTTCGGCTTCATGGACGAGACCAAGGCGCTGGTCGTCGAAGCGGTCGAGGTCGAGGCGGTCGGTGGCGGCGCCAAGTTCGAGGAGGCCTCAGTCGCGGAAGAGGCTGGCGAGCCGGCGATCGCCGAGCGCACGCGGCTGTTCTCCAAGGGCGAATGGCACGATGCCGCCATCGTCCGGCGCGAAGCGATCAGGCCCGGCCAGAGCGTCGCGGGGCCGGCAATCATCATCGAACCCAACCAGACCGTCGTCGTCGAGGATGGCTGGAGCGCCAAACTCACGGCCAAGGACCATCTCGTCCTCGTGCGTAGCAAGGCGTTGGTGCAGCTGGCGGCGATCGGCACCAAGGCCGATCCGGTGATGCTCGAGATCTTCAACAACCTGTTCATGTCGATCGCCGAGCAGATGGGCGTGACGCTGCAGAACACCGCCTATTCCGTGAACATCAAGGAGCGGCTCGACTTCTCCTGCGCAGTGTTCGACCAGACCAGCGCGCTCGTCGCCAATGCGCCGCACATGCCGGTGCATCTCGGCTCGATGGATCGTTCGGTCGAGACGGTGATCGCCAACAATCCGGTCATCAAGCCGGGCGACGTCTATTGCCTCAACGCGCCCTATAATGGCGGCACGCATCTGCCGGATATCACGGTCTGCACGCCGGTCTTCGATGCCGAGGACAGGGACATCCTGTTCTGGGTGGCGAGCCGCGGCCACCATGCCGATGTCGGCGGCACGGCGCCGGGCTCGATGTCGCCGCTGGCGACGAACATCGAGGAAGAGGGCGTCTATATCGACAACTTCAAGATCGTCGATCAGGGCCGCTTCTGCGAGGAAGACCTCGTCAAGCTCCTGACCGGGGCGCGCTATCCGGTGCGCAACGTCGTGCAGAACGTCAACGACCTGAAGGCGCAGATCGCCGCCAACGAGAAGGGCGTGGCGGAGCTGAAGAAGATGATCGGCTCCTTCGGCCTCGATGTCGTGCAGGCCTATATGGGCCACGTGCAGGACAATGCGGCCGAGAGCGTGGCGCGGCTTTTGACCAAGCTGCACGATTCCGAATTCACCTACCCGATGGACCAGGGCTGCGCGATCAAGGTGAAGATCACCATCGACCGCGAGAAGCGCGAGGCAACGGTCGATTTCACCGGCACCTCCGAGCAGCGGCCGGACAATTTCAACGCGCCGGCGCCCGTCACCCGCGCCGCCGTGCTCTATGTCTTCCGCGTCATGGTCGACGATGCCATCCCTATGAACGCCGGCTGCCTCAGGCCGATCAAAATCGTCGTGCCGGAGGGCTCGATGCTGGCACCGCGCTATCCGGCGGCCGTCGTCGCGGGCAATGTCGAGGTGTCGCAGGCGGTGACGAACACGCTGTTCGGGGCGCTCCAGGCGATGTCCTGCTCGCAGGGCACGATGAACAACCTCACCTTCGGCAACGACCAGTATCAGTATTACGAGACGATCTGCTCGGGCTCGCCGGCGGGGCCGGGCTTCAACGGCACGTCGGGCGTGCATGTCCACATGACCAATTCGCGGCTCACCGATCCGGAGATACTGGAGACGCGCTTCCCCGTCGTGCTGGAGGATTTCCACATCCGCGCCGGTTCCGGCGGCAAGGGCGAATGGACGGCGGGCGACGGCACCAGCCGCACCATCCGTTTTCTCAAGACGATGGATTGCGCGATCCTCGCCTCGCACCGGAAGGTGAGGCCCTTCGGCGTGAAGGGCGGCGAGCCCGGCCAGCTCGGCAAGACGCTGGTGCGCAGGCTTTCCGGCGCGATCGAGGAGCTGAAGCCGTCCGACCAGACGCTGCTGCAGGCCGGGGAAGCGGTGACGGTGATCACGCCGACGGCCGGGGGCTATGGAAAAGCCGAGGGTTGAGGCTTAGCTCCGTCTCTCGACCATGGAGACGGACATGCCCCAGACCTGGATGATCACCGGTGCCAATCGCGGCATCGGGCTCGCGCTCACCAACGCATTGCTGCGGCGAGGCGACCATGTCGTCGCCGCGGCGCGCAACCCCCGGGGCGGGGCGCTGGGCGATCTCGCAGCCGAACATGCCGGGGCGCTGACGCCGCTCGAACTCGATGTCACCTCCGACAAGAGCGTGGCGGCCGCCAAGAACGCGCTGGCGGGGCGCCCGGTGGATGTTCTCCTCAACAATGCCGGCCTCTACGGCCCGCGCGACCGGCAGAGCGGGCTCGATGTCGATTTCGACGAATGGCGCGAGGTCTTCGAGGTCAATGTCTATGCGCCGGTGCGGGTGGCGCAGGCCTTCCTACCCAATATAGAGGCCGGGCAGGCGCGCAAGATCGCGACGATCTCCAGCCGCATGGGCTCGATCGCCGCCAATCCCGGCAATGCGCTGATCTATCGCTCGTCGAAAGCTGCGGTGAACATGGCGATGGTCGTGTTCGGCAACGCGGTGCGCGAGCGCAATGTCAGCGTGCTGCTGTTCCATCCGGGCTGGGTCCAGACCGACATGGGCGGCGGCGGGGCCGACATCACCCCTGCCGAAAGCGCAGGCGGGCTGATCCTCACCATCGACGCCTCCGGCATGGCCGAGACCAACAGCTTCCGCGACTACACGGGCGAAAAGATCGCCTGGTAAGGGCGGCGTCTGCTCAACTCGCCCGCGTCGAGGCGAGCCAGAGGCCGCCGCCGACCAACAGGCCGCCGCTGAACTTCGACAGAAGCCGGACGCGCCGCTGCGAGAGCAGATGGCCGGCGCGGCCGGACAGCACGGCATAGGCGCTGTCGCTGAGCGCGGCGAAGGCCAGCGCGGTCGCGCCCATGATCGCGATCTGGGTTACGTGGTCGCGCGCCGGGTCGAGGAACTGCGGGAAGAAGGCACCGAAGAACAGCAGCGTCTTGGGGTTGCTGAGCGCCACCAGCGCGCCCTGCAGGAAGAAGCCGCCGCGCGGCGCCTTGGTCGGGGCGCTGCCGTCGAGGTCTGCGCCGGCTGAACGGAACATCTTCCAGCCCAGCCAGATCAGGTAGGCGGCGCCCGCCAGCCGCAGCCACTCGAACCAGTGACCGAGCGCTGCGATGACGGAGCTGAGGCCGATGCCGGCGACGACGACCATGATCGCGAGGCCGGCCTGGGTTCCTGCCACGTTGAGGAGGCCAGCGCGGGTACCGTGCTTCAGGCTGTTGGCGATGATCAGCGTGACCGTCGGACCGGGAACGATGATGATGACGATGCAGGCGAGCAGATAGGCGGCATAGACTTCGAGCGACATGGCGCGGGCCTCCGGGTGTATCGCCTAGTGATCTGCCGATGCCGAACGGGTGTCCAGTCCCTTCGCAGTCGCCGAAACGAGAGGTTCGCGATGGGTGATGCCAGCTTTGCCGTGCGGCCGTTGACGCCGGAGCGCTGGGGCGATCTGGAGGACCTCTTCGGCCCGCAGGGCCCCTGCTATGGCTGCTGGTGCAACCATTTCCGCATGCCGCAGCGCCTGCGCAAGCCTCTGCTCGGCGAGGGAGCGCGCCGGCTGTTCGAGGAGCGGGTGCGGGACGGGCCGCCGCCGGGCGTGCTGGCCTATGCGGAGGACAAGGCCGTGGGCTGGCTGCAGATTGGCCCGCGGGCGCATATCCCTGAATGGAACAATCCGCGCCGCGCCTCGACGCCGCTGCCGGACGCGGCGGCCGAGGACATCAGCAATTGGGCGGCTTCCTGCTTCTTCGTGCGCAGGGGATTTCGCGGCAAGGGCGTCACCGGCGCGCTGGTTGATGGAGCCGTTGCGTTCGCGAGGGACAGCGGCGCGCGGCTGATCGAGGCGGCTGCCATGGATAACCAGGACAAGCGCAGCGCGGAGGGGCTCTATGTCGGGCCGGAAAGCGTGTTCCTGCGCGCGGGCTTCGTCGAGGTGGCCCGGCAGAAGCCGGGGCGGCCGCTACTCAGGCTGATACTGTAGGCAGAACGGGTTTCGCTCTATGCGAGGATGAAGTCGCGGATCGCCTGTAAGGCGCCATCCCGATCGTCGGCGAGAATACCGTGGCCGCAATCGGTGAAGCGCTGAAAGCGGACTTGTTCAGGTGGGAGGCTTGCCGCGATCTGCTCGCTGAAGGCGATCGGTGTGATCGGGTCCTTGTCTCCGGCCATGACGAGAACCGGGCAGGACACGCGCGCGAGCGCATCCCTGAAGTCGAAGCGGCCGTGCTCGTTGCGGGGACCGTTGAAGTGGACGCCAGTTTCGTTGCGCATGATGGCGCGGGCAACCCACAACCCGTCATGCCTCTGGTTGCGAGGCGCGTAGAGCGGGACGCAGACCTCTCGATAGGCCGCGCGGGTCGCGTCGGACGGGGCTGACCAATAGGCTCGCGCCGCAGCCGCCGCCTCCGCGCCTCCGAACCGTTCGAAGGCCGCATAGATCTGCTGAAAATCGACCTTTGCCGCCGCGCTGACGAGGATCAGTTTTGCGGCATGGCCCGGATGGCGCGTCGCATAAGCCTGGGCGACGAAACCGCCGAAGGAGGTTCCGAGCACGATCGGCTTGTTGATGCCGAGCGCGTCGCAAAGCGCCTTAACGTCGTCACCCCATTGGGCGAGCGTCCACAGGTCTCGTGGTCCGTCTTCGCTGCGTCCGCAGCCGCGATGGTCGTAGTAGACGATCTGGCAGATGTCGCGCAGAGCAGAGAAAGCGGGCTTGTAGAGGCTATGGTCAGCGCCCGGGCCGCCATGAAGCAGCACGAGTGTCGGCGTCTCGCGCATTCGAGGCCCGTCCGGGACCAGCCCAGCTCCCTCGGTATCGACGTAGAGGCGAACCCCGTTCACGGTAACGTGCATGATTGTCGTATCCGGGAGTTCAATTCCTCAGCCTGCCGAGAAAACCCGTCAGCTGCTCCAGCGCCTGCCGTCCTTCGGGCCTGTCGAGGTCGAACTGGTATTCGTGCGGCAGCTTCGGCTCGGTCTCGGGCGGAAAGAACAGCGTGTCGACCTTGACGCCGCGGTCTTGCAGAGCCTGAGCCATCACCACCGATTGCGGCGCCAGCGGGTCGCCATTGCCGACCGTGATGAAGCTCGGGGGGAAGGTTTCCGTCACATAGCGCGGAACCGCGGCTTCGGTGATGCGGTCGCTCTCCAGCGGGTTCGACACCCCGAAATAGGCGAAGAGTACGGAGCGGATGAAGCTTCCGAACGGCCCTGACAAGTCTAGCGCCGTCGGGTCGAAGGCCCCGCAGAACAGCGCGACGCCTCGCAGGGTGGCGGGCCCGACGGTGGGCTTGAGGCCGAGCAGCTCGGCATAGTCCTTTCCGGTCAGGCCGGCGGCGAGCTGGGCCGCGATATGCGCGCCGGCGGAATCGCCGGCGAGCACGATCCGCGAGGGATCGAGGCCGAGGCGCTGGCTCTCGCGCTGCAGGAAGCCGAGCGCTTCGTTCACCTGCAGCACGGGCTCGGGGTAGCGGGCGGTCGGCGCGCGGGTGTAGCCCACGGCAACGGCCGGATAGCCGCGCCCGGCCAGGATCTTCAGGTAAGGTCCGACATCCTTCCGGTCGCCACCGACGAAGCCGCCGCCATGTACCCAGACGATGGTCGGACGGCCGGGCTGGGCACCGCCCTGCGGCAGGTAGACATCCAGCCGCGCCTCCTCGGCCTTGCCGTAGGGAATATCGAGTCGCTCGCGAAGCGAGGCCGGAACGTGCTTGGCCAGGGCCGCATTGGTTCTCGAAGCACCGTAGGCGAAAGCCATTCGGGTCAGCAGGGCCGAAGGCCAGGGCGACAGGACGAAGGCTGCATAGGCCGCGAGCGCCAAGCCGAGGCAGAGCAGGAGAATCCGGGTCGCGCGTGGTCTCATCGTGCGAAGCTAGGCTGCCTCTCGTCCGTGGGCAACGCCGCTGACAAAGCAGGCGCCGCGCCAGGAGGTGCAAGTTTATGTAATCGGCTAAGTTGTTGATTTTGTTGTAATATGAAGCTGCTGTTAACCTCCCGTTCGTTCGCGTCTGCGAAACGGGCCGTGGCTACGAGACGGTGACGACCATGCGACGACTGGGTTTGACGGCGAAGATCATGGCATTCTTCGCGCTGCTGAGCCTCGCCGGGGCGCTTGGCCTCGTCAGCGCGCTGCAGGGTTTCGACGAGGCCCGGCGCATCGATGCCGCCGCCTTCGCCGATATCGGACTGGCCAGCAGCGCCTCGCTGCTTTCCAGCCGCGTCGCAGCCGCAGCCCTGCCCAGCAGTGTCGACGCCGACATGCCCAAGCGGGAGGTCGAGACGATGCTGGAGCGGCTCGACGGCGCCGTCGAGCTGGTCGACGCGGCCCGCGCGCATCTGATCTCCTCCTTGCCTGTCGCCTTACGCGAGGCCAACCCGACGCTCGACGCCCGGATCCGGACCTTCATCGCCTTTCAGCGCGGCATCGTCGATATCGGCCGCCGCGTTTCGGCGAAGGCCGCCCTCCTCGAAGCGGGAGCCGATGAAGCACGGACCAATGTCGACCAGATCATCATCACGACATCGGCCCTGCGCGACCAGCTTGCGCGCCGTGCGGCCGAGACGGCAGCCCGTGCCGGGGAGCGCGCCGGCAATGTCCGGCTCTGGACCATCCTGTTCGCCTGCCTGCTGCCACTCGCCGGTGGACTGGCGGCGCTGCTGCTTCTGCGCAGCCACCTGACGCGGCCGCTGCGAAGCCTCATGACGGCGATCGGGCAGGCCGCGGCATCGGATCAGGTGATCGAGGTGCCCTATCGCGGGCGGGCCGATGAAATCGGCCAGCTCGCCCGCATCGTGCGCCAGTTCAGCGAGGTGCGGGCGACGCTGGTGACGCGCGAGGCGGAAGCAGGCGACGCGCGCCGCCATGAGCAGATGCGCAGCGCGGAGCTTGCCCGCATCGCCGACGAGTTCGAAGCGCGGCTCGGCCTCCTGCTCGGAGAGATCGGCAGGGAGAGCGAAGTGCTGCGCATGGCGCTGCAGGACGCGGCGGTACGGGTCCATCAGGTATCGAGGAGCACGGAGACCGCGGCGGGCTCCGTCGACGGAGCCGGCATCGAAGCGCGTCGCTCCAGCGAGGCCGCGCTGCGCATGGAATATGTCATCGGCCAGATCAATGCCGAGGTGAGGCGGGTTTCGGAGATGGCGACCGCCGCGACGCATGAAGCGGCCGGGACCCACGCGCTGGTGACGCGGCTGACCGAGAATGCCGCCCAGATGCGCGATGTCGTCGGCATCATCGAGGCGGTCGCGCGGCAGACGAACATGCTGGCGCTCAACGCCACGATCGAGGCGGCGCGGGCCGGCACCCATGGCCGCGGCTTCGCCGTGGTCGCCGCCGAGGTGAAGACGCTGGCGAACCAGGCCTCTGAGGCGGCTGCACGGATCGTGGGTCGTATCGCGCAGGCCGAGGAAGCCCTTTCCCATGCGGCGGGAGCCGTCTCGTCCATCGGAACGAGCGTTGCCGCCGTCGAGCAGACTGGAACCGAGATCGCGACGATGGTGAATTCGCATGTCGAACTGCTGGGTTCGCTCGGCGAGACTGTGGGGCGCATCTCCGACGTCACCGCCACGGCGGCGATCGCGATGAGCGAGATCGCGGCCGCCAATCTGCAGACTGTTGGGCAGGCCGATATGGGCGCCGCGAGTGCCGGCAAGCTCGACCGGCGGATTCATGCGCTGCAGGTGGAGGCCGGTGCCTTCGTGCGGCGCCTGCGCGCGGCCTGAGCTGTTTCCGCATCGTCGCGCTTGCCTTCGGCGCGCGACTCGGCCCCATCTGCGCCATGCCTTCTTCGACGGTCCCATTACGATGAGCTGGTCGCCTCAGCAGGATGCGGCATTGACCGCCGTTGCGCGCTGGCTGCAGGCCGGCGAGCCTCAGCTCTTCCGCATGTTTGGCTATGCCGGCACCGGCAAGACCACGCTGGCGCGCCATATCGCCGAGGCGGTCGACGGCGAGGTCGTCTTCGCCGCCTATACCGGAAAGGCTGCGCTCGTCTTGCGCAACAAGGGCTGCGATGGCGCGCAGACCATCCATTCGCTGATCTACCGCTCGCGCGGCGTCGAGGAGGAGAGCCCGACCTTCGTGCTCAACCGCGAGAGCGCGGCCGCCAAGGCCAAGCTTATCATCATCGACGAATGCTCCATGGTCGACGAGGATCTGGGGCGCGACCTGCTCTCCTTCGGCACGCCGGTGCTGGTGCTCGGAGATCCCGCCCAGCTCCCTCCGGTGAAGGGCGGCGGCTTCTTCACCGAGCAGGAGCCAGACGTGATGCTGACGGAGGTCCATCGCCAGGCGGCGGACAACCCGATCGTGCGGATGTCGATGATCGTGCGCGAGGGCGGGCGGCTCGAACTCGGCGAGTACGGCCCGAGCCGGGTGATCCGGCGCGACGAGATCAATCCCGAGATCGTCATGGGTGCCGACCAGGTGCTGGTCGGCATGAACAAGACGCGGCGCAACTACAATGCCCGCATCCGCCAATTGATGGGCCGCACCGACAACAGCCCGGTCGCGGGCGAGAAGCTGGTCTGCCTGCGCAACGACAAGAGCAAGGGGCTGCTCAATGGGGGCTCCTGGATCGTGCAGGAGATCAAGACCTCGAAGAAGGGGCTCGTCACCATGCGGGTGACGCCGGAGGACGACACCGGCGCCAAGGCGGTGAAGGTGTCGGTGATGCCGAATTTCTTCGACGGCACCGAGGAGGAAATCCCCTGGGAGCTGCGCAAGCACACCGACGAGTTCACCTTCGGCTACGCGCTGACGGTGCACAAATCGCAGGGCTCGCAATGGGACGACGTCGTGCTCTTCGACGAGAGCTTCGCCTTCCGCGAGCACCGGGCGCGCTGGCTCTATACGGGACTGACACGCGCGGCGGAGACGATCACGGTGGTGGTTTAGCGCGTTCGGGCGACGTCTTATTTGAGTGGGAAGCGCTGGCGGACTGGCTCTAAAGCTTGCTGATTTTGTACGGAACCACACCGTCATCCCGGGCTTGACCCGGGATCCATGCCAGAGCCTGTCGGACGGATCGTCGGGCATGGATCCCGGATCTGCGCTTCGCTCCGTCCGGGATGACCGGCGCTTCCACGAAAACGCAGCAGGCTCCAAGCGAACGCCGCTGCTTGCGGCTAAGGGTACGCGGCATAAGCGCAAATCGCCTCGTTCGGATCGCTGAGTGATGGCGCCGCCTGGAAAGCCGGCCTGCCGCACCTGACGGATCAGAGTTGCGCAGTCGCCTTCGCCGCTCTTCGACTAGCGAAAGGCATTCCCAAACATGTCGGTCTGGCGAGCAGGCGCGCCAACGCCAGGCTGCGTGTAGGCAGGCCCATCCGCTCTTTTGCTGGGAACGGTATCTTGCGTGACACAACCGACCGGCCCGAGCAGGATGAACACCACGGTGACACATCGTTTCAGCACAGCGAACTCCATTGTTGCATTCCGGAACCAGCGCCGGACGTCCTCTTCGGACAGCTCGGCTTTTCGCCTACTATTCGTACGACCTTCAAGCTGAAAGCTGTCCCTGGGGACAATCTACGAAGGCATATCGACACACCGGGTTTCGCTGTCACATCACGGCAGGCACGACGGCGACATCCGGAAGCAAACATATTCGAGGCGCGACTCGGGCCAGCAGCCTTCATCCGGATGGCCGCTTCCAAACGTCGACTCATCCGTCACAAAGCCTGCGCCGTCGTACCCTTCGCGATGACGGGGCCTGTCGGGCGGCCTGTCGGCGAGCCTGTCGACGGTTCCAGCGTGATTTCGAAGAGCTGGTCGCGACCCAGAGGCAATTGATCCAGCCGCAGCGGCGTGCTGCGGGCGCGATCGATGAGCCCGACCGAGCGGGGGCCGACCGCGCGATCCCACAGCGTCCAGATCTCGAGCGCCTTGCCTTCGGGAACCGCGATGTTCTGTAGCGGCACCATCTCGACGCGACCGTCGGCGAAGGTGTTGACCACGGCGGCGGCCACGCTCGTGTCCGTGAGCAGCACCGCGATCATGACCGGCTGGCGCCGCGCCCGGTCGAGCGCGCCGATCAGGCCCGCCGCAAGCAGGAGCGTAGCGAACGCGCCGGCCAGCGCTGCGCCGCGCCAGACCGGCAAGCTTTCCCACCAACCGGCGAAGCGGCTGCGCGTTTGGGCTGCCGGCCGACGGCCGGGCTGCGCTGCCATGGCGATCGCTGCCTCGATGGCCGGCCACAAGGCAGGCGAGGGCGGGATGGCCGGGGCAGTGGCATCGATCGGCGCGAGGCGGGCCTGCCAGCGTGCGACGGCCAGGGACAGGTCGCTGTCGTTGTCGAGGCGCTGCTCGAAGCGCTCGCGGTCGACGCCCTCGATCAGGCCGAGCACATATTCGCCTGCGAGCGCGTCGCGGTCCTCAGGCGTCGGGATCATGCCGGAGACCGGGCTCATCCGAGGCACTCCTTCAGCGTGATCAGCGAGCGCCTGATCCAGGACTTCACCGTGCCCAGCGGCATGCCCAGGCGCCCGGCGATCTCGCCATGGGTCAGACCCTGGACGAAGGCGAGCAGCACCATGCCGCGTCGCTGGGCCGGCAGCGCCTCCAGGCAACCCTGCAGGGCTTTTGCGTCGGAGAGCTTGGCCATGACGGTTTCGGGATCGTCCTCCTCGCTCGGGGTGTCCTCGGCCAGCGGGCTGTCGCTCGTTTCGGTGCGCTTCTCATCGCGCAGGATCGAGAGCGAGCGGTTGCGCAGGATGGCGTAGATCCAGGTCAGGCCGCTGCCGCGCTGCGGATCGAACCGCGCCGCATATCGCCAGATCAGGATGAAACTGTCCTGCACCGCTTCCTCCGCCAGCGCCCGGCGCTTCAGGATGCGCAGGGCCACACCGACCATACGCGGCGACTCGGCCTCGTAGATGCGCTTCAATGCCGATTTATCGCCGCCGGCGCAGGCGAGGAGCGCTTGTTCGATCGCGATCGTCATTTCCGGTCGCGCGGCGTCGCCCGCCATCCTCGTCTCCCTGATCGGCCAGCCGCGCCTCGGCACGGTCCAGCGAAAGGTTACACGCTGGAAACGATCATGGATGCAGCGATTTTCTTTATTTTTCCCGGCGCATCCGGGCACTCCCCTGGCGTCTAACCCCTCCGAGCGCCGCGAGCCTCCGACAGGCCCGGCGGCGCCGCGAAACACAAGCGGAGGACGACGACATGACCAGGATAATGCGCATCGCGCTGACGGCCACGACCATCCTGAGCGCCGGCTCGCTGGCCGGGCTGGCCCAGGCGGGAACGCTTGCGGCGCTGAGCGGCGACAACACCCTCACCATGATCGACACGGCGACGATGAAGGCCGGCAAGTCGATGAAGGTCACCGGCATCGACGGCAAGATCGCCGGCATCGACGTGCGCCCGGCCGACGGCATGCTCTATGCGCTGGCGACGGACGGCACGATCTACACGGTCGATACCGCCGGCAAGGCGACGATGAAGTCGAAGATGGACACCGTGCTCGCCGCCGATGCCATGGCGACCGTCGATTTCAACCCCGCCGCCGACCGACTGCGCGTCATCGGCTCTGACGGCACCAATCTCCGCGTCAATGTCGAGGACGGCAAGACGACCGTCGACGGCAAGCTGAAATTCGCCGAGACCGACATGCACAAGGGCGAGGCGCCGATGATCGTGGCCGGCGCCTATACCAACTCGATGAAGGGCGCCAAGGAGACGGCGCTCTACGACATCGACGGCAAGATCGGCGGGCTGATCAAGCAGGCGCCGCCGAATGACGGCATGCTCGGCGCGGTCGGCAAGCTCGGCGTGACGGCGAAGGCCATCGCCTTCGATATCGAGACCGGGGCGGACGGCGCGAATACGGGCTGGCTGCTGGCGGATGGCGCACTCCACAAGGTGGATCTCGCCACGGGCAAGGCTACGATGGTCGGGAAGGTCGCCGGTCTCAGCGCGCCGGTACGAGACGTCGCCGCTCTACCGGCGATGTAGAGGCGGGCGATCGCGACGACCATTCGCAGGGGCCGCCGCTTCGCAGGAAGCGGCGGCCTTTCGCTTGGGCTCAGCGGAGCCCGGTCAGGCCCATTCGCGCTGCTTCAGCTTGTCCTCGAACGCGTCGATCTTCGCGTTCTTTTCCATGGTCAGGCCGATATCGTCGAGGCCGTTGAGCAGGCAGTGCTTGCGGAAGGGGTCGAGCTCGAAGGTGATCGTGCCCCCATCCGGCCCCTGGATCGTCTGCTTCTCGAGGTCGATGGTCAGCGTGGCGTTGGAGCCGCGCTCGGCGTCGTCGAAGAGGGCGTCGAGCTGCTCGGGCGTGACCTTGATCGGCAGAATGCCGTTCTTGAAGCAGTTGTTGTAGAAGATGTCGGCGAAGCTCGTGGAGATCACGCAGCGGATGCCGAAGTCGAGCAGGGCCCAGGGCGCGTGCTCGCGCGAGGAGCCGCAGCCGAAATTGTCGCCGGCGACCAGGATCTGCGACTTGCGATAGGCCGGCTGGTTCAGCACGAAATCGGGGTTTTCCGAGCCGTCCTCCTTGTAGCGCATCTCCGAGAACAGCGCGGTGCCGAGGCCGGTGCGCTTGATCGTCTTCAGATACTGCTTCGGGATGATCATGTCGGTGTCGACATTGACCACCTTCATGGGCGCGGGGGTCGAGGTCAGGGTGGTGAAGGGCTGCATGGCGGAAACTCCGATGGGCCTTTTTGCGATGTTCTTGCCGGTATGACGATGAGGGTTTCAGAGCTGCGAGGTCAGCAGCTTAAAGCTGGCGAAGGTGAAGAAGGCGGCGAGGCAGGCTTCGGCCCGGCGACGAATCCGGCGGTAGCCCGCGATCATCGAGGCCGTCGAAAACAGCACGGCGTAGAACTGGTTGATCGCGAGCGAGATCAGCATGCAGCCGCCGATGATGGCGTAGAGCACGACCGGCGGCGTATCCGGCCGCAGGGCGAGCGCGATGATCGCCGTCCAGCTCAGGATCGCCTTGGGATTGGTGAGATGCATGAGATAGCCGCGCAGGAAGGCGCGATGCCCGGGAACGGCGGCCCTTGCTGGTGGCATGTCGACGCGCAACGCCGATCGCGCCGAACGCCAGGCCAGAAACAGCAGGTAGACGCCGCCGACGATCTTGATGGCGTAGAGCGCGCCGGGATGCGCCACGACCAAGCCGGTGACGCCGATGGCGGCGAGAACGCCCCAGGTCAGGGAACCGGCGGTGACGCCGAGCGCCAGGGTGGCGCCGGCGCTGCGGCCGCGCTCCATCGACGTCGCCATCACGGCGAGGTTGCTCGGGCCGGGGCTGGCGACCGCCAGGAAGAAGGCCGAATAGACCAGCGCCAGATTGGGCAGATGGCGGATCAAATCATCCAGCATCGTCCAGCGCTCCGGCTTCGATGGCTTCCATGTCCTCGTCGGAGAAGCCGAAATGGTGGCCGATCTCATGGACCATGACATGGGTGACGATGGATCCGAGGCTCTCGTCATGCTCGGCCCAGTAGTCGAGGATCGGCCTGCGATAGAGATGGATGGTGTTGGGCATCTGGCCCGTCTGCGGGCCGAAGCCCTGCTGGGGCAGGCCGACGCCGCTGAACAGGCCGAGCAGGTCGAACGGGCTCTCCGCCTCCAACTCCTTCAGCACGTCGTCCTCCGGGAACTCCGTGACGTTGAAGATCACGTCCGAGCACAAGGCGCGGAACTCCTCCGGCAGGCGGTCGAAGGCGGCTTGCGCCAGCACCTCGAACGCGTCCTGCGACGGCGCCTTGGCTCCGTCCCAGTCGATCTCCGTGCTTCTCGTCGCCACGGCGTCCATAACCTGTCTCACCAAACCTTCAGCTGATGGCCGAGCCACCAGGCCAGCACGACGACGCCCAGCAGCGAGAGCGTGCGGCCGATGCGCCGGCCCCAGAGCTCGATTCTGTCGCCATCGGGCGCGTCGGCGCCCGAGAAATGCTGTGCCGCCCGGTTCATCGAGGAGCCGAGCACGGTTTCGCTGTCGCGCTTGACCCGCTCCAGCGCCGCCTTGGCCTCGGCCTCCCGAGAGGCTCCGCGGGGATCGTTCGTCATGATCGGCTCCCCGCGTTTGCCGCTCAGCCCAGGGTGCGGACGTCGATGAAATGGCCGGTCAGGGCCGCCGCTGCCGCCATGGCCGGCGAGACCAGATGCGTGCGGCCGCGATAGCCCTGACGGCCCTCGAAATTGCGGTTCGAGGTCGAGGCGGCGCGCTGGCCGGGCTTGAGCTGGTCGGGGTTCATGCCCAGGCACATCGAGCAGCCCGGCTCGCGCCATTCGAAGCCGGCGGCGAGGAAGATCTTGTCGAGGCCTTCCAGCTCCGCCTGGATCTTCACCAGGCCCGAACCCGGCACGATCATGGCGTAGTCCAGGCTCTCATGGATCTTCTTGCCCTCGACGATCTTGGCGACCGTGCGCAGATCCTCGATGCGACCATTGGTGCAGGAGCCGATCCAGATCACGTCGAGCGGGATCTCGGTCATCTTCGTGCCGGCGGAGAGGCCCATATATTCGAGCGCGCGCTTCTTCGAGGCACGCTTGACCTCGTCGGCGATCAGCTCCGGATCGGGCACGGCGCCGGTGACCGAGATGACGTCCTCCGGGCTGGTGCCCCAGGAGACGATGGGCGGCAGGTTGGCGGCGTCGAGCGTGACCACGCGGTCGAAATGCGCGCCGTCCTCGGTGTACAGCGTCTCCCAATAGCGAACGGCGGCCTCCCAGGCTGAGCCCTTCGGCGCCTTCGGGCGGTCCTTGAGATAGGCGAAGGACTTCTCGTCCGGCGCGACCATGCCGGCGCGCGCGCCGCCCTCGATCGACATGTTGCAGACCGTCATGCGGCCTTCCATCGACAGGCCGCGGATGGCCTCGCCGGCATATTCGATCACCGAGCCGGTGCCGCCGGCCGTGCCGATCTCACCGATGATGGCGAGCGTGATGTCCTTGGCGCCGACGCCGGGCGCAGGCGTGCCGTCCACCTGGACGAGCATGTTCATCGCCTTCTTTTGGATCAGCGTCTGCGTGGCCAGCACATGCTCGACCTCGGAGGTGCCGATGCCGTGGGCGAGCGCGCCGAAGGCGCCATGCGTCGAGGTGTGGCTGTCGCCGCAGACGATGGTCGTGCCGGGCAGGGTGAAGCCCTGCTCGGGGCCGACGATGTGGACGATGCCCTGGCGCTTGTCGAGCTCGTTGAAATACTCGACGCCGAAGTCCCTGGCGTTCTTCGCGAGCGCCTCGACCTGGATGCGGCTTTCCTCTTCCTGGATGCCCTTGGAGCGGTCGGTCGTCTGGATGTTGTGGTCGACGACGGCAAGCGTCTTTTCGGGGCTGCGGACCTTGCGGCCGGTCATGCGCAGGCCTTCGAACGCCTGCGGGCTGGTGACCTCGTGGACGAGGTGGCGGTCGATGTAGAGCAGGCAGGTGCCGTCATCCTGCCGGTCGATGACGTGATCGTCGAAAATCTTGTCGTAGAGCGTGCGGGGGCCTGTTGACGCAGTCATGGCTTGGTCTCGGTCTTTAAAACTGTGACTTGGAAATTCGGTGCATCGCCGCGCCGGTCATTCCGACGCGTTGGGTCAAGCGCCTGTCGCCGGCCGCGAGAGCGGCCGGTCTCAGGCGCTGGTAAGGCCCGCGGCGATGGAGGCTGTGAAGCGGCCGAAGAAGCGCCACGGCAGGCGGGCATGATCATCCAGCGCGACAAAATCCTGCGTCGTCGGCAGGGGCGGCAGATGGCCCTCTCCCTGCACGGCGCAGAAGCGCTGGAACTGATGCTCACACGGCGACATGGGCACTATGTAGCAGTTCCAATGAAGCCGGACAATCGACGCCATCGCAGCCATGTCATCAATGTGACGCAGAGGCGCCGGGGCGGCCGGAGAGCTGGCAGTGGCCGCGTCAGAGCTCGCTGCGCAGCTGCCAGAGTTCCGGGAAGAAGGAGCGCTCCAGGGCGGTCCTCAGGAATTTCACGCCGCTGGAGCCGCCGGTGCCCGGCTTGAAGCCGATGATGCGCTCGACCGTCTTCATGTGGCGGAAGCGCCATTGCTGGAACTGGTCCTCGACGTCGACCAGTTCCTCGGCGAGCTCGTAGAGATCGAAGTAGCGCGGCGTGTCCCGGTAGATCGTAAGCCATGCCGCCTTCACGGCATCGCTCGCGACATGCGGCACGCTCCAGTCGCGCTCGATGCAGTCGGCCGGGATCGGCAGGCCGCGCCGGGCGAGCAGGCGCAGGGCTTCGTCATAGAGGCTCGGCGCCTCCAGCAGCGCCTGCAGATGCGCATGGTGCCCGGCATCGTGCCGGTGCATCGCCATCATGCGAGGGTCCTTGGCGCCGAGGCGGAACTCCAGCGCGCGGTACTGGTAGGACTGGAAGCCCGACGACTGGCCGAGCGCGTCGCGGAAGGCGAGGTAGTCGGCCGGCGTCATGGTCGAGAGCACGTCCCAGGCGCTGACGAGCTGGGACTGGATGCGTGAAACCCGCGCCAGCGATTTGAAGGCCGGCTGCAGCTGGTCGGCCCGGATCGCTGCGGTGGCGCCGTCGAGCTCATGCGCGGCCAGCTTCAGCCAGAGTTCCTGTATCTGATGGATGGTGATGAAAAGCAGTTCGTCCGGCGCGTCGCTCAGCGGCTTCTGCGCCGCGAGCAGGAGATCGAGGCCGAGATAGGAGGCGTAGTCCATGCGCTCCTTGAAGTCGGTCTGCATGCCCGGTTCGACGCGGCTCTGATGATCCCCTGTGCCGGTGCCCATCGCTCTGCCCTCGCTTGCCATGCGCCTTGACGAAGGGAAGGCGCCATATATTTTAAGCTTAAAGTATTTTGCCGCGCGAACAAGGCTGACGGGACATGACAATGGCGACCGATCAGGCGACGAATATTCCCGCGGCGCTCGGCCGGCCGCCCCTCGACCTCACTGCCGCCTTCTCGCATTTCCGCCGAAACTGGCCGGACGAGCTGCATTTCGCCGCTCACAGCCACCATTTTTGGCCCGACGTCACCCGCGAGGCGCATTTGCGCTGCTGGGACGATGCCGCCCGCCTCGTCGACGGCAAGTGGGAGGAGGTTCTTGGCCCGGTCTGGCGGAAGGTGGCGCAGGGCGTGGCGAAACGCCTCCACCTGCCAGGCATCGAAGGGCTCGTTCCCGCCAACAACACCCATGAATTCGTCAACCGGCTGCTCTCCTGCCTGCCGCGCGAGCGCAGGCCGCGCATCCTGACGAGCGACGCCGAGTTCCATTCATTCCGCCGGCAGATCGAGCGGCTGGCGGAGGAGGGGCTGATCGAGCTCACCGTCGTGCCGGCCGAGCCCTTCGCCGGCCTGACGGAGCGGCTCGTCGCGGCGGCGAGGGCTGGCAATCCCGACATGGTCTTCGTCAGCCAGGTGCAGTTCAACTCCGGCTATGCGCTGACCGATCTGGAAGGGCTGGTCGCCGGGGTCGGCGCGCCGGACCGGCTCGTCGTCATCGACGGCTATCACGGCTTCCTGGCACGGCCGACCGATCTCTCGGCCATCGCCGACAAGGCCTTCTACATCGCCGGCGGCTACAAATACGCCATGGCGGGCGAGGGAGCCTGCTTCATGCACTGCCCGCCCGGCTTCGCGACGCGGCCGCGCGACACCGGCTGGTATGCCTCCTTCGGCGCGCTTTCCGGGCCGCAGGGCGGCGTCGGCTATGCCGAGAACGGCTGGCGCTTCATGGGCGCCACCTTCGATCCCTCGGGGCTCTATCGCATGGGTGCGGTGTTCGACTGGCTCGACGCGGAAGGGCTCGACGCGGCGGCGATCCATGCCCATGCGCACGCCCTGCAGGCGATCGTGGTCGAGGGGCTGGAGCGCCGGCCCTGCGGCGTGCTCGCGCCCGAGAACCTCGTCCTGCCGCTCTCCGAGCCGGCGCGCGGCAATTTCCTGACCTTCCGCCACGGCGATGCGCCGCTCTGGCACGAGCGGCTGGCGCGTGCAGGCATCACCGTCGACCTGCGCGGCGACCGGCTGCGCCTCGGCTTCGGCCTCTATCAGAACGCTGATGATGCGCGGCTTCTGCTGGAGCGGCTTGCAACGCTGGCCTGAGGCTCCGCGCTCAGCGCCGCGAGGTATCGACGCTGACGACGACGGACATGCCGGGCGTCAGCTGCTCCGCCAGGGGCTGGCCCGGATCGACGGCGATGCGGACTGGCACGCGCTGGGCGATCTTGATGAAGTTGCCGGTGGCGTTGTCGGCCCGGATGATGCTGAACTCGGAGCCTGCCGCCGGCGAGAAGCGCTCGATCCTGCCGGTCAGCCTGGCATGACGCAGCGCATCGACGGTGAAGCTCACCGGCTGGCCGACGCGCATGCCCGGCAGCTGCGTCTCCTTGAAATTGGCGATCACCCAGATCTGCGCGGGCACGAGCGACATGAGCTGCGTGCCGGCCGAGACATATTGGCCGAGCCGGGCTGAGACCTCGCCGAGGCGCCCGTCCTGCGGGGCGGTGACGCGGGTGTTCTGCAGGTCGATCTCGGCGAGATGGACGGCGGCCTCGGCGCCCTGGACCGCCGCCTCCAATGATTGGCGGTTGACGATCGCCGTCTGGATGTCCTGCCGGGCGACGTCGACGGCGGCGTTGGTGGCGGCGATCGCGGCGCGGGCCTGGTCGAGGGCCTGTTGGCTCTGGTCGGTGCTGGTCTGGCTGACGACGCCGCGCTCGCGCAGCGGCTCGATGCGGCCCCAATTCGCCTCGGCGGTGCGTAGCGCGGCCTCGGCGCTGGCGACATTCGCCTCGCTGGCGCGCAGCCGCGCCTCGGCCGCAGCGCGGGATTGCTCGGAATTGGCGAGTGCGGCGCGCTGGGCGGCGAGGCTGGCGCGGGCCTGCTCCAGCTTCTGCGCAAAGATGCGGTCATCGATGCGCAGCAGCAGGTCGCCCTGCTTCACTGTCGCGAAATCCTGCACCGGCACCTCTGCGACATAGCCGGCGAGCTGCGGCGCGATGATCGTGACCTGACCGCGCACATAGGCGTTCTCGGTGGTCTCGATGGCGCTGGCGAAAGGCGGCAGCCGCCATGCGTAGAGGATCACGGCGAGGCCGGCGAGGCCGATGGCCAGGGCGATATAGGTCGAGACGGAGCGGAAGACGCGGGTCATGGTCGATACGTTGGGTCAGCCGGCTGCCGGGGCAGGGGCGGTGGTGAAGCGCGCCCTGAAGCGCAGGACGGCAAGGTGGAGGAGGAGGCCGGCCAAGGCCAGGCCGGCGATCAGCGAGATCAGCAGGAAGGCATCGTTATAGGCGAGCACGGTCGCCTCCCGCGTCGCCTGCTGGGCGAGCAGCGTCACGCCTTCGGCCCGCGTCAGCGTCGTGTCGGTCAGGACATGGCCGTAGCTGCCGCCGAGCTGGCTGATGCGCTGGGCGACGAGCGGGTCGGACATCGCGAAACGCTCGGCCAGCACATGGTAGTGGAAGCTGGTGCGCAGGGTGATGAAGCTGCCGAAGATCGCCGAGCCGAGCAGGCCGCCGATGCTCTGCGTGAACAGGAAGACGGTGATGAAGCTCAGAATGTAGATCGGCCCGCGCGCGATCGCCCCGCCGAGCCCCTGTGCCATCGCCGCCGGCAGGAACAGCGCGGAGCCATAGGCGACCAACGCCTGGCTGAGATAGATGTCGTGCGGCCGGGTCTGGCTGGTGGCGCCGCTGTCGAGCCAGGCGCCGAGCGCGACACAGGCCAGCGCCGTGCCATAGAACCAGTTCTCGCGGCCGGGGCGCAGCAAAAGCGCGCAGGTCAGCCCTCCCGCCAGGATCGTGCAGAGGATCACGCCGTAGAGCGACAGGGTCTGCTCGTTCTGGATGCCGAGCGCCTGGAAGAAGTTGGAGGCGCCGACCGTCTGCTCCGCCAGGACGACGCGCAGCAGAAGCAAGGCACCGGCGAAATGCAGCGTCGCAGGGCTGGTGAGCCAGCGGATATCGATGAGCGGGCTTTCGCGGTGCAGTTCGATGATCGCGGCCAGCATCAGGCAGACGACCGCACAGGCAAGGAGCCAGCCGAGCCAGGGCGCCTCGAACCACCAGTAGATCCGGCCCAGGCTGAGCGCGATCGCGATCGAGCCGAAGCCGATCGCGATGAACAGATAGCTGACGAGATCGAGCGGGCCGATCCACTTCACCCGCGGCGGCGAGGTCAGCGGCAGCGCGTAGACGAAGCCGAAGGCGACCATGGCGAGCCCCGCCTCGAACAGGGTCAGGCCATGGAAGCCGCCGATATCGAGGAGCCAGGGCGAGATCAGCCGCGTCACCGGGATACCGAGCGTGGTGTTGGTCAGCGCCAGCGAGATGCCTACGGTGAGCTTCTTCTGCGGGGGCAGGGGCTCGATCATGTAGAAAAAGGCGAGCGAGGACATCGGCGCCGCCGCCATGCCGCTCATGAAGCGGACCATCACGGCCGATTGCAAATCGTGGACGAAGAAGAAGTTGAGCAGCGCCGCGAGGACGAAGCCGGCGAGGCTGATCTCCGCGAAATTGCGCAGTCCGTACTGCATGCGGATCTTGATCAGCGCGATCGAGAGCGAGACGTTCGGCGCCATATAGGCGGCGATCAGCCAGTTGGTCTCGGCGATGGTGGCGCCGAGCTCGCCCTGGATCTGGTAGACGTTCGTGTTGACGATGTTCTGGCCGATCTGCTGCGTCATCGCCAGCGTCACCGAAGCGAGCATGTAGGCGAGGGCGCGGGCGGGCGGCATGGTGAGCCCGGCCGGAGGCGCGGCGGTGGGAGCGATCGTCGTTTCGGTCGCGCTCATGGGGCGGCGCTCCGCCCGGCGACGATGTTGCGCGAGGTACGGCGCAGGACGTCGAGCGCGGTCTCCAGCTCGGCCGGTGCGATGCCTTGCAGGATGCCGGCGCGCAGTTCGGCGAGGAAGTTCAGGATGTCCTGCGCCTGGGCGCGAGCTGTCTCGGTCAGGAAGACGCGGCGCGCGCGCCGGTCGCCCTCGACGGCTCGGCGCTCGATCATGCCGTTGCGCTCGAGACCGTCGAGGAGACGCACCAGCGTCGGCTGCTCGATGTCGAGCAAGTCGGCGAGATCGGACTGAATCGGGCCGTCCTCGCGGGCGAGCTCCATCAGCAGGCGGGCGCGGGCAAGGGTCAGCCCCATGCCGCGGGCACGCTCGTCGACGAGCGCCCTCAGCTTCCGGTTGACGGAAGCGAGCTCGGCAGTGAAGGCGGCCTGAAGCTGTGCGTGATCCATAGGGCGAACATAAGTAGCATGCTAATGATTGGCATACTTATATCTGACTAGGACGCATATCAACCGACAAAACTGAGCCTTGAGATGCGTTTTTAGAATGTCTTGGGGTTGATGCGTCGGCGAGCGTGTCATCCCGGACGGAGCGAAGCGGAGATCCGGGATCCAGGCCTGAACCTCGACCGGAAGCGCTCCGGCATGGATTCCTGGTCAAGMCCGGGATGACGGCGCGTCTCCGTGCGACGCCGGCAGATTCCGGGGACCATTCCAGGCAACAAAAAAACGCGGTCCCGAAGGACCGCGTTCCAATCTTCTCGCGCTGAGGCTGCGGCTTACTTGCCGGCGGCCTTCTGGCCCTTGGCGGGCTTGGCATCGACGCGCTCGGCGATACGGGCCGACTTGCCGCGGCGATCGCGCAGGTAATAGAGCTTGGCGCGGCGCACCTTGCCCTTGCGGATGACCTTGATCGAATCGAGGTTCGGCGAGAACAGCGGGAAGACGCGCTCGACGCCCTCGCCATAGGAAATCTTGCGGACGGTGAAGCTCTGGTTGAGCCCGCCGCCGTTGCGGGCGATCACGACGCCCTCATAGGCCTGGACGCGGCTGCGCTCGCCTTCCTTGACCTTGACGTTGACCTGCACGGTGTCGCCGGGCTGGAACTGCGGAATCTCGCGGCCCTCGCTCAGCTTGGCAATCTGCTCCTGGTCGAGCTGTTCGATGATGTTCATGGGTCTCTCCATGGCCGTGTTCGCGTGTGGACACGCGGGCGTTACGGCGCGCTGTTTTCAGTTGAGTGCGGGGCCATACAGGACACCCGTGCATTTGTCGAGCGGCAATGCCGGCAAAGCGCGCCGGCGAGGAACCGCTTGTTGGCGACAATGGCGATATGCATAGCCTTGCCGGAACCGAGATACCAGCGGGACGACAGGCCATGACCGAGACGACCACGAAGACCGCCCTCGTCACCGGCGCCGCGCGCGGCATCGGGCTTGCCACCGCCAAGCGCTTCCTGACCGAAGGCTGGCAGGTCGGGCTGCTCGACATCGACGGGGCCGGTCTGGAGCGAGCGGCGGCGGAGATCGCCGAGCCGGAGCGGACGCTGGTGCTGCCCTGCGACGTGGCCGTGCCCGCGCAGCTCGAAGCGGCCTTCGCCGGGCTGACCAAGCGTTTCGGGCGGCTCGATGCGCTCGTCAACAACGCGGGAACCGCGGTGTTCAAGCCGCTGCTGGAAACGACCTATGAGGAGTGGCAGCGGGTGCTCGCGGTCAATCTCACCGGCCCGTTCCTGGCGACGCAGCTCGCCGCGCCGCTGATGGCCGACCATGGCGGCGGCGCCATCGTCAACATCACCTCGATCTCCGGCCTGCGCGCCTCGACCCTGCGCGTCGCCTACGGCACCTCGAAGGCGGGGCTGGCGCATCTGACCAAGCAGCAGGCGGCGGAGCTCGCGGGGCTCGGCATCCGGGTCAACGCGGTCGCGCCGGGCCCTGTCGAGACCGCGATGGCCAAGGCCGTGCACAGCGCCGAGATCCGCGCCGACTATCGCGACGCCATTCCGCTCGCCCGCTACGGGCGGGAGGAGGAATTGGCCGAGTCGATCTTCTTCCTGTGCTCGGACAAGGCGAGCTACATCACCGGGCAGGTGCTGGCCGTCGATGGCGGCTTCGACGCGGTCGGCATCGGTCTCGCCACGCTGCGCGGCGAGCGACGGAACCTGTAGGCGAGGTCGGTTGTGTCTTCATCCGGCGGTCTTCGTGTTGCCGCACAGGCGGGGCTGAGCAAAAAAGGAAATGAGGTCAAGATGTCTGCCGAAAAGGTCAAAGGCCCTGGCTCGTATTTCCCCTCTATCGAGAAGACCTACGGCCAGTCGATCGATCATTGGCTTTCGATCATCGATGGGATGAAGGAGAAGAAGCATTCCGAGATGGTCGCGGTGCTCAAGGCGGAGCACACGATGGGGCACGGCCATGCCAATGCGCTGGTGGCCCATTATCGCGCCGGCAATCCGGCCTGACGGACTGTGGCCTCGGTGGATCGGTCCAGTTTCCCGCCTATTCGGTCCTGAACAGTTTGCCGTTCGGCGGCGTGCGCAGGAGCCGCTGTCGCGGCGCGGCAGGCCATTGCCCCGCATCATCCCCAAAGCGGCGCGCGGGCGATGCGCTTGTAACCGTTACAGCATCGACAGGTCGGGGAGGCGTGCGAAGTTGCCGATCCAAGCCTTTGCGCGGGAGAGGACGATGCGGTTAAGCTGGTTTGGTGGCGCGATGCTGGCCCTGCACGGGCTTGCGGTTCAAGCTCAGACAGTCCCTGCGGACGAGCTGGCGCGCCGCAGCGTCGAACGGCGTGCGACAGAGGCCATGATCTGGGCCATGCCTGCGGTCAATACCGATCTGATGCTTCAGGAGGCTCTCAGCAAGACCAAGGCGAAGCCCAACGATATCGTCTTCTGGTCGCAGCCGGTGAACTGGAAGAACCAGACGCTGACGCCGAACCCGGATTCGATCTACTTCATGTCGTTCTGGAACGTGAAGGACGGCCCGGTCGTCATCCAGATTCCTCCGGCAAAGGGTGGATCGATCGCCGGCAACATCGTCACCATCTGGCAGATGCCGCTCGAGGATGCCGCCGGAAGGGGCGGACAGGGGCACAGGCGGCAAGTACCTGATCACGCCGCCGGGCTACAAGGGCAGGGTTCCGGCAGGCTATTTCCATCTGCCGTCCGACAGCTATAGCGGCTTTGCACTGCTGCGCGCCAATTTGCCGAGCCACAGCGCGGCGGACATCGCGAAATCGGTCGCCTATGGCAAGCAGGTCAGAATCTACCCGCTGTCGCGCGCCGCGAGCCCGCCGGCGACGAATTTCGTCGACGCCTATGACGTGATGTTCGACTCGACGATCAAGTACGACGCCAGCTTCTATCGCAACCTCGACCGCGTCGTGCAGAACGAACCCTGGCTGCAGCGCGACCGGGCGATGATCGACCAGCTCAAGACGCTCGGCATCGAGAAGGGCAAGCCCTTCACCCCCGATGCGAAGACGCAGGACGCTCTCGAGGCGGGCGCCAGGGAAGCCCGCGCGCTGCTCTCGCAGCGCTACGAGGCCGGGTTCCCCGTCATCAACCAGGGTATCCGCTGGTTTCCAGCCGCGATGCCAGAGGTCATCAAGGCGGTCCAGAACGGCTACGCCGATATCGACCTCTATCCCGTCGATGCGCGCGGCGTGACCTATACGCTCGGCTTCACCGGCATCAAGCGGATCGGTACCGCGCAGTTCTACCTGATGGCAAACAAGGACAAGGACGGCAACCCGTTCGACGGCGGCGCCAGCTACAGGCTGACCGTGCCGCCCAACGCGCCGGTGAAGCAATACTGGTCGGCGACGGTCTACGACCGGGAAACCCACGCCCTCGTCAAGAACATGAACCGGGCCAGCCTCGCCTCGATCGGCCCCGGGGTGCAGAAGAATCCGGATGGTTCGGTCGACGTGTTCTTCGGTCCACAGGCGCCGGCCGGCAAGGAAGCGAATTGGGTGCCGACCGACCCGAACCGCAAGTTCGAATTGCTGTTCCGGCTTTACGGACCGGAGAAGCCGCTCTTCGACAAGAGTTGGAAACTGCCGGATGCCGAGCGCCTGTCGCAGCCGTGAGGCCGCGCATGACGCCCTGTCGTCTCCTCCGCATCGTCGCAGCGCAGCAGACAATTCCCTTGCACCGACCGCGGAACGGCGCGAACCTTCCTGCACGATAGCCTCTCGACGGCCGCCCGACCTGCTCGGGCCGGTGCGACCGCCGCCCGACCGGCGTCTCGGCTTCGCTTTCCCGCCGCGCCGGCCTCCAGCCGCGCCGGAACGGGCTCCAGCCCTCCACGCGGCCCAACCCGCAGGAGGACGTCATGGCAGCACAGAACGGCAAGGGAGACGAAGCCCGCGGCACCCGACGCGCGGGGCCGCGATGCATCGCGATCGTCGGCCCCTTTCAGAGCGGCAAGACCACCTTGCTCGAAAGCATCCTGATGCGGTGCGGCGCGCTCTCGCGCACGGGCTCCGTCAAGGGCGGCAATACGGTCGGCGATGCCGCGCCCGAGGCCCGCGCCCACCAGATGAGCACGGAGCCCAGCGTCGCGACGGTCGATTTCCTCGGCGACATCTTCCATTTCATCGATTGTCCCGGCTCGGTCGAGTTCCTGCACGAGATGCGGCATGTCCTGCCGGTGGTCGATGCCGCCGTCGTGGTCTGCGAGGCGGATGACCGCAAGGCGCCGGCGCTGGAGCTCGTGCTGCGCGAGCTCGAGGAGGCCGACATTCCGCGCTTCCTCTTCCTCAACAAGATCGACACGGCCTCGCGCCGTGTGCGCGAGACGCTCGGCATCCTGCAGCGGGCGTCGCGCACCCCGCTGCTGCTGCGCCAGATCCCGATCTGGCAAAAGGGCATCGCCGTCGGCTTCATCGATCTCGCTCTGGAGCGGGCCTTCATCTATCGCGAGCATGCGCCGAGCGAGGTCGTGCCGCTGGCGATCGACGAGAGCGACCGCGAGAAGGAAGCGCGTTTCTCCATGCTCGAGCGGCTCGCCGATTACGACGACGAACTGATGGAGGAACTGCTCGGCGACATGGAGCCGCCGCGCGACCGCATCTTCGACGATCTCGCCCGCGAGCTGCAGCATCGCCATGTCGTGCCGGTGCTGATCGGCGCGGCGGAACGCGGCAATGGCGTGACGCGGCTGCTCAAGGCGCTCCGCCACGAGGCGCCGGGCCTGGCCGAGACGCGTGGGCGGACCGGTATCCTGCCGGAGGGACCGCCGCTCGCCCAGGTGATGAAGACCTGGCATTCGAGCCAGGGCGGCAAGCTCTCGCTGGCGCGGGTCATGCGCGGGCGCCTGGCCGAAGGGGATGTCGTGACCTCGTCTGCCGGGGTCGAGGCCCGCATCGCCGGCGTCCTGGCGCTGAAGGGCGCGGAGCAGAGCCGCAAGCCCGCGGCCGAGGAGGGCGAGGTCGCGGCCTTCGCCAAGCTGGAGGGGATCGAGACCGGCGATTCCTTCATGCTCGGCAAGCAGCGTGCAAGCGTCGTCAGCGCGATCGCGCCGCCCGAGGCGGTCCATGCCGTCGCGATCGCGGTGAAGGAACGCAAGGACGATGTCCGGCTTGCGGCCGCCCTGCAGCGATTGACCGAGGAGGATGCGGCGCTTTCGGTCACCCAGGTGCCGGAGCTCGGCGAGACCCGCTTGTCCGGCCAGGGCGAGATGCATCTGCGTGTCGCGCTGGAGAAGCTCGCGGGCCGCTATGGCGTGGCGGTGGCGAGCCGGCCGCCGCAGGTCGGCTACCGCGAAACCATCCGCGGCCAGGCCGGCGCACGGGGCCGGCACCGCAAGCAGAGCGGCGGCCATGGCCAGTATGGCGATGTCGTGATCGAGGTCGCGCCGCTGCCGCGCGGGGAGGGCATCCGCTTCGTCGACAAGATCGCCGGTGGCGTGGTGCCGCGCCAGTATATCGGCTCGGTCGAGGCCGGCATGCGGGATTTCTGCGACAAGGGGCCGCTCGGCTTCCCGGTCGTCGATCTCGCGGTCACGCTGACCGACGGCTCCTACCACACCGTCGATTCCTCCGACATGGCCTTCCGGCAGGCGGCGCGGCTGGCGATGAACGAGGCGATGCCGCAGGCGAAGCCCGTTCTGCTCGAGCCGATCCTGTCCGTCGATGTGGTCATTCCCTCGGAGGCGATGTCGCGCGCCTCCGCGCTGATCTCCGCCCGGCGCGGGCAGATCCTGGGCTATGACACGCGGCCCGGCTGGCGCGGCTGGGACCAGATCAGGGCGCTGGTTCCGGAGGCCGAGATGATGGGGCTGATCGTCGAGCTGCGCTCGGCCACCTCCGGTGTTGGCTCCTTCAGCGCTCGCTTCGATCATCTGGCCGAGCTTGCGGGCAAACCTGCGGAGGCGGTCGTCTCGGCCCACGCTCTGGCCGTGGCCCAGGGGCGCTGACGCCCGCGCCTTTCGCGAGAAAGCCGAACCGGAAGCCGTGCGGCTTCCGGTTTTGCTTGCTTTCGCCTCTTTCGAACAGTTTATATATGAACATTGCGGGGCGGATAGCCGGCGCTTGCGCCTTCGCCCGCCGTTCCGCACTCTATGACGATGACAAGGCTCGGAGCCGGCCACAGGCCGGTAACCGGGTGAGAGGGAGGGACGATGAACGCGATCGGCGCCACGCAGGCCAAGACTGATTCACGCCCGTGGCTTGCGCATTATCCGCCGGCGGTGCCGCCGGAGCTGGACGAAGCCAAGATCGGGACGCTGGCCGACCTGATCCGCTCCGCCTGCACGCGCTATGGCAGCCGGCCGGCCTTCGAGAGCTTCGGCAAGACGATCACCTTCGCCGAGACGCAGGCCGCGGCCGAGGCGTTCGCGGGATGGCTGCAGGCGCAGGGGCTGAAGAAGGGCGACCGCGTCGCGTTGATGATGCCGAACATCCTGGCCTATCCGGCGGCGATCTTCGGCACGCTGCTCGGCGGCTTCACCGTGGTCAACGTCAATCCGCTCTACACGGCGCGCGAGCTGACCCATCAGGTCAACGACGCCGGCGCGCGGGTGCTCGTGGTGATCGAGAACTTTGCCCATGTCGTCGAGGAGGCGAAGCCGAACCTGAAGATCGACTCCGTCGTCATCGCCACGGCGGGCGATCTGATGGGCTTCAAGGGCAAGATCGTCAATTTCGTCGCGCGGCGGATCAAGAAGGTGGTCAAGCCGTTCAACCTGCCCGAAGCGATTCCTCTCCAGCAGATCCTCCACGGCGGTGCGGCGATGACGCCCGTGGCCGTAGCGCCGGAGGATGTTGCGTTTCTGCAGTATACGGGCGGCACGACCGGCATCGCCAAGGGCGCGACGCTGACGCATCGCAATGTCGCGGCCAATGTCCAGCAGGCCGGCCTGTGGCTGGAGTGGATGCTGGAGCCGCCGCTCGGCCGCAGCGACTATCAGCACGTCATGGTGACGGCGCTGCCGCTCTACCACATCTTCGCGCTGACCTGTTGCTGCATGTTCCTGCTGCGGATCGGCGCCAAGAGCCTGCTGATCGCCAACCCCCGCGACATTCCCGGCTTCATCAAGACGCTGAAGGCGAGCCGCTTCACGCTCTTCTCCGGGGTCAACACGCTCTACAACGCCCTCGCCAACCATCCGGAGATCAAGGACGTCGATTTCACCGAGATGCGCTTCGCCGTCGCCGGCGGCATGGCGACGCAGGCCGCTGTCGCCAAGCACTGGAAGGCCGTGACCGGGCGGCCGATCATCGAGGGCTACGGGCTCTCGGAAACCTCGCCGGTCGCGACGATCAACCGACCCGACATCCAGGAGTTCAGCGGCACCATCGGCTATCCGATCCCCTCCACGCAGATCGCCATCCGCGACGCCGAGGGCAGCGACATGCCGCTGGGCGAGGCCGGCGAGATCTGCATCCGCGGGCCGCAGGTGATGGTGGGTTACTGGAACCGTCCGGACGAGACCGCCAAGGCGATGACGGCTGACGGCTATTTCCGCAGCGGCGACATCGGCGTGATGCTGCCGGACGGTCAGGTCAAGGTCGTCGACCGGATGAAGGACATGGTCCTGGTCTCCGGCTTCAACGTCTATCCGAACGAGGTCGAGGACGTGCTCGCCGCGCATCCGGGCGTGCTGGAATCGGCGGTGATCGGCCTGCCCGACGAGCATTCGGGCGAGGCGGTCACGGCCTTCGTCGTGCGCAAGGACCAGACCCTGACGGCGGATGAGCTGCGCGCCTACTGCAAGGAGAATCTGACCGGCTACAAGGTGCCCAAGCAGATCTTCTTCCGGGAGACCCTGCCGAAGACCAATGTCGGCAAGGTGCTGCGGCGGGCGCTCCGCGAAGAGGTCGTCGCCAAGCGCTGAGAGGCTGCGACGCGCGAGGCGGTCGACAGCCGGGGGAACAATGTGTCTTCTGTGCCGGCCGCCGCGGGGCTGAATCGCCGCCGCGGGTCCGCCACGGAGAAGATCGCCGTTTGCCTCGTCGTCTCGTCGAACTACCGCTGCTGCGCCGGCTGAAGCCCGGGCTCCATGTCTACGAGGAAGAGGCCCTGAACGCCGAGCCGGGGCTCGCGCTGCTCGACGAGTCGATCACGCCGATCGATTCCTTCTTCATCCGCAACAACGGCGAATTGCCCGAGATCGGCGACGAGCGCGAGTGGACGCTGACGATCGACGGTGAGGTCGAGCGGCCGACCGTCTGGACCGTCGCGGGGCTGCGCCAGCGCTTCGAGGAGGTCACGGTCACCGCCGTCCTCGAATGCGCCGGCAATGGCCGTTCGCAGTTCTCGCCGGCAACGGACGGGCTGCAATGGCGGCTCGGCGCCGTCGGCTGCGCGCGCTGGACCGGCGTGCGGCTGGCGGATGTGCTCGAACATGCGGGGCCGAAGCCGAGCGCCGTCTATACCGCGCATCATGCGCCCGACCGGCAGATCGGGAAGCCGGAGAAAGCTGCGCTCTCGCGCGGTCTGCCGATGGCCAAGGCGCTGGCCCCGGAGACGCTGATCGCCTTCGCGATGAATGGCGAGCCGCTGCCCCGCCTGCATGGCGGCCCGCTGCGGATCGTGGCGCCGGGCTATCCCGGCTCGGCCTGGCAGAAATGGCTCGACCGGGTCAGCCTGCGCCCCATCGAGCATGACGGCGAGAAGATGCGCGGGACGGATTACCGGCTTCCGATCCAGCCGATGCGCCCGGGCGATGCACTCGAACCGGCGAATTTCGCGGTGATCACCGATATGCCGGTGAAATCGCTGATCACGACGCCCGTCGATGGCTTCAGTGTCAAATCCGGCGAGCGTCTGACGGTCGGCGGCTTTGCCTGGAGCGGCGCCATTCCGCTCGCTTCGGTCCAGCTCTCCAGCGACGGCGGCGAGAGCTGGCAGGAGATACCATTGCAGCCGGGCGAGGGGGTCTTTGCCTGGCGGCGCTTCGAGACGGAGATTTCCGCCGAGCGGGCCGGCCCGTTCGTGATCATGGCGCGGGCGCACGACGTTGCCGGCAACAGCCAGCCTCTCGAAATTGTCTGGAATCCGCGCGGTTACTGCAATAATCAGGTGCAGCGCGTGCGCGGCTCCGCGGTTGCTTGAAGATTTGAACCTTTTTCGGCGCTGCCGCGTCTAATGTCCGGGCCCGCCGCTTCGGCAAGGCTCCGCCGCCCCGGTCTCTCCTCCTCCCTCCCATCGGCGACCGGGGCGGCTACTCCCATTCGCCAAAATCATAGCGCGCTGATCTTGTACGGAACCACGCCGTCATCCCGGGCTTGACCCGGGATCCATTCCGGAGCGCTTCCGTTGAAGGTTCAGGCATGGATCCCGGATCTCCGCTTCGCTGCGTCCGGGATGACATGCGTTTCAATTAAGAAGCTATGCCGCGAGAAGGGCCTTCCCATCGGCCGCGTGGCCGGTCACCGCCACGATCTCGCCCGCCGCGATGTCGCGATCGAAACGGACCAGGGTGAAATCCTCGGCCCGGCCGGTGTTGCCGCGCTCGGTCAGGACGCTGAGCGGCCGCCCGACGCGCTCGGCGAGGTGCCGCTCATGCGCGGCGCCCGCCGCCATCCGCAGACGCGCCGCCCGCTCGGCAACCACCGAGCCGGGCAATTGCGGCATGCGTGCCGCCGGCGTTCCGGGGCGGGCGGAATAAGGGAAGACATGGACGAAGCTCAGCCCGCATTCCTCGACCAGCGCGACGGAGCGGGCGAACATCGCCTCGTCCTCGGTCGGGAAGCCGGCGATGAGGTCAGCACCGAAGACGATATCGGGGCGCAGGGCGCGGATATCGGCGCAGAAGCGGACGGCATCTTCGCGGCTGTGGCGGCGCTTCATGCGCTTGAGGATGAGATCGTCGCCGGCCTGCAGCGATAGATGCAGATGCGGCATCAGCCGCGCTTCGGTCGCGAGCAGATCGCGCAATGTGTCGTCGACCTCGACGGCATCGATGGAGGAAAGGCGCAGGCGCGGCAGCTCGGGCAGGGCCCTCAGGATCGCCCGAGCGAGCGCGCCCAATGTCGGCTCATTCGGCAAGTCGCGCCCGTAACTGGTGAGGTCGACGCCGGTCAGCACGATCTCCTGTGCGCCTGCCTCCACCAAACGGCGGCACTGGGCGATCACGTCGCTCGCCGGCAGCGAGCGCGAATTCCCGCGGCCGAAGGGGATGACGCAGAAGGTGCAGCGGTGGTCGCAGCCGTTCTGGACCTGGACGAAGCCGCGCGTATGGCCGGCGAAGCGGCCCGTCACCGGCGCCCGCAGCGTCGTGCGCGCCATGATGTCGCCGACGTCGAGCTTGTCCTCGGCCGGAGCATCGGCGTTCCCGAGGCTGTTCGAGCGGACAAGCGCGGCCCAACTTTCCGGGCGCAGCTTCTCGTCATTGCCGAGAACCCGATCCGCCTCCGGCATCGCCGCAAAGCGTGTGGGCTCGATCTGGGCGGCGCAGCCGGTGACGATGACCGGGCGGTCGGGCTGCTCGCGCTTGAGACGGCGCACGGCCTGCCGCGCCTGCCGCGTCGCCTCGGCGGTCACGGCGCAGGAGTTGACGATGGCGGCGTGCTTCAGCCCGGCGGCATCCGCCTGGAGCTTCAGCGCCTCGCTCTCGACGATGTTGAGGCGGCAGCCGAAGGTGACGACCTCCAGCGGCATCAGGCGGCGCTCGCGAACAGCACCGGATCGAGCGTGCCTTCCCATTCGAACTCGACCGGGCCGGTCATGAGCACATGGCCGTCGCTCTCGCGCCATTCGATGGTGAGGTCGCCGCCCGGCAGGCTGACCGTGGCCTTGCGGGCGGAAAGTTCGCGCCGGACGGCCGCGACCAGCGCCGCGCAAGCGCCCGAGCCGCAGGCCTGGGTGATGCCGGCGCCGCGTTCCCAGACGCGCAGCACGATGTGATCGGGCGCCTTCACCGCCGCGAGCTCGATATTGGCGCGGTCGGGGAAGATGGGGTGGTTCTCGAGCAGCGGGCCGATCTGCTCGAGATTGTAGGCGTAGGGGTCCTCGACGAAGAAGACGGCGTGGGGGTTGCCCATATTCACGGCGCAGGGGGTGTGCAGGATCGGGTTGTCGATCGGGCCGATCTGCAATTCGAAGCGGCTGGTATCCTCAAATGGCTCGGCCAGCGGGATTTCGTCCCAGGCCAGGCGCGGCGCGCCCATGTCGACGGTGAATAGGGTCTCGCCGTCGCGGATCGTGGGCAGCAGGCCGGCCTTTGTCTGTAGGGCAAGGCGGCTCTTCGCGGGATCGCCCATCTCGGGATCGGCGATCATCGCCCAGGCGACGCAGCGCGTGCCGTTGCCGCAGGCGCCGGCCTCGGAACCGTCCGTATTGTAGATGCGCACGAAGGCGTCCGTGCCGGGCGTCACGGCGTCGTGCAGCACCATCAGCTGGTCGAAGCGGGCGCGGGGCTCGGAGGCGATGGCGCGGGCCTCGGCCTCGCTGACGCGATGCCTGGTGCCGCGCAGGTCGAGCACCGTGATCTGGTTGCCGAGCCCGTTCATTTTCAGGAACCGGCGATGAGCCAGAGCGTTCATTTGGTCACACGTCCCATGAATACGGGGTCTATGGCCGAGGCGACGTGAAAAAGCCACCCTCATCCCCGTTCCTGCGAGAAGGTGGACATTCTATGCTGCGCTCCAAGGGCGCGAATCGCGTGAAACTCAGGGCCGTGACAATGCGTGATTCTCGGCGGTATTCCCGGATTTGTGTTCTGGCGTTCGCCGGCATGGCGAGCGTATCCAGCAATATGGCTTTGGCGCAGGGGCGCGTGGCCCCGCCGAGCCCCGTCGAGTCAGCGCCGCTCGCGCCGCCGCCCGGCGCTGCCCCCGCGCAGGCTCCTTCGCCTGCACAAGTGCCTTCGGCTCCGGCTCAGACGCCGCCGACTGCTGTCCCCGAGGCGCAGCCCGGTCCGCAGCCGGTACAACCTGCTCCTTCGCTTCCCGGGCCGGTGACGCCCCAGCCTGTCCAGCCGGCACCATCCATGCCGCTAGAGCCGCAGCCGGTGCAGCCGCCGCCGACCCTGCCTGCGCCGGGCCAGCCGCTTCCGCCGGCTCCGTCGCAGCAGCAGACCGGTGTGCCCGATCCCAATGCGACGTTGGCGGGCAAGGGCTCCGACAGCAGCGATGTCGCCGAGGTGACTCTCGCGCCCAAGCCTGTCCTGACGATGTCGGGCCAGGCGACCTGGGACCAGGGGTTCCAGAAGCTGGCGGACAGCTTCAAGGCCCTGCGCGCCGAGGCCCAGAGAAGTGGGTTGGCGGTCGCCGGGCGCCCGCTCACGCTCTTCGTCGAGACGACCGATGACGGCTTCCGCTTCGATGCGATGCTGCCGGTCGCAATTCCCGCCGGTGGACAGGCGCCCTCGCTCAGCCCCGATTTCAGGATGGGGACGTCACCGGCAGGCCGCGCGTTCCGCTTCCTGCATCAGGCGCCCTATGACGACATCGACTCGACCTACGAGACGATCACCGCCTATCTCGAAGCGAAGAGCATTGTCGTGAAGGATTCCTTCCTCGAGGAATATGTCAGCGAGCTCAACGATCCCGGCGATCCGAACCTCGAAATCAACGTCTACGTGCAGCCGAAATAGGGGCTGAGTTTCCGGCGCGTCATTCCGGGGCGCGCCGAAGGCGTGAGCCCGGAACCCAGAACCGAAGCCGCCCATCGGAAGGGCCCTTGCGATCGAGGACTGTTGCGGAAAGCGCATCGTTTCCGGGTTCCGGGCTCATCGCTGCGCGATGCCCCGGAATGACGGCGCGGCGCCTACCCTATCCAGCTCAGCCCCGGCCGCATCGGCCTGAAGCGTTCTTCCGGCAGCCCGGCCTCAGCCAGCGCGGCCTTCAGCGCCGCGGGCGGGCGCTCTACGCCTTCGTCGGTGAGCTGGAACGTCCCCCAGTGATGGCCGATCGCCTGCTCGGCGCGGAGCGCCAGCATCACCTTCACGGCCTCGTCCGGGTTCATGTGGTTGTCGGACATGAACCAGCGCGGCTCGTAGGCCCCGATCGGCAGCACGGCGAGGCGGAACGGCCCGTGCTCGCGGCCAAGCCGCTCATAGAGCGAACCGTCGTGATAGCCGGTATCGCCGATGTGGAAGATCTTCGTGCCCGCAGCTTCGATAATGTAGGAGCACCACAACGCCATACGCCGGTCGAAGGCGCCGCGCGCCGACCAGTGGTAGCTCGGCACCAGCGTGACCGCGACGGTATCGGAGAGCTGCAGCCGCTCGTTCCAGTCATGCGCCTCGGTGCGTGCATCCGGGATGCGGGCCCTGACGATCGAGTCGTTACCGAGCGGCATGATCAGGCGCGGCCGATCGCGCTGGTGGAGGCGTGCCAGCGTCTCGATATCGAGATGGTCGTAGTGGTTGTGGGTGATGAGGACGGCGTCGATCGCCGGCAGGTCGTCGAAGGCGACGCCGGGCGCATTCACCCGCTTCGGCCCGATGAAGGAGAAGGGGCTGGCGCGCTCGGAATAGACCGGGTCGATCAGCAGGTTGAGGCCACCGACCTGATAGAGGAACGAGGCGTGGCCGAGATGGACGATGCGGGCGCCGTCGACGCGGGCCGGCGGCTTGTCCTGCGGTGGGGTGCCATAGGCTAGCGGGAAGGCCTCGCGCTCGCGCTTGCCGGTCTGCCAGCGCAGCACGTCGAGCAGACCCTTGCTGACGGTGCGCCCGTCGCTGAAGAGGACACCGTCGAAATGGTCGCTGACGGGGCCTTGATAATAAGGATTGCGGGAGCGGGAGATCGCCGCCCAGGCCGCGCCGGTCGAGGCCAGCAGGGCACCCAGGCCGAGGAATGAGAGAAGCTTGCGACGGTTCATGGCCAAGGAGAAGTAGGACGCCGCGACGCAGCGTCAAGCCTCCTGCGATTTGATCGCCAAGGCGTGAAGCCAGCGCGCGGCCATGCCGTCATAGCCCGAACCCATGTCTTCCTCGATCCGCAGAGATTGCCAGCGAGGCTTCTCGCCGAAGGCCAGCTGCAACTCGTCGGTCGAGAGATAGTTGAAATAGCGCCCGAGACCGTCCCGCCCCTCTGCCTCTCCCGCCTTGAAGCTGGCATAGAGGATTCCGCCCGGCCGCAAGGCGTCATGGATGCGGTCTATGATGCCGGGCAGGGCCGGGCGCGGCGCATGCAGAAGGCAGGCATGCGCCCAGATGCCGTCATAGGCCTCGACCTCGTCCAACTGCTCGAAAAGCAGCACACCGACCGGGCGGCCGAGCCGCTGCTCGGCCTGTTGTGCCAGCTCCGGCGAACCATCGGTCGGAAACAGGTCGAAGCCGCGCCAGCATCGCCTCGCTGTCCTGGCCGCCGCCGCAGCCGAGCTCGAGGATGCGGGCGCCGGGGCGTAGCGTCCTGGCGAAAAGATCGATCCGTCGGTGCTCCGGCTCGCGCTTCCGCGCGGCGTAGGCTTCCGCCTCGGCGGCGTAGAAGCCGAGCGTCGACAGGTCTTTCGCCGTCATGGTCGCGGAGGCCGTTCGTTCAGTTGCTGCCGGAGCGGATCGCCACCGTCGCGACGCCGGCGCCGATCAGCAGCGTGCCGCCGGCCTTGTTGAAGAGCCCGATCGCGCGGGGATCGCTGACGACGGCGCGGGCGCGGGAGGCGACCAGCGCGTAGCCCATGGCATTGGCGAAGGCGAGGCCGATGAAGGTCGCCTCGAAGATCAGCATCTGCGTCCAGAAATCGCCCTTCGTGTCGAGGAACTGCGGCAGGAAGGCCACGAAGAAGGTGATGCTCTTGGGGTTGAGCGCCGTCACCAGCCAGGCATGGCCGAGCATCTTCCAGGCGGGGGCGGCATCCTCTCGCGGCTTGGCGTCGAGCGTGCCGCCGGCCCGGAACAGCTTGATGCCCAGCCAGATGAGATAGGCAGCGCCGATCCATTTCAGCGCGGTGAAGACCATGGCGGAGGTGGCGAGCAAGGCGCCGATGCCGAGCATGGAGAGCGTCATCGCCGTGAAATCGCCGAGCGCGACGCCCACGGCGATCGGGAAGGCGGTGCGCCAGCCCTGGCCGAGCGCATAGGAGATAACGAGGAGGATCGTCGGTCCGGGAATGACCAGGAGGACGGCGGTGGCGGCGGCGAAGGCGGCCCAGGCTTCGAAGGTCATGATGGGAGGCTCCGTAAAAACCAGAGCCATCACCAAATGCGGTCTCTTGTAAAGAGCCGGGCCCCAGGATTGGAAATCGGTGCCCGGCGTTTTCGGCGAGCCCCGTGTTCTCGGGCTCGCGATGGCTCAGCGCGCGCTGTCGAGGAAGTCGCAGAGGGCTGTCCGGACAGCTCCTTCCGGCGACATCTGGCCGGGTTGCACGGTGAAGGCGATGTCGACGCGCGTGCCGGTCGGCTGCTTGCGCGTGGTCACTTTCAGGAGCTGCGGACGGCCGGAGCCGGTCACCTCCTGTATCGCGGAGATCGTGCCGCTGGCCTTGTCGGTGCGGATGTCCATGAAGTCGCCATCGGCCTGGATCGCCCTGGCGATCGCGGGCAGCACAGCGGCCGGCGGCTTCTTGAAGAGATCCCAGGTCTTGTAGGTAATCTGCGAGACCATCGGCACGCCGGCAGAGTTGAAATTCGTCACGCAAGGCTGTGCCTGACCCACAGTCACGCCTGCGATCAGCAACGGGGCAGCTAGAGCGAATGCTATTCCAGACAATTTGGCCATTGCAGTATGTATCCTCTTTGAAAAGGACGTCATTGCTAGCCGCAAGGGCCACGGCCTGTCATCTCGGAATTTCGCTCGTCAACGCCTTTGGACGGGTACGAGCGGCCCGGTGTCGAGCGTGACGCGCCGCTCGGGGTCGGCGGCGACCACCAGCACCCACCAGGCCCCGTAGCTCGTGCGCGGATCCTTGGCGAGGGCGATACCGTAACGGGTCGCCTCCTTCATCAGGAGATTGGCGTTGTGGCCAGAGGACTGGCGCCAACCGGCGAAGGCTTCCTCGGTCGAGAAGTAGCCGCCGCCGAGATTCTCGGCCGCCCGGGCGCTGTCGATGCCCGCAGCCTGCACGCGCGCGCCGAAGCTGCCGCCGGCATCATGCGAGAGCGCATTTTGCGCGGCCATCGCATCGGCCTGGCGCTGCGCCATCGCCATCAGGCGCGGATCGGGCTTGACCGGGCCGAGGCCGTTGCTGGCGCGATAGGCGTTGAGGATGCGCCCCGCCGATGCCGGATCGAGCGAGACGGCGGCGATCTTCTCGACTGTCCTGGGATTCGGCGGACCGTCTTGGCGCGGACCGCCGGCACAGGCCGCGAGCAGACAGGACAGGGCCAGGAGAGCGAGGACGGAGGAGCGTTTCATGGACCAGCATCGTTGCGAACAGGGAGGCGAGCGATGCCGCCCGATATGGGCCTTTCTGGGGCCGAAAGACCTCAGCCGCACCGCGCGCCGTCGATAACCCGGCAGAAGGCCTTGCGGACTAGAATCCCCCGGCGATCGGCCCGGTCTGGAAGACGCAGGACTGGGCACAGGAATGCGGCAGCGCGCATGAAATTGCAACCAGGGGGTGCGGCCAGCCGGCACGCATTCCCCCAAAACTTGACTTTCGCCATGGTCTTCGGCTTTAAGACCGCATTCGTTTCGCCGACATCGCCGAAACCACATCCGCCGACCGGGCCGCGCCTAGCGCTTCCATGAGCCCGGAGGTCAACGCCCGACAGCGCGTCTGCGCCCTCGGGCGCGAAACCGTTTGGCGATGAGGCTCGGCCGTGAAGGCTTCTTGAGGCAAGCAGGCAGGTCCGCATGTTCGGCACGCTCAGCGACAGACTCTCAGGCATCCTCTCGGGGCTGACCCGCCGGGGTGCGCTGACCGAGGAGGATGTCAACGCCGCGCTGCGCGAGGTTCGCCGTGCGCTGCTGGAGGCCGACGTCGCGCTCGAGGTCGTCCGCAGCTTCACCGACAAGGTGCGCGAGCGGGCCGTCGGCGCCGAGGTTCTGAAGTCGATCACGCCCGGCCAGCAGGTCATCAAGATCGTCAACGACGTCCTGATCGACACGCTCGGCGGGGAGGGCGAGGGCATCGGCTTCGACGCCGTGCCGCCGGTGCCGATCCTGATGGTGGGTCTGCAGGGCTCCGGCAAGACGACCTCGACCGCGAAGATCGCCAAGCGGCTGACGGAGCGGAACAAGAAGAAGGTGCTGATGGCGTCGCTCGATACGCGACGCCCGGCCGCCATGGAACAGCTCGCGGTGCTCGGCACCCAGGTCGGCGTGCAGACGCTGCCGATCGTCGCCGGCCAGTCGGCCGTGCAGATCGCGAAGCGCGCCATCGAGGCGGCGCGGCTGGGCGGCTACGACGTCGTCATGCTCGACACCGCCGGCCGCGTCACGCTCGACGACACGCTGATGGCCGAGGTCGCCGAGGTGAAGGCCGCGACGAACCCGCACGAGGTGCTGCTGGTCGCCGATGCGCTGACCGGCCAGGATGCGGTCAACACCGCGCGCGCCTTCGATGCCCGCGTTGGCCTCACCGGCATCGTGCTGACCCGCATGGACGGCGATTCGCGCGGTGGCGCGGCGCTCTCGATGCGCGCCGTCACCGGCAAGCCGATCAAGCTGGTCGGCACCGGCGAGAAGGTCGGCGAGCTCGAGGATTTCCATCCCTCGCGCGTCGCGAACCGCATCCTCGGCATGGGCGATATCGTCAGCCTCGTCGAGCGCGCGGCCGAGACGATCGATGCCGAGCAGGCGCAGGCGACTGCGCAGCGCATGGCGAAGGGCCAGTTCGACCTCTCCGACATGCGCGCGCAGCTTCAGCAGATGGAGAAGATGGGTGGCATCGGCGGCGTGATGGGCATGCTGCCCGGCATGAAGCAGGCCCAGTCTCAGCTCGCCAGCGCGGGCGTCGGCGACAAGATGTTCAAGCGCATGATCGCCGCGATCGATTCGATGACGCCGGCCGAGCGCAAGAACCCCGACCTGCTCAAGAACAGCCGCAAGAAGCGCATCGCGGCCGGTTCCGGCACCTCGGCCGAGAGCATCAACAAGCTGCTCAAGATGCATCGCGGCATGGCCGACGCCATGAAAATGATGAGCAAGCAGAAGGGCGGCATGCTCGGCAAGCTCGGCAGCATGTTTGGGCTCGGCGGCGGTCTTCCCGCCGGCATGCCCGACCCGTCGAAGATGGATCCTGCCCAGCTCGCCGAACTGCAGAAGCAGCTCGGCGCGGGCGGTGGCTTGCCGTCGATGCCCCCTGGCGGTTTCCCAGGGCTTCCGAAGGGCATCACGCCCCCGGCCGGCATGATGCCGAAGCTGCCGGGCCTCGGCGGCGGCGGGCTGCCCGGGCTGGGCGGACCGTTCGGCAAGAAGAAGTAGCCTTCACCATTCAACACGACTTCAAACTTCAAACCAAAGGAAGAAGACAATGTCCCTCAAGATTCGCCTGACCCGCGGCGGCGCCAAGAAGCGCCCCTACTATCGCATCGTCGTCGCCGACGCCCGCTCGCCGCGCGATGGCCGCTTCATCGAGAAGATCGGCTCCTATGATCCGATGAAGCCGAAGGATTCGGCCGAGCGCGTCGTTCTCGACCTCGAGAAGGTCCAGTCCTGGCTCGCCAAGGGCGCCCAGCCGACCGACCGCGTGCTGCGCTTCCTCGATGCCGCCGGCATCGCCAAGCGCCCGGCCCGCAACAACCCGAACAAGGCCGTTCCGGGCGAGAAGGCCAAGGAGCGCGCCGAGAAGAAGGCCGAGAAGGCTGCTGCCCCGGCCGCCGAAGCCTCCGCCGAGGCGTGAGCTTGTCTTGAAGACGGGGCTCCGTCATTCCGGGCGACCGAAGGGAGACCCGGAATCCATCGTAGAGCGTCACCGCCCTTCGATGGATTCCGGCGCTGCGCCGCTTTGCGGCTTGGCCGGAATGACGAGCCATGTCTGACAATCAACTCATCCTGCTCGGTATCGTCGGCGCGCCGCATGGCGTGCGCGGCGAGGTCAGGATCAAGACCTTCACCGGCGATCCGCTCGCGATCGCCGGTTACGGCCCGCTGGTCGACCGCAAGGGCCGAACCTACGAGATCGATGACGTCCGCCCCGCCAAGGAGGTGGTCGTCGCTCGGCTCAAGGGCGTGACGACCCGCGAGCAGGCGGAAGCGCTGAACGGCGTCGAGCTGCTCGTCGCGCGCGACAAGCTGGCCGCGAGCGAGGATGAGGATGAGTTCCTGCATGCCGATCTGATCGGTTGCACCGTCATCGGCCCCGATGGGGCGACGCTCGGAACCGTCACGACGGTCGAGAATTACGGCGCGGGCGACCTGCTCGATGTCGAGACGCCGGACGGGCGCTCGGTGCTGATACCCTTCACCAAAGCTGTCGTGCCGCGCATCGACATCGCCGCAAGGCGGATCGAGGCCGAGCCGCCGGCTGGATTGTTCGAACCCGACGACGGTCAACCAGATGATGCCAAGCGATAAGCCGGCCCGCGCGCTGATCTTCGACATGGACGGCACCATCGTCGACAACATGCGCTTCCATGACGATGCCTGGGAAAGCTGGCACGTCAGCAACAGCCTGCCATTCGACCGCAACACTTTTGCCGCGCGCACTGCCGGCATGGCCGGCAACGAGATCATCTCCTCCTATTTCCCGCAGGCGGCCGTCGCCGAGCTGGACGCGATGAGCGATTCCAAGGAGGCGCTCTATCGGGAGGCCTACCTGCCGCATGTCGCCGCAAACGCCGGCTTCCTCGACCTGATCGCGCGCGCCGAAGCGGCCGGCATCCCGATGGCGGTGGCGACCGCCGCGCCGCCAGCGAATATCGAGGTGGTGCTCGACACGCTCGGCCTGCGCCAGCGCTTCGCCACCATCGTCTCGCCGAGCCAGGGTTTCCGCGGCAAGCCGCATCCGGACATGTTCCTGGCCGCGGCCGAGCGCATGAAGGTTCAGCCCGCCGACTGCATCGTCTTCGAGGATGCGCCGCTGGGTGTCGAGGCCGCGCATCGCGCCGGCATGCGCGCCATCGCCTTGCTCACGATGCTCGATGCCGGCGGCTTCGCGGCCTATGGCAACCTGATCGCCTCGGTTCGCGATTTCACGGCGCTGGACGGGTTGCCGGCACTGCGCTTCAGTTAGCTTCCAATCGGTGTGTCGTCCCGGACAAGCGGCGCAGCCGCGCCAATCCGGGAACCATGCCTGAACTCTTTTCGATTACGCTCAGGCATGGATCCCGCGTTTGCGCTTCGCTTCGCACGGGATGACGGCGGTTTTTCAAACGCTGGACTGGACTAAGCCATGCCCTTCCATGCCTCGATCCTGACGCTCTACCCGGAGATGTTTCCGGGCCCGCTGGGCATCTCGCTGGCGGGCGAGGGGCTGCGCAAGGGCTTGTGGGCGCTCGATGCGCACCAGATTCGCGAGCACGGCATCGGCCGCCATCGCAATGTCGACGACAACCCGGCCGGCGGCGGCGCCGGCATGGTGCTGCGCTGCGACGTGCTGGCGGCGGCGATCGATGCCGCCGTGCCGGCCGAGGATGAACGCCCGCGCCTGCTGATGTCTCCGCGCGGGCGGCCGCTTCAGCAGCGCCAAGTGCGCGAATGGGCTGATGGCCCCGGCCTCGTCATCATCTGCGGGCGCTTCGAGGGCGTCGACGAGCGCGTCATCGAGGGGCGCAACCTGATCGAGGTCTCGATCGGCGACTACATCCTCTCCGGTGGCGAGATGGCGGCGCTGACGCTGCTCGATGCCTGCGTGCGCCTCATTCCCGGCGTGATGGGCAAGGAAGCCTCGGGCGAGGACGAGAGCTTCGAGAACGGCCTGCTCGAATATCCGCACTACACCCGCCCGCGCGAATGGGAAGGCAGGGGCCTGCCGGAGGCGCTGCTCTCCGGCGACCATGCCCGCATCGCGAAATGGCGACGCCAGCAGGCGGAGACGATCACGCGGGAGAGAAGGCCGGACCTGTTGAATCCTTCTCCCCGCGGGGGAGAAGGTGGCAGCGCGAAGCGCTGACGGATGAGGCAAGGCCGGCGATGACGGCCCTCATCCGTCTGCTTCGCAGACACCTTCTCCCCGAAGGGAGAAGGATTCTACGGCGGCGTCAGTGGCAGCTTCTCGGCCAGCCACCCACCCGGCCCAAGCACGCCGCCCCGCACCGCCGCGAGATCGCGCCAGCCGCGTCCGGCCAGCTTCTGCGCGACGGCCACGGCCTGCGCGCCGGTGCGGTCGATCAGCGCGATGCGCTTGCCGGGATTGTCGAGGCGAAGCCCGGCGAGGCGGACCTCGAAGGCCGGCGCATCGGCATCGAACGCTAGGGCGCCCTGCGGCAGGCCGGTATCGGCCCATTCCTCCGCGCTGCGGATATCGATCAGCAGGATTCGCTTTGCCTGAGCGGCTTCAAACGCTTCGCGCGGGGAGAGGGTGTTCGCGCTCTGCCCGAAAACGAAAGAGGCCGGGAGCACGAGGCTCCCGGCCAGAAAGATTCGGCGCGTTGCGGCGCCGGTCGCCATCGTCTCAGCGCAGCTCGGCGCAGAAACGCTGGATGCGGCGGCAGGCCTCTTCCAGCTTCTCGTCCGAGGTGGCGTAGGAGATGCGGAAGTTCGGGCCGAGACCGAAGGAGGAGCCGTGCACGGCCGCGACGGCTTCCGTCTCCAGCAGGCCCATCACGAGATCCTCATCGGTCTCGATCACCTTGCCGCTCGGCAGCTTCCTGCCGATCAGCTCCGAGCAGTCGGGATAGACGTAGAAGGCGCCTTCCGGCACCGGGCACTTCAGGCCGCGGGTCTGGTTCAGCATGGAAACGACGAGGTCGCGGCGGCGCTCGAACGCCTTCCTGAAGACCGGGATGTGATCCTGCGTGCCGTCGAGAGCTTCGACCGCGGCCCATTGCGAGATCGCCGAGGTGCCCGAGGTCTGCTGGCCCTGGACCAGGTCCATGGCGTTGATGAGCTGCTGCGGGCCAGCGGCGTAGCCGATACGCCAGCCGGTCATCGCATAGGACTTCGAGACGCCGTTCATGGTCAGCGTGCGCTCGTAGAGGGCGGGCTCGATCTGCGCCGGCGTGACGAACTGGAAGTCGCCATAGACGAGGTGCTCGTACATGTCGTCGGTCAGGATCCAGACATGGGGATGGCGCATCAGCACATCCGTGAGCTTCTTCATCTCGGCGTGGCTGTAGGCGGCGCCCGAGGGGTTCGACGGCGAGTTCAGGATCACCCACTTGGTCTTGGGGGTGATCGCCTTCTCGAGGTCTTCCGGCTGCAGCTTGAAGTCGTTCTTGAGATAGGTCTCGGCGAAGGTCGCCGTGCCGCCGCAGAGCGCGACCATCTCGGGATAGCTGACCCAGTAGGGCGAGACGCAGATCACCTCGTCGCCGGGGTTCAGCGTGGCGAGCAGCGCGTTGTAGATGACGTGCTTGCCGCCGGTCGAGACGATGGTCTGGCTCGCCTTGTAGTCGAGGCCGTTCTCGCGCTTGAATTTGCGGGCGACGGCCTCGCGCAGCTGCGGGATGCCGGAGACCGGGGTGTACTTGGTCTCGCCGCGCCGGATCGCGGCGATGGCCGCTTCCTTGATATTGTCCGGCGTGTCGAAATCGGGCTCGCCGACGGAGAGCGAGATCACGTCCTTGCCCTGGGCTTTCAGGTCGCGGGCCTTCTGCGTGATCGTGATGGTCGCTGAGGGCTTCACGCGCTTCAGGGCATCGGCAAGAAAGGCCATGGGACTGATCTCCGGGGAGCGGAAAGGATGCGCCGCAGCAGGCGCGCGCGTGGTCTATGACCTGCCGGCCATGATCGCAAGCGCAACTGCTTGATGTTTTGCAGAAGCGTCATGAATTTCCGCCGTTTGATCCCGCAGCCCGAGCATGCGAAGGCCGGGGAATGACGAGCACAGCCGCAACCATCGCGATCTATGTCGATGCCGATGCCTGCCCGGTGAAGCCGGAGATCTACCGCGTCGCCGAGCGCCACCGGGTCAAGGTCTTCGTCGTCGCCAACAGCTTCATCAACGTGCCCCGCGAGCCATGGATCGAACGCGTGACGGTCTCTGGCGGCTTCGATGCGGCCGATGACTGGATCGCCGAGCGCGTCGGACGCGGGTCGATCGTCGTGACGGCCGACATCCCGCTGGCCGATCGCTGCATCAAGGCTGGCGCCGACGTCATCGGGTCGACCGGCAAACCGTTCACAGAGGCCTCGATCGGCATGGCGTTGGCGACGCGGGACATGATGGAGGACCTGCGGGCGATGGGCGCGGCCAGCGGCGGGCCGAAGCCGTTCTCGCCGAAGGATCGCTCAGCCTTCCTGCAGGCGCTCGACCTCGCGATCCAGCGCTTGAAGCGGGCCGGGCTCGCGCCCTGACGCGTCAGATTTCCGAGAAATCGCCGCCGCGTCCCTTCCCGGCGGCGAAACGGCCGGCACCGGCCGCGCCTTCCGTCGTGATGGTGTGGACGCCTTGTTTCCATTCCTGTTCGAGCGCGGTCCTGACGCTCAGGCCATGTCCGGCGATGGCGCTGGCGCGGTCGGCGCGGACGGCGCCCTGCGGGAAGCGCGCGATCTCCTGTGCCATCGCCTCCGCGACGGCGCGTGCCTGCCCCTTTGGCGCGACCTTCTCGCACAGGCCGATGCGCAGGGCTTCGTCGGCTTCGACCTTCCGGCCGGTCATGATGATCTCGAGCGCGCGGCCCTGGCCGACGAGGCGCGGCAGGCGGACCGTGCCGCCATCGATCAGCGGAATGCCCCAGCGTCGGCAATAGACGCCGAAATAGGCGTCCTCCGCCATCACGCGGACGTCGCACCACAGCGCCAACTCCATGCCGCCGGCCACGGCAGGGCCTTCGACCGCGGCAATCAGCGGCTTGCTCATCTCCAATCGCGAGGGGCCCATCGGGCCGCGCGGCTCCGCACCGGCGGGCGGAAAGGCGAGGCTCTCGACGATCTCGCGTTCGAAACGCTCGGCATCGGTGAAGGCCTGGGCGTATTTCAGGTCCCAGCCGGCGCAGAAGGCGCCGCCTTCGCCCCAGAACACGATCGCGGCGGTCTCCTCATCGCCGTCGAGTTCGAGGAAGGCGCGTGTCAGCGCCTCGGCGCTCTCGGGGTCCATGGCGTTGCGCGCTTCCGGCCGGCTGTGGACGACCGTCGCGACCTTGCCCTGCCTCTCGATGCGTACCGTCATCGGCTGTCCTCCTCTGTTCATGGCGCAGGCTACCCTGCTTTAGCCGGCGCATATCTGGCGCTGGACGCATGTCGCCTTTGCCCGTAAATCTGCCGCGAAATCAGCACCGCCATACAGGCGGGCGTCCGGGAGGAAGTTCATGTCGTTGACCCGCCGTTCCACGCTCGGCCTGATGGCCGGCGCCGTCCTCGCTCCGTCTGTGGCCCGGGCCCAGAGCTTCCCCAGCAAGGTCATCACCCTGGTCGTGCCCTATCCGGCGGGCGGGCCGACCGACGCCATCGCGCGCTTCGTGGCGCAAGACCTCACGGTCGCGTTCGGGCACAACGTCGTCGTCGACAACCGGGCCGGTGCCTCGGGTGCGGTCGGCACGCGTGCCGTCGCTCATGCTGCCCCCGACGGCTACACGATCGTCTTCGGCAACAACCAGACGCATGGCAACAACATGTTCCTGCTGAAGGAGCCCGGCTACGACGCGGTCAAGGATTTCGCGCCGCTCGCCGGCGTCGGCGCCTTCGAGCACGCCTTCGTCGTCCGCAACGACCTGCCGGCCAAGACCATCCCGGAGCTGATCGCGCTCGCCAAGGCCGATCCGGGCAAGCTCAACTACGGCTCGACCGGTGTCGGCTCCGGCTCGCATCTGGCGATGGAGCTGTTCATGCAGCGCACCGGCATCAAGATGACGCATGTGCCGTTCAGGGGCGCCGCGCCGCTGGTGCAGGAGATCATCGCCGGCCGCATCGACATTGCCAATTCGACGCTGCCGAGCGTGCTGGAGCAGATCAATGCCGGCACGCTGAGGGCGCTCGCCATCGCAAGCCCGGAGCGCAACCCGAGCGCCAAGAATATTCCGACGCTGCGCGAGCAGGGCGTCAGCAATGCCGATGCCGATTCCTGGGCGGCTTTCTTCGCTCCCGTAAAGACGCCGGATGACGTGCTCGACACGCTGTCCAAGGCCGTCATCGCCTCGCTGAACAAGCCGGCGACCCGCGATGCCATCCTGAAGCTCGGCTTCACGCTCAAGGTGCGCGATCCCGCCGCGTTCAAGCCCTACCACATCCAGGAAATCGCGACCTGGAAGCAGATCATCGCCGACGCCGGCGTGAAGCCGGAATAAGCGGTATCTCCCCCGCCGTTCCGGGCAGGCCGTCTCAGTGGCGCGCCCGGAACGAAGGTGCCCTTTCGTCGCCGTAAACGCCTCACTTCGTCGTGAGCTCGTCGCAACGGCTTGGTGATCCGCGACGTTGACCTCTATCTCTGGCAGGGCCGGACGATGGATGGGAGACGACGATGCGGTTTGTGTTTGCGGGACTGACGTTTGCGACGGGGACGCTCGGGGCGTTCCTGTCGCAATCCGCCATAGCCCAGCAGCGCTTTCCGTCGAGCGCAGGCGAACTCGTCGTCGAGACCGTCGCCAGCGGGCTGGAAAACCCCTGGGGTCTCGCCTTCCTGCCGGACGGGCGCATGCTCGTCACCGAGCGGCCGGGCCGGCTCAGGATCGTGGAGACCGACGGCAAGCTGTCGCGGCCAGTCACGGGCGTGCCGAGCGTGATGGCGCGCGGGCAGGGTGGGCTCCTCGACGTGACGCTCGATCCCGCCTTCGCACGGAACCGCTTCGTCTACTTCTCCTTCGCCGAGCCGCGCTCGGGCGGCAACGGCACGAGCGTCGGGCGGGGGAAGCTGAACGAGCAGGGCACCGCCCTGACCGGCGTCGAGGTGATCTTCCGGCAGATGCCGACGATCAGCTCGAACATGCATTTCGGCTCCCGCCTCGTCTTCGACCGGACGGGCGCGCTCTTCGTCACCGTGGGTGACCGTTACAGCGAGCGCGACCAGGCGCAGAACCCCGCCAACCATCTCGGCAAGGTCATCCGCATCAGGCCGGAGGGTGGCGCGCCGGCCGATAATCCCAAGAAGCAGGGCTGGGCGCCGGAAATCTGGTCGATCGGTCACCGCAACGTGCAGGGGGCGGCACTGCATCCGGAGAGCGGCCAGCTCTGGACGGCAGAGCATGGCGCGCGCGGCGGCGACGAGGTCAACACGCCGAAGGCCGGGCTGAACTATGGCTGGCCGGTCATCACCTTCGGCATCGATTATTCCGGGACGAAGATCGGCGAGGGCACGGCGAAGCCCGGCATGGAGCAGCCGCTGTTCTATTGGGACCCGTCGATCGCGCCGTCAGGCGCCGCTTTCTACACCGGTCCTGTCTGGCCGGCCTGGAAGAACTCGCTCTTCGTCGGCGCGCTCGCCGGCCAGATGCTGGTCAGGCTCTCCACCGAGGGCGAAAAGGTGACCGGCGAAGAGCGCCTGCTGACCACGATCGGCGAGCGCATCCGCGATGTCAGGCAGGGGCCGGACGGCTTCCTCTACCTGCTCAGCGACGATGCCAACGGCAAGATCCTGAGGGTGCGACCGGCCAGGTGAGCATGAAGGCGCGTCATGCTCAGGCTTGACCCGAGCATCTCTCGCCGAAAGAGGCTCCTCCAGCCTCATATTGCCGGAGATTCTCAGGTCTCCGCGGAGTTTATCCTTGGGCCGATCGAAGAACGGACCCGAGGGCTTCGCCCGAGAATGACGCTCTGCGGGGGCGTCTTACGGCCCGCAATCCCACTCGCTCTCGACGGCGAATACCTTCCGCGTCGCGAGCTGGCCGTCCGGATCGTAGAGGTCGCCGACATAGTATTCGGTGCCAGCCGCGTCATGCGTGCTGCGCTCGACCTGCAGCGACCAGCCATAGCCGAGATGCTTGCCGCCCTGCCAGTTGCGGTGGATCGCGTTCGGCGAGGCGGCGGAGAGGATGCGCGCGCGCTCGCTGCTCGGGCTGCAGGTCGGGCCGGCCATCGCCGCCGCCGGGGCGAGCAGGAGGCCGCAGAGGATCAGTGCCGTCTTGTTCAAGGCAGGTATTCCTGGTCGGTTTGTCGTTGGAGATATCGGCCGGAGGTCGCGTCCTCAGGCCTTGGCGTGGAAGATGAAGAAGGCGCCGGCCGCGATCAGGGCGAAGCCGACGGCATGGCTCCAGGTCAAGGACTCCTTGAGCCAGAACACCGAGAAGCCGGCGAAAACCGTGAGCGTGATGACTTCCTGCATCGTCTTGAGCTCGGCGGCGGAATAGACGGCCGAGCCGACGCGATTGGCCGGCACGGCCAGCATGTATTCCGGCAGTGCGATCATCCAGCTCGCGAGGATGGCGAGCCAGATCGCGGTGCTCTTGTAGCTGAGGTGCCCGTACCAGGCGAAGGTCATGAAGATGTTGGAGCCGAACAGCATCGCGATCGGCAGGATATGGGCGGTGGTCAGGGAGGGCATGCCGGGGGGCTCTCTTCGCGACGGCTTGTTTGGGCGACGGCTGACAACGGGCGTTCGGCGCAACGGTTCCGGCGTTCAGCCGAAGCGAAGCTTCATCGAGATGATGACGAGAACGAGGAGAAGGGTGAGGGCGTTGGCGGCGATGACCGGCCAGGACAGGATCTGGATGCCGTAGCTCAGCCAGAGCGCGGTGCCTGCGGCAAAAAGCCCTTGCGTCCACAGCGAGATCGCGCGGGTGTCGCGGGTGCGGATGGTGCGCCAGGCCTGCGGCAGCCAGCACAGGCTGGTCAGCGTGGCTGCGGCGAAGCCGAGGAGCTCGATGGCGGCTGGCGACATGGCGGGCGAATCGCGGGAGGGATGGTGGTTTTCCCATAGCCGAATTCGCTTCTTCGTGCCGCCACTCTCGATCGTTAACCTCCATTAACCACAGCGGCCTAGCTTCGCGTCATTCATGCGATTCGGTGGAGACCCATGCGCGCAATCACATTGGCCTTGCCACTCGTCCTGCTTGCTTCCGCCGCCCCGGCTCAAGCGGACTTCCAATCCTGCCTCGCCGGCCTGCGTTCGGCGGCTGCGGCCAAGGGCGTATCGAGCGCGACCTTCGATCGGGCCATGGCCGGCGTCGAGCCGGACATGAAGGTCATCGAGGCGATGAACAACCAGCCGGAGTTCAAGACGCCGATCTGGGACTATCTCGGCACGCTGGTCGATGACGAGAAGGTCGCGGAAGGGCGCTCGATGATGCGCCAGCACGCCTCGACGCTGGCGGCGGCCGAGCAGCGCTTCGGCGTCGACCGCCACACCATCGCCGCCGTCTGGGGCGTCGAGAGCGATTTCGGCAAGGCGCGCGGGAAGATGCCGCTCGTGCAGGCGCTCTCGACCGGCGCCTGCCTGGCGCCGCGCCGCAACGCCTTCTTCAAGGGCGAGCTGATCGCGACGCTGCAGATCATCCAGCGCGGCGATGTCAGGCCCGAGCGGCTGTTCGGCTCCTGGGCCGGCGCTTTCGGCCACACCCAGTTCATCCCCTCGACCTATCTGCGCCTCGCGGTCGATGGCGATGGCGACGGCCGGCGCGATCTCGTCGATTCCATTCCCGACGCGCTGCATTCGACCGCGAACTTCATGGCCAAGGCCGGCTGGGTCACCGGCGCGACCTGGGGCTACGAGGTGCGCGTGCCGGACGGCTATTCCGGGCCGACCGGGCGCAACCCGAAGCATCCCGTCTCGACCTGGGCAGCGCGTGGCATCGTGAAATACGACGGCTCGGCGCTGAACGGCACCGGCAATGCCGGCCTGCTGATGCCGGCCGGCCGCAACGGACCGGCCTTCCTCGTCTTCAAGAACTACGACGCCGCCTACAGCTACAACGGCGCGGACTCGTATGCTCTCGCCATCTCCCTCCTGTCCGACCGGCTGCGCGGCCGGCCGGGCGTGCAGGGCGACTGGCCGACCGACGATCTGCCGCTGTCGCGCGAGCAGCGGCGCGAGCTGCAGCGCCTGCTGATCGCGCGCGGCTACAATGTCGGCGAGCCCGATGGCGCGGTGGGCGCGCTGACGCGGGCCGCGATCAAGGAGATCGAGGGAAAGATCGGCATGCCGCAGACCGGCCGGCCCGGAGAGAAGGTGCTGCGCGCGCTGAAGGGCGGGCGGGTCTAGACGCATTGATGGATCTGGAACTCCGCCGTCATTCCGGGGCATTGCGAAGCAATGAGCCCGGAACCCAGAACCGATGCGGCGTGTCGGCAAGGAAACGGAGCCCAGCCGCCCTTCCGGCAGAGGGTGTCGGTTCTGGGTTCCGGGCTCGGGCCTACGGCCCCCCGGAATGACGGCGTGGTTCCATGTCAAAATCAGCAGGTTCCAGGCGCAGCTTTCCAGAAAACGGGTGGCGTCCGCGGCCATGCTGCATGAATGGCTGGTCATCCGGACAAGCCGCGTCAGCGGCGCCGATCCGGGATCCATGCCTGAGCCTTTCGGGGAATCTTCAGGCATGGATCCCGGGTCTTCCTTCGGTCGTCCGGGATGACCCGCTTTGGTTCTTGGAGAATTGGCCATGCGCCGCCTCATTTCCACCGGTTCGCCCTTCGAGCGCTCCTTCGGCTACTCGCGGGCCGTGATCGACGGCGACCTGGTCTTCGTTTCCGGCACGACCGGCTATGACTACGTCACCATGGCGATGCCGGATGATCCGGCCGAGCAGACCCGCAACATCTTCCGCACGATCGGGGCGGTGCTGGATGAGGCCGGCTCGTCGCTGTCGCAGATCGTCCGGGCCCAGTATTTCGTCACCGACCGCAGCTATTGCGAGCCGGTGCTCGGCGTCTGCGGCGAGGTCTTCGGCGAAATCCGGCCGGCCGCCGGAATCTATGTCATCGCCGGGCTGCTCAAGCGGGAAATGAAGGTCGAGATCGAGGTGACGGCGCGGCTGCGGAGCTGAGCGCCTCCTCGGGCGGGCATCCCCGGCTTTCGCATTTTCTGCGGAACCTCATGCCGGCCGGGCCGTTCTTCGAGCATAGGGATAGCAAAGGGCGACCTTCGGCTTCGTCGCAGATGAAGGACATCCAGATGCTCAGGAATATCGTTTTCGCCGCCGGCCTCGTCTTGCTGCCCGCCGCCGTCATGGCGCAGGGCCAGGGCCAGCCCAACGGCCTGCCGGAAGCGCCGTCGATGCGCAGCGAGCTTGCGCCGCGCTTCAAGGAATACGTCATCACGCAGCGCCCGACCTCCTTCACCTACGCCCAGCCGCTCGCAGTCGGCACGGTGCTGCCGCAGCAGGGCGTGGTCTATCGCGAGGTGCCGGCCGAATACGGCGTCAGCAACTACCGCTATACCGTGGTGAACGACCGCGCCGTGCTGGTCGAGCCCAGCACCCGCCGCGTCATCCAGATCATCGAGTGACCGCCGCGTCGCGAGCGGCACTCGCGGCCTGACGGTCAAGAAGGCCCGCCCCGACAGGGGCGGGCTTTTTGCGTGGCGGCTCTGCGGGGCTTCGGCTTGCATGGCGGCGCCCCGCCGCCTATCAGCCTGCGCAGGAAACGACCTGGACACGAGGCTTCACGATCATGGCAACCCACAAGCTCCTGCTGCTCCCCGGCGACGGCATCGGCCCCGAGGTGATGGGCCAGGTCGAACAGATCGTGTCCTGGTTCGGCAAGCAGGGCCTCGGCTCTTTCGAGATCGAGAAGGGTCTCGTTGGCGGCGCGGCCTATGACGCGCACAAGGCCGCGATCTCGGAAGGCGACATGAAGCTGGCGCAGGATGCCGACGCCGTGCTCTTCGGCGCCGTCGGCGGGCCGAAATGGGCCGATGTGCCCTACCAGCACCGGCCGGAAGCCGGGCTGCTGCGCCTGCGCAAGGATCTCGGCCTGTTCGCCAATCTGCGCCCGGCGATCTGCTACCCGGCGCTAGCCTCGGCCTCGTCGCTCAAGCCCGAGGTCGTCGAAGGCCTGGACATCCTGATCGTGCGCGAGCTCACCGGCGGCGTTTATTTCGGCGAGCCGAAGGAGATTGTCACGCTGGAGGACGGCTCCAAGCGCGGCGTCGACACCCAGATCTACACGACCCCGGAAATCGAGCGCATTTGCCGCGTCGCCTTCGAACTGGCGCGCACCCGCCGCAACAAGGTCTCCTCGGCCGAGAAGCACAACGTTATGAAGACCGGCGTGCTCTGGAAGCAGACGGTCACCGCGCTCCATGCCGCCGAATATGCGGATGTCGAGCTCGAGCATGTGCTCGCCGACAATTGCGCCATGCAGCTCGTGCGCTGGCCGAAGCAGTATGACGTCATCGTCTGCGACAACCTCTTCGGCGATATCCTCTCCGACGTCGCGGCGATGCTGACCGGCTCGCTCGGCATGCTGCCGTCGGCTTCGCTGGGCGCGGAAGACCCGGCCACCGGCAAGCGCAAGGCGCTTTACGAGCCCGTCCATGGCTCTGCGCCGGACATCGCCGGCAAGGGCCTTGCCAACCCGATCGCGATGATCGGCTCCTTTGCCATGGCGCTGCGCTATTCGTTCGGCGCCGGCGAGGCAGCCGACCGGCTCGAAGGCGCGATCGCCGACGTGCTCGGCTCGGGCACCCGCACCAAGGACATCGCCGCACCGGGCGCCAACGCCGTCTCGACCAGCGAGATGGGCCAGGCGATCATCAAGGCGCTGGAAGCGCGGGGCTGAGAATATCTGCGTCATGGTCGGGCTTGACCCGACCATCTCGTAAACCAGCCAAATTCTTCCAGACATGGTCGGGTCAAGCCCGACCATGACCGGCTGGGGAAACCTCTCCCCCTCGTGAATTGCCGTGACCCCGCTTTCGTGGCCTAACAGCGGCCATCGAAACGGAGTATGTCCGTCATGCTGATCAAGCGCCGTGCCGGCTGGGAAATGCCGGAAAGCCAGGCCACGCCGGAGGGCGCCTTCCTCAACCGCCGCCAGTTGATTGGCGCAGGGGCGGGGCTGATCGTGGGGGCTGCGCTGCCGGGAAGCGCGATGGCGCAGACGCCCGATCCGACGCTCGATCTCTATCCGGCCAAGCGCAACGAGGCCTACAAGATCGATGTGGCGCTGACGGCTGAGGAGGACGCCGCGAACTACAACAACTTCTACGAATTCGGTATGTCGAAGGACATCGTGGACGCCTCGCGGCGGCTCGCGACGCGTCCCTGGTCGATCCAGGTCGATGGCATGGTCGAGAAGCCCTTCGAGATCGGCTTCGACGATCTCGTGCGCAAGCTGCCGCTGGAAGAGCGGCTCTACCGCTTCCGCTGCGTCGAGGCCTGGGCGATGGCCGTGCCCTGGACCGGAATCCCGCTCAAATCCTTTGTCGCGCTCGCCAAGCCGCTCTCTTCAGCGAAGTATATCCGCTTCGAGACCTTCCTGAACCCCCGCGTGGCGCCCGGCCAGGGCCAGCGCTGGTATCCCTGGCCCTATACCGAGGGGCTGACCATCGCGGAGGCGACGAACGAGCTGCCGCTGCTGGTGACGGGCATCTACGGCAAGCCGCTGCCGACGCAGCACGGTGCGCCGATCCGATTGATCACGCCGTGGAAATACGGCTTCAAATCGGTGAAATCGATCCGCAAGATCAGCTTCGTGGCGGAGCGGCCGAAGACCTTCTGGGAGGGGCTTCAGGCCTCGGAATACGGCTTCTGGGCCAATGTGAACCCGGCGGTGCCGCATCCGCGCTGGAGCCAGGCGAGCGAGCAAGTGCTGGGCTCGCGCGACCGGCGGCCGACTCTGATCTATAACGGCTATGGCGAGCAGGTCGCAGGGCTCTACAAGGGGCTGGAGGGCGAGAAGCTCTTCATGTGAGCCGGCCTCTGCTGCCAGCTTTCGGGTGCCCTGGCCGCTATCCGGCATGCTAGATCAGTTCCGTCCACGCAGCGGACCGGGAGAGCGACCATCGCCACCCAGCATTTCCATCTCTTCGAGACGGCGATCGGCACCTGCGCGCTGGCCTGGGAAGGCGAGCGGTTCATCGGGGCGCAACTGCCGGAAGGCGACGAGGTGGCGGCGCGTCGGCGGCTGGCGCGGCGCTTTCCCGAGGCCGAGGAGGCCGGGGCGGAGAGCTTCGTCGCCGATGCCGTGGCATCGATCCGGGCTTTGCTGACCGGCGAGGCGCGCGATCTCTCGCACCTTCCGATCGCGATCGAGGCGGTCTCGGATTTCAACCGCAAGGTCTATGAGGTCGCGCTCGCCATCCCGCCTGGCGAGACGCTGACCTATGGCGAGGTCGCGGCTCGCATCGGCGATCCCGGCGCGGCGCGGGCCGTCGGCGTGGCGCTCGGCCAGAACCCGTGGCCGATCATCGTGCCCTGCCACCGCGTTCTCGCGGCCGGCGGCAAGACGGGCGGTTTCTCGGCCGATGGCGGCGTCGAAACCAAGCTCAGGATTCTGACGATCGAGAAGGCGCGCACCACCGCCGAGCCCAGCCTGTTCGACGCGCTGCCGCTCGCTGCCCGGCCGCCGCGGCAGTAATGCGGCTGGGTGGAAACTCGGCCTTCGCGCTTGAATTGCTGCAATGGTGCCCTTGCAGGCGACCGGCTTGCTCCGGGATCGCCGAGGCCTCTACTGTCGCGGCACTTTCCGCCCAGTAACGAGGAATACCATGGCCAAGTTGAAGCTCGCCATCGTCGTCGGCAGCACGCGCTGCGAGTCGATCAACCGCAAGCTGGCGGAGGCTCTGGCCAAGCTGGGAGCGGATGCCTTCGAACCCTCCTTCGTGCGGATCGACGATCTTCCCCTGTTCAACCAGGACCTGGAAGCCGACCGCCCCGAGCCGACGCTGCGGCTGAAGCGAGAGATCGAGGCAGCTGACGCCATCCTGATCGTCACCCCCGAGCACAACCGTTCGATCCCGGCCGCGCTCAAGAATGCGATCGATTGGGCCTCGCGCCCCTATGGCAAGAATTCCTGGGCCGGCAAGACCGTGGCGGTGACCGGCACGAGCGGCGGCGCCGTCGGCACCGCCGTCGCCCAGAACGAACTGCGGATGATCATGACCAACCTCGCCGGCGTCGTGGTCGGCGGGCAGGTCTTCATCACCTTCAAGGAAGAGCTGATCGACTCCAACCACGAGATCACCAACGAGGGGACGCGCAGCTTCCTGCAGGGCTTCCTCGACGGTTTCGCCAAAATCGCCGGCAAGCTCGCCGCCTGAGCGACGAGACCGCCGCACGCAATCGGAAGGCACCGCTTATGGGCGGTGCCTTTTCTTTTGTCGGGCCTCCGAGGCGCAGCGCCGCGGTCGATCAGGAATACTGGAATGGACAAAAAAAGGGCCGGCGTCCCCGAGGGGAGCCGGCCTTGAAAGTTTGAAACATCTGGCGAAACGCCAAACATCTCAGAGGGGAACGGCTGAAACGAACTCAACGCCGGGAGGAGATTGCGGAGCCCGTTCCGAACAACCGTGAGTACAATATCGAGCATGACTTGCCGTTTTGCAATGCAACATAGCTTGGGTCCGCCATGCGCTGGCTGCATGAACTAAGGGCAGATGGCGCGAATTTGAGCCTAAATGATTGAGAAATATGCGTTCATTGCAGGATGCGGCCGGCACGGAGAGGCTGCTAAGGCCCTCTCGCAGTCGAATTCCCGCGGTTAAAAAGCGATTTCGGACGGTGCTGTTCGAATTTGGCGCATGCGAAGTGCGCCAGTGGTCACAAAACAGCCAAAAAGCAATCGGGCGCCCTGAGGCGCCCGATTCATGTATTCGAGTGGTCCGACTTGTCAGTAGGTCCAGCGCTGGGCCTTCTGGATCAGGAAGTCGCGGAAGACCTGGACGCGGGCCACAGACTTCATCTCTTCCGGATAGACCAGATAGCTCTCGAGCTGCGGCATCTCGGTTTCGCGCATGAGCTGCACGAGCGGCGAGCCAGTCTCGATCAGGTAGTCCGGCAGCACGGCGATGCCGGCGCCCGAATCCACCGCGCGCTTCATCGCGGTGATGTTGTTGACCGTCAGATGGATCGGCCGCGGGTTGCGCTGGTCGCGCCCCATCGTGCCGAGCCAGTGCACCGCCGTCAGATAGGAGGGCGAGGTGCCGCCGAAGGACAGGATGCGGTGGTTGTCGAGATCGTCGTAGCTCTTCGGCTCGCCGAAGCGCTTCACATAGGCCGGCGAGGCGTAGACGTGGAAGTGCACCGTGAAGAGCTTGCGCTGGATCAGGTCCGGCTGCTGCGGCTGGCGCAGGCGGATCGCGATGTCGGCCTCGCGCATCGACAGGTCGAGTTCCTCATCGGTCAGGATGAGCTCGACCCTGATGTCGGGGTAGAGATCCAGGAACTCGGCAAGGCGAGGCGTCAGCCAATGGCCGCCCAGGCCGCGCGTGGCGGTGACCTTGAGCTCGCCGGAGGGATGCTCGCGCGTCTCCGAGAGCTGCGAGCGCGTGCGCTCCAGCCGCTGGGTCATCTCGCGGGCCGCCCGCCAGAGCAGTTCGCCCTGTTCGGTGAGGATCAGACCGCGCGTATGCCGGTGGAACAGGGGCGCGCGCAGCTCACGCTCGAGCGCACCGATCTGCCGGCTGACGGCTGATTGACTCAAGCCGAGAACATCGCCAGCTTTCGTAAAGCTGCCTGACTCCGCGACCGTATAAAATATTCTAATGCGGTCCCAATCCACCGCGCTTCCCCCGTTATGCGTTTTATGCATGATGCGGGATAAAGCGCTTGTGCGTCAATGTCTGTGTGGCAGGTAGCACCTATTATTCGCACTGAATCTGGTGACACAACCTATCAGAATTGGTGATAGGTTGCGCCGAACCATTCATTCCGCAGCTTCGCGACGGTCCAATGCGCTGGCCGCCAGCCAGCGTTCCGCATCGAGCGCGGCCATGCAGCCGAGGCCAGCCGCCGTGACCGCCTGACGGTAATGCTCGTCGGTGACATCGCCGGCCGCGAAGACGCCGGGGACATTGGTCCGGGTCGTGCCAGGCTCGACATCGAGGTAGCCCGATTCGCTCATGGCGAGCTGGCCGGCAAAGAGCTCGGTGGCCGGCTTGTGGCCGATGGCGATGAACACGCCGTCCGCCTTCAGCTCGCTCTCGACGCCTGTCTTCATGTTCGTCAGGCGCAGATGCGTGACGTTCGGCGGCTGCGTCCCGCCGCAGATCTCGGCGATGGCGCTGTCCCAGACGACCTCGATCTTCGGATGCTTGAACAGGCGCTCCTGCATCACGCGCTCGGCGCGCAGGCTGTCACGGCGATGCACCAGCGTGACCTTGCTGGCGAGATTGGCGAGGTAGAGCGCTTCCTCTACCGCCGTGTTGCCGCCGCCTACGACCACGACTTCCTTGTTGCGGAAGAAGAAGCCGTCGCAGGTCGCGCAGGCCGAGACGCCGAAGCCCTGGAAGGCCTGCTCGGAGGGCAGGCCTAGCCATTTCGCCTGGGCGCCGGTGGCGACGATCAGCGCATCGCAGGAATAGGTCTCGCCGCCATCGCCCCAGAGCCGGAAGGGGCGCTGCGAGAGATCGACGCGGGCGATATGGTCGGTGACCATCTTCGTCCCCATGTGCTCGGCCTGGGCGCGCATCTGCTCCATCAGCCAGGGGCCCTGGATGACGTCGGCAAAGCCGGGATAGTTCTCGACATCGGTGGTGATCATCAGCTGGCCGCCTGCCTGCAGGCCGGAGATCAGCACCGGCTCCATCATGGCGCGGGCGGCGTAGATGGCGGCGGTGTAGCCGGCCGGGCCGGAGCCGACGATCATGACGCGGGCGTGGGTATGGGCCATCGTCTCAATTCCTCTCCTGCGGTCGTGGTCCGCAGCTTCGTTCCGTCAGATACGCCGGCGCGGCGCCGAAACAAGAGCCTCCGGGCTCAACCGTCCGTCAGGCCGAAATCGGCCCGGTGGCGCTGCCAGCCCTGCCATATCGCATCGGCTATGATCGGCGTGGAGTCTATCGGCTCGTAGCGTTCGCCTTCAAGGCGTCCACAGAAGCGATGCACAACCCCCTCATGTTCCAGCCCAGCGATCAGGGCGGCGATCTTGTCGTGGCCGCCCTGTGGCTCGAACACAAGGACGGGGGAGCCGGTCGCGGCGGCCTCTCCGATCATGTTGGTCGAGTCGGCGGTGGCGACGATGGCGTCGGCGTTGGCGAGGAGGGCGGGATAGGGGTTTTCGCCGGAGCCGTCCCACCACCAGCCGCCATGGCGGGCGAAGACGGCGGCGACGGCGGCGGCGAGGGCTGGCGAGGTGCGCCGGGAGGGGGAACCCATCAGGGCCGCCCCCGATCGGGCCAATTCATCGAGCTGCCCGGCGAAGCGCTCGATGTCTGCCGCCGTGAAGCGATGGTGCCGGCTGTCGCCGCCGACGAGCACCGCGACTCGCGGAGCTGACAAGCCAGCGATGGTCGCGGGTGGCACGGCGCGCGCGGCTGCGAGCTTCTGCGGCGTCAGGCGATGGGGGGAGGTGGTGGTGACCAGCACGTTGTCGCCGCGCAGTTGGTCGTGCCCGGCGACCCAGATCAGGTCGGCCGCGCCGGTTCCGGTGCGCGGGTCCTTCAGGAAGACGGTGTAGATCGCGCCGTTCGAGGCCTTCTTCAGCGCGCGCAGATAGGCCACGGCGCGCCGGCCGGAGGCGATGGCGATGTCGGGGAAGGGCGAGCGGAGCGGGCTTCCCGGCCGATCCGGCGCCTCGCGCGGGTCGATGGGCCCGCGCGGCATCAGCCAGGCGAAGGGCTTGCGGGGCTTCACGCGCCGGATCTCCGGCGAAACGCCCAGCCGCTCGGCGACACCAAGGCATTGAAGCTCGTCGCCAGCCTTGCCGTCGGTCAGGACCCAGACGGTCGGCTTCGGATTCTCGTGCATGGCTGTCTGCGTCTGCGGCATGCGCCTTGTATCGCCCGTCGCCGCCGTCTACACCAGCGCGGCTTTACTTTGAGGATATTTTGCCTCCGGGGATCTTCGTGCGTCCGAAACTCGACGATATCGACCTGCGCATCCTGCGGGAACTCCAGGCCGATGGGCGCATGACCAATGTCGAGCTGGCGAGCCGCGTCGGCATCTCGCCGCCGCCCTGCCTGAGGCGCGTGCGCGCGCTGGAGGAAGCCGGGCTGATCCGCGGCTACCATGCCGATCTAGACGAGCGGAAGCTGGGCTTCGAGGTCGTCTGCTTTGCCTTCGTGCATCTGGCGAGCCAGGCCGAGGCCGATCTCGCCGCCTTCCAGAGCCGTATCCGCGACTGGTCCACGGTGCGCGAGTGCTGGACGCTCTCCGGCGACATCGACTTCGTGCTGAAATGCGTGGCGCCGGATCTGAAGGCGTTCCAGGATTTCGTCGGCGAACTCACGGCCTTGCCGAATGTCCGCAACGTGCGCACCGCGCTCGCGCTCGACCGGGTCAAGGACGAGCCGATCGTACCGTTCGGCTGAGGCTTCAGCCGACGTAGCGCTTGATCCAGTAGGCGTTGTTGCGCGCGAGCGCCCGCAGCCGGCGCTGGTCGACATCCGGCAGATACCAGGCGCCGGCGCCGCCCGAGAGTTCGGTCGACAGGATCGGATAGCTCGCGAGCTCGCGGCCGCTGCGATCATAGAGCGTCGCGATGCTCTCGAGATAGTCGTTGCTGGCGCCGCCATCGCTGGGCTTGCCGCCACCGCCGCCACCGGCATAGCTCGCCAGCCAGACGCTGCTGATGTTGACGACGAGGCGCGTGCCGGCTCCGCGCTGGAGCGAGGGGCCGAGCAGGTCGACGAGCGTGCGTTCGAGCTCGCTTCTGACGATCGCAATGTTGGCGCCCCAGGCGTGGGTGACGGTCGGAGCGAATTCGATCTTGATCGAGCCGATCGGCGCGGCCTGAGCGAGAGCGGACGAAACGCCCGGCAACACAGCCAGCGCCGCGGCGCCGAGCGAGGAAGCCAGAAAATGTCGACGCGTGATCATGGCCGGGATCTCCAGAGGCTCGTCGCTTCAATGTAGGAGCGAAGCAGCGATAGTCCATGGCTGCCGGCCCGCGCGCCATCATCTGCCGATCATGGTTGCCAAGCGGTATCGACGGCGGCCGCATATGGGCTGCCGCCGCAGCCTGTTCTATTGAGCGGTATCGAAGGGGGATTGCATGGAACGCTGGCTGACGGAATTCATAAAGCTCTGGGTCGTGATCGACCCGATCGGCACGCTGCCGGTTTTCCTGGCCGTGACCGCCGGCCTGAGCGCCGCCGCGGCGCGCCGGATCGCGCTGCACGGCACGCTGGTCGCGTTCCTGGTGCTGCTGTTCTTCGTGCTGCTCGGCCAGGTCCTGCTGACCGCGATGGATATCGAGCTGAGCTCGTTCCAGATCGCCGGCAACATCGTACTGTTCCTGTTCGCGCTGACGATGATCTTCGGCGAATCGAAGCTGGAGGAAGATCAGAAGCTGCTGCGCTCCGCCGATCTGGAGAAGGCGGTCTATCCGCTGGCGATTCCGAGCATCGCCAGCCCCGGCGCGATGCTGACTGTCATGACGGTCACGGACAATTCCAAGATCAGCCTCGCAGAGCAGGCCGAGACCGTGGTGCAGATCGTCATCATCCTCGCGATGCTGCTCGTGCTGCTGTTCTGCGCGTCGCGCATCATCGCGATCATCGGCAATGCGGGGGCGAGCGTCATCAGCCGGGTGATGGGCCTCATCCTGGCGAGCGTCGCCGTGGACGGCATCATTAAGGCGATAAAGGTGGTACTGGCGGGCTAGGGAGGAGGCGTCATACCCGGGCCAAGGCCCGAGTATGACGCTCTGCGTCAGCGGAAGGCGATGCTGACGACCTCGTAGGACTTGCCGCCGCCGGGCGTGTTGACCTGCACGGAATCGCCGACCTTCTTGCCGATCAGCGCGCGCGCGATCGGCGAGCCGATCGAAACCTTGCCGGACTTCACGTCCGATTCCGGCTCGCCGACGATCTGGTAGCTCTTCTCTTCCTCGGTATCGTCGTCGATCAGCTTGACGGTGGCGCCGAACTTGATCGTGTCGCCGCCGAGCTTGGTCACGTCGATCACGTCGGCGCGGCCGATCAGCGATTCGAGTTCCTGGACGCGGCCCTCGTTCAGCGACTGCGCTTCCTTCGCCGCATGATACTCGGCGTTCTCGGAGAGGTCGCCGAGGGCGCGTGCCTCGGAGATGGCGGTGATGATGCGCTGACGCTCGACCTGCTGGCGGTGCTTCAACTCCGCTTCCAAAGCGGCGAAGCCGCCCACGGTCATTGGAACCTTTTCCATTCTTTCCGTCCCATAAGCTCCGAAAGCGCGGCTCGCCAGCGGCAAATCGGCTGCCGGCGTCCCCGCGCTTCCGCTTCGTCTCTCTACTCCGCCGCGTACGGCCTCAGGCCGCGCGTTCGAAATATGACTGCAACGATCGTACTTCGAGATCGCCGCTGCAATAGGCCTTTATGCCCTCCGCCGCGGCGATCGCTCCGGCCAAGGTGGTATAATAGGGAACCTTGTGCAAGAGGGCCGTCCGCCGCAACGAACGGGAATCCGCAAGTGCCTGCGGGCCTTCGGTGGTGTTGAAGATCAGCTGGATCTCGCCGTTCTTGATCGCGTCGACGACATGCGGCCGGCCTTCCAGAACCTTATTGATCCGGGCCGCGTCGATGCCCTGTTCCTGCAGCAGGCGCAGCGTGCCGCCGGTGGCGAGGATGCGGAAGCCGAGATCGGCCAGGATGCGCACCGATGCAACGATGCGCGGCTTGTCGTCGTCGCGCACGGAGACGAAGACGGTGCCCTTGACCGGCACCTTGGAGCCGGCTCCGAGCTGGCTCTTGGCGAAGGCGGTGTCGAAGGAGCGGTCGAGGCCGATGACCTCCCCCGTCGAGCGCATCTCCGGGCCGAGCAGCACGTCGACGCCGGGGAAGCGCGCGAAGGGGAAGACGGCTTCCTTGACGCCGACATGGTCGAGCTTCGACGGCTTCAGGCCGAAGCCCGCCAGCGCCTCGCCGGCCATGATGCGGGCGGCGATCTTGGCGATCGGCTGGCCGATGACCTTGGCGACGAAGGGCACGGTGCGCGAGGCGCGCGGATTGACCTCGAGCACGTAGATGTCGCCGTCCTTGATGGCGTACTGGACGTTCATCAGCCCGCCGACATCGAGCGCGAGCGCCATCGCCTTGGTCTGGCGCTCCAGCTCGGCGAGGGTCTCGGGGCTGAGCGAGCGCGGCGGCAGCGAGCAGGCCGAATCGCCGGAATGGATGCCGGCTTCCTCGATATGCTCCATGATGCCGGCGACGAAGACGTCCTTGCCGTCGCAGAGGCAGTCGACATCGACCTCGATCGCATCCGACAGGTAGCGGTCGAACAGCAGCGGGTTCTTGCCGAGCACCGTGTTGATCTGGCCGGTCTTGTCGTTCGGGTACTTGGCCTTGACCTCGGAGGGGATCAGCGAGGGCAGGGTGCCGAGCAGGTAGTCCTCGAACATCACCTCGTCACGGATGATCGCCATGGCGCGGCCGCCGAGCACGTAGGAGGGGCGGACGACGAAGGGCAGGCCAAGCTCGCCGGCGATGATGCGGGACTGCTCGACCGAGTAGGCGATGCCGTTCTTCGGCTGCTTCAGGTGCAGCTTGTCGAGCAGGCGCTTGAAGCGGTCGCGGTCCTCGGCGAGGTCGATCATATCAGGCGAGGTGCCGAGGATCGGGATGCCCGCCTCTTCCAGCGCATTGGCGAGCTTCAGCGGCGTCTGGCCGCCGAACTGGACGATGACGCCGAGCAGCGTGCCGTTCCGCCTCTCGGTATCGAGGATCTCGAGCACGTCCTCCGCCGTCAGCGGCTCGAAATAGAGCCGGTCGGAGGTGTCGTAGTCGGTCGAGACCGTCTCCGGGTTGCAGTTGACCATAATGGTCTCGTAGCCGGCGTCGCGCAGCGCGTAGCAGGCATGGCAGCAGCAATAGTCGAACTCGATGCCCTGGCCGATGCGGTTCGGCCCGCCGCCGAGGATAACGACCTTCTTGCGGTCGGAGGGGTTGGCCTCGTCCGCGACCTTGCCGGCGAAGGGCATGGCATAGCTCGAATACATATAGGCGGTCGGCGAGGCGAACTCGGCCGCGCAGGTGTCGATGCGCTTGTAGACCGGGCGCACCTCCAGCGCGTGGCGCAGCGCGCGCACCTCCGTCTCGTTCTTGCCCGAGACTGCGGCGAGACGCTTGTCGGAGAAGCCCATCGCCTTGATCTGGCGGAAGGCGCCCGGCGTCTGTGGCAGGCCGAACTTGCGGATCTTCTCCTCGGTCTCGACGATGCCGCGCATCTGGGCGAGGAACCAGGGATCGATCTTGCAGCTCTCGTGGATTTCCTCGTCGCTGAAGCCGAAGCGCATGGCCTGGGCGACGTGGAGGATGCGGTCCGGCGTCGGCGTCGAGATCGCCGCCTTGACCGCGTTGCGGTCGTCGCCATGGCCGAAGCCGTCGATCTCGATCTCGTCGAGCCCGTCGAGGCCGGTTTCCAGCGAGCGCAGGGCCTTCTGCAGGCTTTCCTGGAAGGTGCGGCCGATGGCCATGGCCTCGCCCACCGACTTCATCGCCGTGGTCAGCGTCGGCTCGGAGCCCGGGAACTTCTCGAAGGCGAAGCGCGGGATCTTGGTGACGACGTAGTCGATGGTCGGCTCGAAGGAGGCCGGCGTCGCGCCGCCGGTGATGTCGTTCTCGATCTCGTCGAGCGTGTAGCCGACGGCGAGGCGCGCCGCGACCTTGGCGATCGGGAAGCCGGTCGCCTTGGAGGCCAGCGCCGAGGAGCGCGAGACGCGCGGGTTCATCTCGATGACAATCATGCGGCCGGTGGCAGGATCGATCGCGAACTGCACGTTGCTGCCGCCGGTCTCGACGCCGATCTCGCGCAGCACCGCCAGCGAGGCGTCGCGCATGATCTGGTATTCCTTGTCGGTCAGCGTCAGCGCCGGGGCGACCGTGATCGAATCACCGGTGTGGACGCCCATCGGATCGAAGTTCTCGATCGAGCAGACGATGATGCAGTTGTCCTTCTTGTCGCGGACAACCTCCATCTCGTACTCCTTCCAGCCGAGCACGCTCTCCTCGATGAGGACTTCGCTGGTCGGGGAGGCGTCGATGCCGCGCTCGACGATGTCGATGAACTCGCCCTTGTTGTAGGCGATGCCGCCGCCGGTGCCGCCCATGGTGAAGGAGGGGCGGATGATGGCGGGCAGGCCGATATCCTCGAGCGCGTCGAGCGCCTGGCCGAGCGTCTTGATGTGGTGCGAGCGCGGCGTGTCGAGGCCGATCTTGGTCATCGCCTCGCGGAAGAGTTCGCGGTCCTCGGCCTTGTCGATGGCCTCGGCCGTGGCGCCGATCATCTCGACGTTGAACTTCTCCAGCACGCCCATCTTCTTGAGCGAGAGCGCGCAGTTCAGCGCGGTCTGGCCGCCCATGGTCGGCAGCAGCGCGTCCGGGCGCTCTTTCTCGATGATCTTGGCGACGATCTCCGGCGTGATCGGCTCGACATAGGTCGCGTCGGCCAGATCCGGATCGGTCATGATCGTCGCCGGATTCGAGTTGACCAGGACGATGCGGTAGCCCTCGGCCTTCAGCGTCTTGCAGGCCTGGGTGCCGGAATAGTCGAACTCGCAGGCCTGTCCGATGATGATGGGGCCGGCGCCGATGATCAGGATGGACTTGATGTCTGTGCGCTTGGGCATGATCTCGACCGGTCTTGCGGGCGCGCGCAAGGCCGGTCCGATCGGGCGAGCGGAGGCCTGGCGAGCGTCTGAATGAATGCTAGGCGCTCGCTATAGACGGGCAAGGCGGCGGAAGGAAGCTAAAACCGCTTCCGCCCCCGATCAACGCACAGGCCGTGGTGCCGGCATGGTGAGATCGATCTCCAGCGGACGCGGCACGCGGCGCTTGCGGCGCATCGCGACGAAGAGCACGGCGAGCGCCGCGACCTCGCAGGCCGCGCCGACGAAGCCGAGCGGCCAGGTCCCGGCATGGCGCATCACCTGCTGGCCCAGCGCCGCGCCGGTCGCGATGCCGAAATACAGGGCGGAGGCGTTGAGCGAGAGCGCGACCACGGCCGCGTCCGGCGCCATCGCGGCGAGCCGCGATATCTGCGAGGGGTGCCCGGCCCAACCGGCCGCGCTCCACACCAGCAGCACGAAGGGAATCGGGTAGATCGCGAGCGCCGGCGGCAGGCCGACCGCGATCAGCGAGGCCGTCAGCAGCGCCAGCGCCAGCACGCTCAGCACGACGGTGAGCGTGCGCTCGGGACCGAAGCGGTCGCTGGCGATGCCGCCGAGCTGGTTGCCGATGGCCGAGCCGATGCCTGAGACGACGAGGGTCACCGCGAGCCAGGGCCCGGCGATGCCGGCATGGTTGGTCAGGAAGGGCGCGATGTAGGTGTAGAGGACGAAGGCGCCTGTGGTCCAAAGCATCGTCGTGGCCAGCGCCAGCAGCACGTTGCTGCGCCCCGCGACCTGGAGGCGCTCGCGCAGCGTGTTGGTCCCGCGCGGCAGGCCCTTGGGCAGCTTGACGAGAAGGCCCGCCAACGAGAGCACGCTGAACAGCGCCACGATCAGGAAGGCGAGGTGCCAGCCGCCAAAGCCGACGACCGCGGTGCCGATGGGTATGCCGAGAATCAGCGAGACGGTCATGCCGCCGGTGACGAGCGCGATGGCCCGGCCGCGCCGTTCCGGCGCGGAGACCGCGACCGCGACGGCGTTGGCAGCCGGCATGAACACGCCGGCAGCGAGCGCCATCACGATCCGCGCGCCCATCACCACCCAGAAATCGCTGGCAAAGGCAGCGCCGAGATTGGCGAGGCCGAACACCGTCATCGCGCCGACCAGCACCGTCTTGCGGTCGGCGTCGCCGAGCACGGTCGAGAGGATGGGGGAGCCGATCGCATAGGCGAGGGCGAAGATCGAGATGAGCAGGCCGGCGGCATCGACGGAGACGCCGAGGCCGGAGGCGAGATGGGGCAGGATGCCGGTGACGATCAGGCTGCCCGTGCCGATGGCGAAGGCGCCGCCGGCGAGCGAGAGAAGGCGCGTATCCATGGGACTGATCCTTGCGGATGATCGCTGTTTCGAAGGCGAGCTTCAAAATTTCAATGACCGTTGAATTTTAAGATCGCGCATCACTGACCGCAAGGGTAATTTCAACAAATATTGAATATTGTCAGGAGCGGTGGCATCGCCTATCTCGGAGGACATGAAGCCGGTTTTCCATCCCGATATCGAGGATGTCGCGCCCGCCGACGTGTTCGCGGCGCTGGCCGATCCGATCCGCCTCGGCATCCTCGTGGCGCTCGCCGATGTCAGCGAGGTCGACAAGGCGCGCTGCAGCCACTTCACCGCCTTCGCCTCGCCCTCTCTCCTGTCCTACCATTTCGGGAAGCTGCGCGAGGCTGGCATCACGCGCATGCGGGTGGAGGGCACCTCGCGCTATCTCAGCATCCGGCGCGACGAGCTGAACCAGCGCTTTCCGGGGCTGCTCGACAGCGTTGTGGAGACGGCGCGGCGCGATCCGAACCTGCCGCGCCTCGGGTCCGATTGGCTTTCGGACGGCGGGTAGACGCAAGGTCAGATTTTATCTCGTTGACAGGCCTTTCCACGGGTTTAGCGTTCATGGCTTCCGCGATGGCGTCGAGCCGGATCGCGCGAGAAGCACCGGCCACGCCCTAACCCGAGGAGCATGGCCATGCGTGCAGCCGACCCTCAGAAACTCGATGCCCTGGTAGGACGTCTCGTCGGCGATGTCGGAGCCTCCGTCACCGGCGCTCTGATCGTGCTGGGCGACCAGCTCGGCCTCTATAAGGCGATGGCCGACGGCGAGCCCGTCACCTCCCAGCAACTGGCCACGAAGACGGGCCTCAAGGAGCGCTATCTGCGCGAATGGCTCGCCGGGCAGGCCTCGGCCGGCTATGTCGATTACGACGAGGGCAGCGACAGCTTCAGCCTCTCGCCGGAACAGGCCATGGCCTTCGCGGAGGAAGACAGTCCCGCCTTCTTCGCCGGCGCGTTCGAGATCGTGCAGTCGATGTGGGTCGACGAGCCGAAGGTCGAGGAGGCCTTCCGCAGCGGCGCCGGCCTCGGCTGGCACGAGCACAGCAAATGCCTGTTCCGGGGCACCGAGCGCTTCTTCCGGCCGGGTTACAACGCGAATCTGATCGCCAGCTGGATTCCGGCGCTGGGCGGCATGGAAGCCAAGCTGAAGGATGGCGCGACCGTCGCCGATGTCGGTTGCGGGCACGGCTCCTCGACCATCCTGATGGCGCAGGCCTACCCGCAATCGCGGTTCTATGGCTTCGACTATCACGGACCGTCGATCGAGCGGGCGCGCGAGGCGGCGGACAGGGCCGGCGTGGGCGACCGCATCGTCTTCGAGCGCGCCTCGGCCAAGGACTTCCCGGAGAGGAAGTACGATCTCGTGACCATGTTCGATTGCCTGCATGACATGGGCGATCCGGTCGGCGCCGGAAAGCATGTGCGGGAATCGCTGGCGCGGGACGGCAGCTGGATGATCGTCGAGCCCTTCGCGCACGACCATCTCAAGGACAACCTCAATCCCGTCGGGCGGATCTTCTACGGTGCCTCGACCATGATCTGCACACCGGCTTCGCTCTCGCAGGAGGTGGGGCTGGGGCTGGGGGCGCAGGCCGGGGAGATGCGGCTGCGCAAGGTCGCCATGGATGCCGGCTTCTCGCATTTCCGGCGCGCGACCGAGACGCCGTTCAACATGGTGTTCGAGGTGCGGGCCTGAGCCTGCTGGGGGCTGGCGACGACCAAGACGCAGAGCGAGGGGCGTGCCATCCGCCGGGACGCCCCCGTCTTGCGAGCTGTCCACTGATCGACACCGTGCACGGGTTGAGCTCTTTCGATGATGATGTAATGTTATAGTATTGCATTATTTCGTTTGGACGGAGCCTCCTCGTGACTTCTCTTCGCCTTCAAGCCGTCGGCCTCGGCCTCGCCGGCTGCCTGCTCGCTTCCGCCGTGCAGGCGCATGACCATGCGCCGCTGCGCGGGCGCCTCGTCTTCGCCGATCACGACAAGCCGGTCGTCCGCATCCTCGATCTCGACAGCGGCGAGGTCACGCACAGCTTCGATGTGCCGAAGGCCAATCCGGGTTTTGCAGGCGTATCCGGCGGCCGCTTCGTCGTGGTGAAGACCGGGGACGAGGCGGGGACACTGCGCATCCTCGATACCGGCTTGATCGCGGAATCGCATGGCGACCATGTCGATCTCGACAAGGCCGAGCCGAAGCTCATCGACTTCATGACGAAGGGCGACCGGCCGGCCCATGTCATCTCCGGGCAGGGACAGCTCGCGCTGTTCTATGACGGCCTGCGCCCTTGGGAGGGCAAGAGCGAGCCACGCGTCGTGATGGTCGGGATCGACAGCCTCGCGAAGTCCGATCCGGCGGTGACGGTCTGGCCGAGCCCCGCCCCGCAGCATGGCATCGCCGTGCCGCTCGGTGCCCGGCAATGGCTGATCTCGGTGCCCAACCCCGCCTATGCCAAGGGCGACGACCGCAGCGCCTCGCCGCGCCCCAACGGCTTCGAGGTCCTGGAGCAGGGCAAGCCCTCACAGAAGGACGGCGGTTGGAAGCGGATCGCGGGCTTCAACGATCCGGCGCGGGCCGATGCCTCCTGCAAGCTCTATCACGGCTATGCGCCGGCACGCGGCGGGCGGCACCTCTTCGGCTGCGCCGAGGGCGACGGCGGCGAGCTGCTGGTGCTCTCGAAAACAGGCAAGGGCACCGCGGCCGCATGGAGCGCGCGCAAGCTGGCCTATCCGGACGAGCGGCGCATCAGCGCGCTCAAATCCCGCGACGGCGGGCGCCATCTCGTCGGCAATTACGGGCTGAAGGCGCCCTATGACGCATTGCTGCGGATCGACCCCGACGCCAAGGCGCTCTCGACGGCGGATGTGCTTGCGATCCCCGGCGGGCAGGCCGCCTGCCAGTTCGAACTCAGCAGCACCGGCAACCGCCTCGCCAACCTGACGCCGGACGGCAAGCTCAGGGTGTACGCGGTCGCGCCGGCCTGGAAGGAGATCGCTTCCTTCGACGCCGTCGCGGCCTTCGATTGCGCCTATGGCGCGAAAACGCCGACGCCTGGCCTCGCCGTGATCGGCGGCAGCGCCTTCGTCAGCGATCCCACCAACGGGCGCATCCGCGAATATCATCTCGACACGTTGAAGCAGGGGCTCGACATGCCGGTCGGCGGCCTGCCGGCCAATCTCGCCGGCAGCGACGCGGGCTGAGCGGGCCAGCCCCCAGCCTTTTGTTTTATCGCGTTGTCTTCACGCGAAGCGGTATCCACTTCGCTCGAAAATGCTCTAGGAAGCGCGGATGCCGTTTCGCCGTTATCCGCGCCAGCTCCGCCAGCTCGTGGCCTATGTCATCGCCGGTGGCCTGACGGCCGTCGCGCATTACAGCGTGCTGATCGGGCTCGTCGAGCTCGGCCGAATCGACCCCGTGCCGGCCACGCTCGCCGGCTTCGTCGTCGGCGCGCTAGTCTCCTACACGCTCAATCGTTGGATGACCTTCGATGCGACGCGCAGCCATGCGCAGGCCGGCTGGCGCTTCGCCGTGATCGCGGCCGGCGGCTTCGTGCTCACCGGCATCCTGATGCATCTGTTCGTGACGCGGGCCGGCTTGCCCTATCTGCCGATGCAGATCGTCACCACGGGCGTGGTCATGGTCTTCTCGTTCCTCGGCCACAAGTTCTTCAGCTTCGCCGATCGGGCGGCGTAAAGGGCCGCCACCCGCCAGCTTCCTCTACCTCGGCGGATCGACCGTCAGCGTGATCTGCCTGCGGCCGATGCGGCCTTCCTTGTCGGTCGCCTCGATCTCGATGACGTGGCTTCCGCTCGGGACGATGACGGAAGGAGCGTCGATCCCGGCCGGGGTGATGAAGGGCTTGATCCGCTCGGTGATGTCCACCGGGGGCTGGCGGCGGTAGAAGACGCGAACGGTGCCGGGGTCGATCGGCACGCCGTTGCTCGGCATGAAGCGCACGGCAAGGCGGAAGGGCTTGCCGTCCACGCCCTTGTCAGGCGTCGGCAGCGTATCGATTCCCGGGCCGCGGGTGAGGTTGCGCGTGCTCGCCGCCGCCTTGGCGGCGGTCGGGAGACCGGCCTCCTCGCGGGTGATGAGCTGGACGGGGTCGGCGGCCTGCGCGGCCGTCAGCGTGGCGGCAACGGCGAGAACGGCAGGCATAATGTGCCGGACGAGCACAGTCATGATCATCGTTCCTATTTCACTCCCAGGATTGCGGCGACGAGGCCGGCGATGGCAGAAATGGCGGTGCCGGCCATCAGGATGGTGGTTTCGATGGTCTTCAACGTTTCCATCGGCACCTTGCCATGCACGGCCAGCAGCCCCTTGCGCAGTTCCGGCAGCGAGACGAGGCCACGCGCGGCAAGCGCAGCCTGCGTCACGCGCAGCAACATCCCCGAGAACATGGAGGCGCCGATGCTCAGCGCGTAGAACGAAGTCTCGCGCCAGGCTGCCGGCCCCTGCGGAAGGAGCGGTATATTGTCGTGCCAACCAAGCAACGCGTTCATTGTCACGACAGAAAAAATCGCGAAGGCGGCCGCGATGCCGATATCGAAGGCGATCAGCCGGGGGCGGATGCCGAAATAGATCAGGCCGGTGAGGAAGGGGATCGCGATCGAAGCGAGGCGCAGCGCCCAGAGCGGCAGATCGAGCCAGAGCACGACCCCGCAATAGGCCAGCAGCAGCAGCACCAGGCCGAAGGGCAGAACCCAGAAGCGCCGCCGCGTGCCATGCGGAACGGTCGGCGCGGCCGCATGCTGGGCCTCGGCAGGCTCGGAGTCCACGGTTTCGGCGACCGGAGCCGGCCGGGCGGCGAGCGCGGCACGGTCTTCCTCGGCCCGCTTCTCGAAGGCCGCAAGCCGCTCCTCGAGCGTATCGAGACGGCGCAGCAGGGGCAGCACGGGGGTGAGGTCCCGTCCGCAGCACCGGCACGACAGCACGCCCCTGTTGAGCGCGGCATCGCAATAGGGACAGACGAAGTGTTCCTGCACGGAGATCTCGCGCCGTTCGGGCAAGCCGCGCTCAAAGCCATATTTATTTCGCCAGATCAAGATGTCCGGCAGATTTCAGCTACGGAACTTTAGTACAACTCCGCGCGGTTACCGGCTCGGACCTGCGCTTTCGTCGGTCACGCGGACTTCGTCGCCTTGAAGGTCATGCGGTGGGGGTTGTGGCCGAAATTGGCGGGTCGCTCGATCGTCGTGAATCCGGCCTCGCGGATCAGCTCGGTGACGGCTTCCGGCGTGTAGGTCGATAGCCCGTATTGCGCGCGCAGCTTGCGGTAATCGGAGAAGGCGGTGCGGACCAGGCCGGCGAGCGCCGCAGTCAGGAAGCCGCCGCGCCAGGCGAAGGCGAGCAGCTGCGAGGCGTCGGTGAGCGGGCTGACATCCGGCGGGATGACATCGGCGATCACCAGCGCGCCGCCCGGCTTGAGCTTGCCGCGCCAGGTTTTGAGCAGTGCCTTCAGCTCGTCGCGGGAGAGATACTGGACCAGCGAATTGGCGACGACGAGATCGAGCGTCGCCTCGGGCAGGGCCTCGACCTCCTCCGGCGAGACCACGGTGATGTTCTCCCTGCGGCCGAACTGGGCGCGCAGTTTCTCCCGGACGTTGGGTGCGGCTTCGCAGAGATAGAGCCTGCCGCAAGCCGAGGCGACGCGGCCGGCATCCAGCGCCTCGCCGCAGCCATGGTCGAGCACGACGCCGTTGGGCGCCGGGATGTGGCCGATCAGGTCGGTTGCGATGGCGCGGTAATGCAGGGCCTTGTGGCGCGGCGAGACGTAGATCGAATGCTCGCCGTTCCAGAAATCGCGCCAGGACATGGGTAGGTTCGATCCTCCGGGCCGAATGCAGCCGTCCTCGATGACTAAACGCAAGCAGGGCGGCTCCGCAACAGGCAGGGGTTTCGGCACCCATCCGTTTCCGCTTAACTCGTGGAGGCGCCACCCGACTCAAGATGGCGTTCAAGGGGGAATCGATGCTTCTGCTGCCGCGGCTGCTCAAACGGTTCATCCGGCAGGGGCGCTTGACCGTCATCACGCCGGATGGGAAGCGTCACATCTTCGGCCCGGGGCCGGCGGAGATGCTGTTCGCCGGCGTGCGCAAGATGGCGCCGGCCGTCACGGTCCGCTTCCATGACGACCGTATCGAGCGCGAACTCTTCCTCAATCCCGAGCTTGCGCTGGCCGAAGGCTACATGGACGGGCGGATCGATTTCGAGGAAGGCACGATCCACGATCTGCTGACGCTGTTCTGGATGCAGCGCAAGGAGATGCGCAAGCACCCGCTGCAGAAGGCTATCCGGCAGGTTCGCTTCAAGGTCAGGCGCTGGCAGATGCACAACCCGCTCGGCGTCGCCGGCAAGAAGGTCAAGCATCACTACGACATCCCGACCGATTTCTACCGGCTCTGGCTCGACGAGACGATGACGTACTCCTGCGCGTACTGGCATTCGCCGAACGTGGGGCTCGAACAAGCGCAGAAGGCCAAGCTCCGGCACATCGCCGCCAAGCTGAACATCGAGCCCGGCATGAGCGTGCTCGACATCGGCTCGGGCTGGGGCGAACTCGCGATCTATCTGGCCAAGGCCTGTGGGGCGAAGGTGACCGGCCTCAACGTCTCGCCCGACCAGATGGCCGCCGCGCAGAAGCGCGCCGAGGCGGCCGGCGTCGGCGATGCCGTGACTTTCATCAACAAGGACTATCGCGAGCTGACCGGCAGCTTCGACCGCATCGTCTCGGTCGGGATGATGGAGCATGTCGGCCTCGCGCATTATCTCGAATATTTCGAGAAGATCCGCGATCTGCTGACGCCGGACGGGATCGCGCTCGTCCACTGCATCGGCCGCGCCGGGCCGCCCGGTTTCACCGGCCCCTTCTTCGAAAAGTACATCTTCCCCGGCGGCTATGCGCCGGCGCTGTCGGAGGTGTTCGGGGCGGTGGAACAGACCGGGCTCTGGTCGTCCGATTGCGAGTTCTGGCGGCGGCACTACCACTGGACGCTGGAAGCCTGGCGCGAGCGCTTCATGGCGAGGCGCGAGGAGGTGGTCGCGATGATGGGCGAGCGTTTCGCCCGGATGTGGGAGTTCTACCTCTGCGCCTGCTCGATCTCCTTCGACATCGGCGGTGACATGGTGTTCCAGCTGCTGCTGGGCCCGCATAAGAGCGCCGTCCCGGTCATCCGGGACTACATCGCGGATGAGGAGAAGGCACTCGAGGCGAAGGGGTTTTGAGGCTGCTCTGTCGCGGCGCCCTTTCCACCCGCGAAACGTCATCCCGGACAAGCCGCGAAGCGGCGCCGATCCGGGATCCATCGTCGAGCGCAGAGCCCTCCGATGGATCCCGGGTCTGCGCTGCGCTTGCCCGGGATGACGGCGGTTTTCCGAGCGCCGAGCGGGTTCAGCGCTTCAGATTGACCACCACGACACCCGCCAGCGCCATGACGCCGCCGATCAGTCCGAACAGCGTCGGCACCTCGCCGAGCCAGAGGAAGCCGATCAGCATCGCCATCGGCGGCACGGCGTACTGGAAGTTGGACGCGCGGGCAGCCGGCAGGCGCGAGAGGGTGATGGCCCAGGTGCCGTAGGCAATCAGGCTCGGCACGACGGCGAGATAGACCACCGACCAGAAGGAGACGGCCGGCGCGGCCTGAGCCTGCGAGATGGCGGATGGCAGGAAGGGCAGGAGCACGAAGCCGCCGATCGCCATGTTCCAGGCCGCGACCTGGAGCGGCTTATAGCGGGCGAAGAGCGGCTTCTGCACGACCGTGGTGATGGCGTTGCAGAAGGCGGCGCCAAGGATCAGCAGCACGCTCATCCCGATCTCGACGTCGAGACCCTTGCCGAGCGCGATGACGCCGATGCCGGCGAAGGAGAGCGCCGTGCCGAGCCAGGCGGTCAGGCTGAAGCGCTCGCCCAGGATCATCATGGCGAGGACCGCCGTCATGATCGGATTGGTGTTGATGATGAAGGCGGCGGGGCCGGCCGGCACCACGCGCTGGCCGAAGTTCAGCAACAGCGCATAGCCCGCGATGAAGATCACGCCGCCGATGAGGAAGCGCCAGATATCGGCGCGCTCGGGCAGCTTGGCCCGCGTCGCGATGAGGAAGAGCGCGGCCGGCACGCCGGCGAGCGCGAAGCGCAAAGAGGCCATCTCGGCCGGGCCGAAGCCGGCGAGCCCGGCACGGATCGCCGGGAAGGAGGAGGCCCAGGCCAGGACCGTGAAGGTCACGGTGAAGACCAGCGTCGGGTCGAGACGGGTGCTCGGGGTGGCCAGTGCGGGTGACGTGCAACTTGAGGAGGACATGGCGTCGATCCATCGGTGACGAAAGGTTGCTCTCGATAGACGCCTCGGCGAGCTGATTGACAAACGAACAATTCGCGCATGAGCTGTGAGGATGGATCACAGCTCGAACCTGCCCCCGCTGGACACGCTGCGCGCTTTCGAGGCGGCCGCCCGCACCGGCAGCTTCTCTTCCGCCGCCGAGGCGCTGAACCTGACGCATGGCGCCGTCAGCCGGCAGATCGCCAAGCTCGAGCACTGGCTGGGCCTGCGCGTTTTCCTGCGGCAGGCACGCGGTGTCTCGTTGACGCCGGAGGGGCAGCGCCTGCTCCAGCGCACGCAGGAAGCCTTCGCGCTGATCGCCGACACCTCCGACCGCTGGCGCGAGGTACGCGGCGCCTCGGTGGTGCGCGTCAGCGCGCCGCCCTCGGTCTGTTCGCTCTGGCTGATGCCGCGCCTCGCGGTGCTGGAGGCGGGGATGCCCTCGTTGCGCATCGTGCTGCAGGTCGAGCACCGCAGGGTCGATTTCGAGGAGGAGGGCGTCGATCTCGGCATCCGTTGCGGGCGGGGCGGGGCGCCGGATCGGCTCTCGCTCAAGCTGTTCGAGGAATGGTGCTTCCCGATCGCCTCGCCGCAGCTTGCGGCGGCCATTGGCGTGGGCGCGCCGGAGCGTCTTTTGGCCCAGCCTCTGATCCATGATTCCGACGCTGCCGGCTGGAAGGCCTGGTTCGCCGCGCAGGGGCTGGACTATCGCCCGCGCCCGCAGGACCGCCGTTTCGAGGATTACAATCTGGTGCTCGATGCCGCCGCCCATGGCCTCGGCATCGCCCTGGCGCGTCCGCCCCTGGCACGCGAGCAACTGGCGGCCGGGCGGATCGTCCGGGCGGATGAGCGCGAGGCGCTGAACCCGGTTTCCTATTGGCTCGACCGGCCGTTCGGGACGTTGAGGCCTTCCGCGGCGGCGCTGGCCGAGCGGATCGCAGGCGAGGCCGGCGCGGCGCCGGCTGACATTGAGGCATTCTTAAGCCGCGAGGCGAGGGCGGCGTGATCCGCGTCATGCTCGGGCTTGACCCGAGCATCTCCGGAAGATGAGGCTCCTGCGCCTGTCATGAGATTCTCGGGTCAAGCCCGAGAATGACGGACTGAATCTATCGCAAGCTATGCCGGGGCGCAGCAAATTCGCCGCGCTGGCTGGCGCGGGCCATCTCGAAGCTGTCTGCGATGCGCCGCGCCCGGACGATGAAGGCCTCCGCGATCTCCGGTTCGCAGACCTCCCGTGCCGTCGCCTCGAACAGGTCGAGCCAGCGGTCGAAATGCCGGCCCTCCAGCGGGAGGATCAGATGCGGGCGCATCGGCCGGCCGTTGTAGCGCCCGGTGCGCAGCATCACGCTGCTCCAGAAATCGGTGATCTTGGCGATATGGTCGTCCCAATCCTCGACGGCCGCCGCGAAGACCGGGCCGATCACGTCGTCCTGCCGCGCCCGCTCGTAGAACGTGCGGACGAGCAGGCCGATCATCGGCTCGCGCAGATCGGGGTGGGCGGCGCCCGGATGGGTGAGGGGGTTGTCGGTCATCGCTGGGACATTCGAGGTTTCCCGTATTGTCGGCGGGGCGGGCGGTGAAGGCTAGGCCGGTACCGCGTCTGCGACTTTGTGAGGCAGGGCCGGTTCAGTCTGGACCATGTCCTGACGGCCATTCTCCAGAAACATCCGCATCTCCTCGGCCAGCGCGAAGAAGCGGTCGCGCACCGCCTTGGCATGCGGATTGGCGCGCTCGATCGCCATGAAGACGTTCGGCGCATCGTGTCGGACCATTTCCGTAGCCTGCATCAGCAGGTCGAAGCTCGCGGTGGTCATGTGTTGCGGCAATGGCTCCATCCGCACCAGGATCTTGGCGATGAGATGGGTCAGGCCCTGCACCATCGCAACCTCGCGGTCATGGGCGTCAGGCGTGGTCGCGATGACCTTCAGCTTGAGGACATGGCGCAGGAAGGCGGCGATGCGTGGCGTGCTGCTGCCTCGAATCGGGCAGAGCGCGATCTTCAGTCCTGCAAGCCCGTTGCGGGCGCTCTGGGGGCCGAAGAGCGGATGCGTGCCGATGATCTCGACATGCCCGGGCAGGCCTTCCGCGAGCACGCGCGCCGGGCCGATCTTGACCGAGCCGACATCGAGCACGATCGCGCCGGCCTTCAGATGGGGCCTAAGCGCCGCGACCGCCTCGGGGGTCGCCGCGACGGGCACGGCGAGGACAACGAGGTCGCAACTGCCGATTTCACTGATCGTCGCCGGCCGCAGGCCCTTGCCGGTCGTATCGGGCGAGGGTGGATGAGCGGGGTCGCAGATGCGGAGCGCGAAATGCGGCTGGAGATGACGAGCCATCAGGCGGCCGAAGGCGCCGAAGCCCATGATGCCGATGGAAGTGATGGTCTTGATCTTGGATTGCATCGCTCTGGTCCGGTGGGGAGCCGCGATGCCGGGTGACTTGCCTGAATTCAACCGCCAGCGCGGCGGTTGAACATGGGAATGCCACCGCCTCTATGAGGACGGGGTGTAATAGCTCTGCTGAAGGGCCATCAGGCTGGTCATGAGCTGCTTAAAGCGCCGAAGGCGAGGCGCTGTCAACCGAGCTTCGGCGAGTAGTCGGTCGGCCTCATGATGCGATCCTCGATCGCACCGACCAGGCTGCCATGCTGCAGCGAGGTCACGCGCTTGATCTCGATCCATTCGGGATCGGCCATGAAGCTCGTCCAGGCCCGCGTCTTCGTCTCGCTGTCGGGCCAGGCGAGGATGTAGGCGAATTCGATGCGCCCGGCGCTCGCCGTCTCCCACATAGCCATGATCCGGAAGCCGTGCCGCGCCATGATAGGTGCGGCATGGTCGCGAAAGCGGGCGTGGAACGCCGCCTTGTTGCGCTCGAAGATCTCGTAGATGCGCAACTGGTGGATCATGCCCGTCTCCGTCGACAGTGGCGGCCCTCAGGCCGCCTTCTTGCCCTTCTCCGCCGCCATCAGATCGATGAAGCGGTTGAAGAGATAGTGGCTGTCCTGCGGACCGGGGGAAGCTTCCGGGTGATGCTGGACGCTGAAGGCCGGGCGGTCGGTCAGCGCGATGCCGCTGTTCGAGCTGTCGAAGAGCGAGACATGGGTCTCGACCGCATTGGCCGGCAGGCTCGCGGGATCGACGGCGAAGCCGTGGTTCATCGAGACGATCTCGACCTTGCCGGTAGTCTTGTCCTGCACCGGGTGGTTGGCGCCATGATGACCCTGCTTCATCTTCATGGTCTGGCCGCCGATGGCGAGCGCCATCATCTGGTGGCCGAGGCAGATGCCGAAGGTCGGGACCTTCCTGTCGAGCAGTTCCTTGATGACCGGCACCGCATATTCGCCGGTCGCGGCCGGGTCGCCCGGGCCGTTGGAAAGGAAGATGCCGTCGGGGTTCAGGGCGAGGATGTCCTCGGCGCTGGCGGTCGAAGGGACGACCGTGACGTCGCAGCCAGCCTTGGCGAGCAGGCGCAGGATGTTGCGCTTCACGCCGTAGTCGATGGCGACGACCTTGTAGTTCGCCGCTTCGCGCTTGCCGTAGCCGGCCGGCCAGACCCAGGGGGTCTCGTCCCAGTCATAGCGCTGGGCGGCGGTGACGAGCGGAACGAGATCGAGCCCGGCCATGGAGGGCAGCCCTGCCGCCTGCTTCTTCAGTCGCTCGATGTCGAACACGCCGTCCGGGCTGTGGGCGAGGATGGCGTTCGGCATGCCGTTGTCGCGGATCAGCGCGGTGAGCGCGCGGGTGTCGACGCCGCAGATGCCGACGATGTTGCGGGCCTTCAGCCAGGCGTCGAAATGCCGGTTGGAGCGCCAGCTCGACGGCTCGGTGATGACGGCGTGGAGCACGCAGCCGCGCACGCCGGAAGAGGCGGCGGCGTTGACGGTCTCGGTGTCTTCGTCGTTCACGCCGACATTGCCGACATGCGGGAAGGTGAAGGTGATGATCTGCCCGGCATAGGACGGGTCGGTCAGGATTTCCTGATAGCCCGTCATCGCCGTGTTGAAGCAGACCTCGCCCGGCGCTTCGCCCACGGCGCCGAGGCCGAAGCCTTCCAGCACCGTGCCGTCGGCTAGCACGAGGAGCGCGGTCGCGCGCGGTTCGGTCCAGCCGCTATCGGCGGGGTTTCCTTCGGAAGCGGTCATGTCTATGTCTCGGTCCAGGCCGCGCCAGCGGCAGAAAGCGGGGGCGGGGCTGTGGCAATCCACTCCGCCGGTCTGGAACGCGAGCCTTAAAGAGCCGGGCGCTGCCCGTCAATCAAGGTTGGTGCAGGCCGCACAAGAGAAAAAGGAACAACGAGATGACGAGCCTGCGCGAGCGCTTCACCGGCGATCTGAAGGAAGCGATGAAGGCCGGCGAGAAGGGCAGGGTCGGCGCGATCCGCCTGATCCAGGCGGCGCTGAAGGACAAGGACATCGAGGCGCGCGGCGCCGGCAAGGGCGAAGCCACGGCCGACGAGATCCTCGGCGTGCTCCAGAAGATGATCAAGCAGCGCCAGGAATCGATCGCGATCTACGACGCCAACGCCCGCCCCGAGCTCGCCGATGGCGAGCGCGCCGAGGTCGCGGTGATCTCTTCCTACCTGCCCAAGCAGATGTCCGACGAGGAGGTGAAGGCTGCGATCGACAACGCCATCGCCGAGAGCGGCGCGACCGCCGTCAAGGACATGGGCAAGGTCATCGGCATCCTGCGTGCGACCCATGCCGGCCAGATGGATTTCGGCAAGGCCAGCCCGATGGTGAAGGCGGCGCTGGGCGGTTGAGCCGGCAGGAGCGGGCGGGCCTCAGGCCCGCTCGATATCCGTTTCGGAGAAGTCGTCGCCCTTGTAGAGCAGGGGCCAGCCGCGTGCCTTCGCCAGCGCATAGGCGGCGCAATCACCCATGTTGAGGCGGGCGGCGTGGCGGCCCTTGCCGTAGCGGCCATAGGCTTCGAAGGCGAGATCGGAGAGGGCTGCGTCGAAGGGGACGATGTCGATGCGTTCCCGCATTACGAAGTCGGAAACGGTCTCCGGCGGCATACCCTTGGCGAAGCTGAGGACCAGCCGTGCTTCAAGGAGGTTGACGCTGGTCATGACTCGTCGCGTTGCCGAGGCCAAGCCGGCAGAAAAGGCTCTGGCCTCGGTTTCCAAGGTGATGATGGCGACAACGGCAGAGGTATCGACAACGATATTCACCACATACCGTTCTCATCATAGCCGATGATGTCGTCCATCTCCTGCTTGGTCATGGAGCGTTGGGCCGGCTTGATGCCATATTTCTTGTAGAATTCTTCCATCCGCGCCCAGGCCTCCGCTATCCGCCGCGTCTTCTCCGCGTCTGATAGCTCGTCCTTGTCGAGCTCGCTCCTGACGGCTTGGCGCACTGCCTCGGTCAGACTGAGGCCACGGCGGCGCGCGAGCAGGCGCACGGCCTCCTCGGTCTCCGGATCCTTGATGTTGAGCGCCATCGCTTTCTTCCTTTTTCGCGATTTTCTTTACCAGATGGGGCGCGCTGTGGATATGGCCGATAAGGCCGGGAAAGGCAGACTTGCCGGTTGGCACAGGGCTGCGAAGGGTCCAGACAGGACGCCATGAAGTTCCCGCCCTCCGTCCTTGAGGAGATCAAGGCGCGGCTGCCTGTCTCGGCGGTCGTGGGCAAACGCGTGCGCCTGCAGAAGGCGGGGCGGGAATGGAAGGGGCTCTCGCCGTTCAACGCCGAGAAGACACCGTCCTTCTTCGTCAACGACCAGAAGGCGTCCTTCTTCGATTTCTCCTCCGGCAAGAACGGCGACATCTTCAAGTTCGTGATGGAGACCGAGGGGCTCTCCTTCCCGGAGGCCGTCGAGAAGCTCGCGGCCGAGGCCGGCGTCATCCTGCCGAAGATCACGCAGGAAGCGCAGGTCCAGGAGGAGAAGCGCAAGGGGCTGCACGAGGTCGTCGAGATCGCGGCGAAGTTCTTCGAGGCCGAGCTGATGGGCGAGCGTGGCGGCGCGGCCCGGCGCTATCTCTCGACGCGCGGGCTCGACGGCGAGGCGCGCACGCGCTTTCGGCTGGGATACGGCCCGGTCGATCGTTTCGCGCTGCGCGACCATCTGGCCGGCAAGGGCGTGCCGGCCGAGCTGATGATGGAGGCGGGGCTCCTGGTGCATGGCGAGGAGATCGCCGTGCCCTATGACCGCTTCCGCGATCGCATCATGTTCCCGATCCACGATTCGCGCGGACGCGTCGTCGCCTTCGGCGGCCGGGCGATGAGCGCGGAGGTGGCGGCCAAATACCTGAACTCGCCGGAGACGCCGCTCTTCCACAAGGGTTCGCTGCTGTTCAACCACCACAATGCCCGCAAGGCCTCGCACGACACTGGGCAGGTCATTGTGGTCGAGGGCTATGTCGACGTCATCGCCATGTCGCTCTCGGGCTTTCCGCAGACGGTGGCGCCGCTCGGCACGGCATTGACCGAGGATCAGCTCGGCCTGCTCTGGCGCATGGCCGACGAGCCGGTGATCTGCCTGGACGGCGACAAGGCGGGCCGCAAGGCCGCGAGCCGCGCGATCGACATCGCATTGCCGATGCTCGAACCGGGCAAGTCGCTCTCCTTCGCCCTGCTGCCGGATGGCCAGGACCCTGACGATCTCGCCCGCTCGGGCGGACGCCAGGCCATCGCCGAGGTGGTCGCGGCGGCGCGGCCGCTCGTCGACATGCTCTGGCAGCGCGAGGTCGAGGCCGGGCCGCTCGATACGCCGGAACGGCGCGCCGCCTTCGAGCGGCGGCTGAAGGAGCCGCTGGGCCAGATCCGCGACGAGACGACCCGCAAGCATTACCGCCGCGAGATGGACGAGCGACTGAGCCAGCTCTTCGCCAGCGCCGCTCCGGCGCGGCCCGAGCGTGGTGGCGGACAGGGCAATTTTCAGCGCGGCAGCCGGGGCGGGCCGATGCGGGGAGGCGCCCGGCAGGTGCCGCCCTGGCTTGCAGGTCCGCTCAAGGCTTCGAGCGCGCTGACCCAGTCACGGATCGTGGCGAAGATGCGGGGAGAGGACCAGCGCGAGGCCTTTATCCTGCTGGCGCTGGCGAGCCACCCCGATCTCATCCTGCGTTGCGCCGACGATATCGCGGAGATGTCGCTCGACGGATCGGCGGCCGAGCGCTTCCGGCAGGCGCTGCTCGATGCGGTGGAGGAGACGCTCGACCGCGAGACGCTTGCGAATCGGTTGACCCAGCCGCGGGTCAAGGAGGCGCGCAACCAGCTGATGGCGGTCACGGGGCCGGCCGAACGRCTTAAACTCGCGCAAGATGCTGATCCAGAATCGGTTTTCGACTCGATTCATCAGGCCATCGTCTTGCATCATCGCGCGCGGACGCTAAATAGCGAGTTGAGAGCAGCCGAGCGCGCATTGGCTGACGACGCGACCGAAGCCAATTTCGCCTGGATCAAGGACGTTAAGGCCCGCCTCGAGACAATCGACGGCACCGAGGCCATGTCCGAAGATTGATAGCCCAGCGAATGGCGGTTGCCCGTTTGATGCGCGCAAGGTGTCGGGTGGTTCACGATTCGTCAACGACGTCTGGTGCCATCTGCGAGCAGTGATTTGGGTGGGTGAGCGCGCCGGGTCTGCGGTCGCGCCGCCCTTTTATGCGTCGGTATATGGCTGCCTCGGCCATGTCCGGCGCACGAATGCGGAGCRCTATTGATGGCGACAAAAGCGAGCGAACGGGAAAAGACCGATCAGGTCGCGCCGGATGCCCCCCCGACTACCGACGGCCCGTTGCTCGATCTTACCGATCAGGCCGTACGGCGGATGATCAAGCTCGCGAAGAAGCGCGGCTATGTCACCTATGATGAACTGAACGAGGTTCTGCCCTCGGAGGAGTTCTCCTCGGAGCAGATCGAGGACGTGCTCGGCCAGCTCAGCGAGCAGGGCATCAACGTCGTCGACAACGAGGACCCGGAAGCGGCCGGCGAGGAGCGCGCCAACCGCAAGGAGGCCGCCGGCAGCGACGACGACGAGGTCGAGGGCGGTGATCTCGTCGAGGCCTCGCGGCAGACGCTGCCGACCGAGACCAAGCGCAACCTCGAGCCGACCGAGCGCACCGACGATCCGGTGCGGATGTATCTGCGCGAGATGGGCTCCGTCGAGCTGCTCTCCCGCGAGGGCGAAATCGCCATCGCCAAGCGCATCGAGGCCGGCCGCGAGGCGATGATCGCCGGGCTCTGCGAGAGCCCGCTGACCTTCCAGGCTATCATCATCTGGCGCGACGAGCTCGTCGACGGCAAGATCCTGCTGCGGGACATCATCGATCTCGAGGCGACCTATGCCGGCCCGGACGGGAAGAACCCCGACGCGATCCCGGGAGAGGAAGGCGCCGAGGAAGCCGAGCAGGCCGAGACCCCGGAGGGCGAGACCCCGCCGGAGATGGACGATGACGACCTCGAGAACAACGTGTCGCTCTCGGCCATGGAGGCCGAGCTCAAGCCGCGCGTGCTCGAGACCTTCAACGCCATCGCCGACGACTACAAGAAGCTGCGCCGCCTGCAGGACCAGGACATCGCCAACCGGCTGGAGAACACCAAGCTCTCGCCGTCGCAGGACCGCAAATACAAGAAGCTCAAGGACGACATCATCACCGCGGTGAAGTCGCTCTCGCTCAACAACAACCGCATCGAGGCGCTGGTCGAGCAGCTCTACGACATCAACAAGCGCCTGATCGGCCACGAGACGCGCCTGCTGCGCCTCGCCGAGAGCTATGGCGTCGGCCGCGAGGACTTCCTCAAGCAGCATGTCGGCGGCGAGCTCGATCCGAAATGGGTGCTTCGCGTCTCCAAGCTGGGTTCGCGCGGCTGGAAGGAATTCGTCGGGTCGGAGCTCGAGCGCATCAAGCAGCTGCGCGAGGAGGTGCACACGCTCGCCTCCGAGACCGGGCTGGAGATCCAGGAATTCCGCAAGATCGTGCTGATGGTCCAGAAGGGCGAGCGCGAGGCAAGGCAGGCGAAGAAGGAAATGATCGAGGCCAATCTGCGCCTCGTGATCTCGATCGCTAAGAAGTACACGAACCGCGGCCTGCAGTTCCTCGACCTGATCCAGGAAGGCAATATCGGCCTGATGAAGGCGGTCGACAAGTTCGAGTACCGCCGCGGCTACAAGTTCTCGACCTATGCGACATGGTGGATCCGGCAGGCGATCACCCGCTCGATCGCCGACCAGGCCCGCACGATCCGCATCCCCGTCCACATGATCGAGACGATCAACAAGATCGTGCGGACCTCGCGCCAGATGCTGCACGAGATCGGCCGCGAGCCGACCCCGGAGGAACTGGCCGAGAAGCTGGCCATGCCGCTGGAGAAGGTGCGCAAGGTCCTGAAGATCGCCAAGGAGCCGATCTCTCTGGAAACGCCGATCGGCGACGAGGAGGATTCGCATCTCGGCGACTTCATCGAGGACAAGAACGCGATCTTGCCGATCGACGCGGCGATCCAGAGCAACCTGCGCGAGACGACGACGCGCGTGCTGGCCTCGCTCACGCCGCGCGAGGAGCGCGTGCTGCGCATGCGCTTCGGCATCGGCATGAACACCGACCACACCCTCGAAGAGGTCGGCCAGCAGTTCAGCGTCACCCGCGAGCGCATCCGCCAGATCGAGGCGAAGGCGCTCAGGAAGCTGAAGCATCCGAGCCGGAGCCGGAAGCTGCGGAGCTTCCTGGACAACTGATCGCGAGAGCCTGCGTCGCCGCAGGCCGCTCGAGAACAAGGCCCGCTTCCATGCTGTGGAGGCGGGCTTTTCTTTTGGCGCGCTCCGAAGCGAACGCCGGATCAGTCCTCCTGTGAACGAAGGATGCCGCCGGGCCCGCGGCTGGTCAGTCTGCCGCCACTCAATGATTGAGCAGGCGGTCGATCATCGACAACGCTGCCTTGCGCTCCCGGAGGTTGCCCGTGCTCCCGTTCACCTATGACGCGCTACAGGAGCGCTTCGCCACGGTCCGCCCCTGGGCGAAGAACGCGATCGGCGACGCCACTAATCGCTGCGCGATCTGTATGGGCTATACGCTCAAGCTGACGCCGTCGCAGGATGACGCGACGATCCAGACCATCATGAATGCGGATCTCAAATCATCCTTCCAGGGAGCGCCGCCACTGGCAGGCGGGCCACGTCCCGGGGTGCTGCCCGGCTCAGGACAGCCCCTCAATGGGCTGAGCCAGAAACTCTTCATCCGGGCTTCGGAACTGCTGCCGCGCGTCCAGCGCGCCCATGGCCAGCCCGATATCGAGGGTGTCTGCAAGGACGTCTCACCCAAGGTGCTCGGTCGGAAGGGCGTGCTCTATCTGGAGAATTGCTACCAGACGACCGGCGACAAGAAATATTCCTTCCTGTTCCTGCAATGGACGAATGGCGACCATTGGGACTTGTTCGATGGCACCAACATCGTCGCGCAGGAGCAGCGGCTGGTCGGCAACAACCATTCCGGCCAGCTCTATTTCTGGCAGGCGCGCTGACGCCGTCCACCTCGAAAGGTGACGGGCTCAGAGCGTCCGCTGTAGCGCCAGCAATTGTTCCCACGCCTTGCCCCCGCCTTCAGCGAAGCGGCGAGGCCTTGATCTTCCCGGCAGGAAAAGGCTTCCTGCGCCTCCCAGCTGTCCGGAGGCACTATGTCCCCAGAGTTCCTGCTGACCTCGCTCATCATCGTGGCTTCGCCCGGAACCGGCGCGCTCTACACCATCGCGGCGGGCCTCACGCGCGGCTCGCGGGCGAGCGTGCTCGCGGCCTTCGCCTGCACGCTCGGGATCGTGCCGCATCTGATCGCGGCGATGATGGGCATCGCGGCGCTGCTCCATGCCAGCGCGCTTGCCTTCGCCATCGTGAAATACGCCGGCGTCGCCTATCTGCTGTTCATGGCCTGGCAGACGCTCAGGGAACATGGCGCGCTCAAGGTCGAGACCAGGGCCGATCCGCGCTCGGCCTGGCGCGTGCAGCGCGACGGGCTGGCGATCAACCTGCTCAATCCCAAGCTCTCGATCTTCTTCGTCGCCTTCCTGCCGCAGTTCATCGCGGCGGGCGAGCCGAGCCCGCTGGCGCGCATGCTGGAGCTCTCCGGGGTGTTCATGGCGATGACCTTCATCGTCTTCGCGCTCTACGGGCTCTTTGCCGCGGCGATGCGCGACCGGGTGATCGGCCGTCCGGCGGTGATGGCGTGGCTGAGGCGCAGCTTCGCCGCCGCTTTCGTGGCGCTGGGCGCCAAGCTCGCGCTGACCGAGCGCTGACGCGGCGATGTCGCGACAAGCGATCCTGACGGTCGATACGCGCGGGCCGGGGCTTAACGAGTTCACCGACCGCGGCGTCGCCTTCCTGCGTGCGAGCGGGGAGGAGAGCGGGCTGCTGACGCTCTTCGTGCGCCATACCTCCTGCTCCCTGCTGATCCAGGAGAATGCCGACCCGGACGTGCAGCGCGACCTCGACGCCTTCTTCCGCCGGCTGGTGCCGCCTGCCGACGATCCGGCGATGGATTATCTCGTCCATCGCGCGGAAGGGCCCGACGACATGCCCGCCCATATCAAGGCGGCGCTGACGCCGGTTTCGCTGTCGATCCCGGTGATGGGCGGCCGCCTCGCGCTCGGCACCTGGCAGGGCATCTACCTGTTCGAACACCGGGCGCGGCCGCATCGGCGCGAGGTGGCGCTCCAACTCTCGGCCTGAGGCGCGCTCAGGCCGGCGGCGCGACGACCAGCGCGACGAGGCGCCGGACCAGGGGCAGCACCAGGATCAACGTCGGGAAGGCGACGAGCCAGGACAGCGCCCAGGAGGCGGGCCAGGTCTGCAGGAACTCGGCGGTGAGGCCGAGCGCCTTCAACGTCGAGATGCCGGAGACGACGAAGGTCATCATCACCGACAGGACAAACGGCATCACCACGCCGGCGTAGCGGGCGGGGAGGCAGCGGAGGGTAGGACGGGACATGGATCAGGCTTTCGCAAGTGGCAGGCCGTTCGGATGCATCCTGATGCGGCCGTGAGCCGAAGGGATGCGTTGCCTGACGTGAGACGCTTACGAACGGGTTCGAAGCCCGATCGCGGCTCCATAGTCGATCGGGCCGGCGCTGCCAAGCCGCTTTCACGCTGGTCTTGCCGGATACAGGCGGGTTCGACTTGGCAGCGGCCGGCGAGGGGGCTACTGCTCCGCTCCTGAAGATCACCGGCCGGAGGAGAGCGCCGCATGTCCTTCCTGAAATCGCTGTTCGGCGGCCGCAAGCCTGCCGACGACAAGCCGGCAGGTCCCGTCAAGAGCATCGAGCACAACGGCTTCACCATCCATGCCACGCCCTATCAGGAGGCCGGGCAGTACCAGCTCTGCGGCGTGATCGAGAAGGTGGTCGACGGCGAGACGAAGAGCCATCGTTTCATCCGCGCGGACCGCTTCCCGGGTCAGGCCGAGGCAGCCGATTTCACGCTGGTGAAGGGCCAGCAGATCGTCGACATGGAAGGCGAGCGCATCTTCCGCTGAGCGCTTTTGCGCCCCCCGCGACCTTTTTTCCGGGGAACGGTTCCGCGGCCCATCGGTTTCCTGATCACATCCAACGATCAGGAGAACGCCATGACCGATCTGGCCGGAAAGAAGATTCTCATCCTCGCAACGCATGGCTTCGAGCAGTCTGAGCTCGACGTGCCGCATGCCGCCCTGCAGAAGGCCGGCGCCACCGTCGATATCGTCTCGCCCGAGGCGGGCGAGATCAGGGGCTGGCAGAACAAGGATTGGGGCCGGCCGGTCAAGGTCGACCGGACGCTCGACCAGGCGAAGGCCGAGGATTACGACGCGATCGTGCTTCCGGGCGGGCAGATGAACCCCGACACGCTGCGCGGCAACGACAAGGCGCTGGCGCTGATCAAGTCCTTCTTCGAGCAGGGCAAGGTGGTCGCCGCCGTCTGCCACGGCCCGTGGCTGCTGATCGATACCGGCATCGCCAAGGGCCGCAAGATGACGTCCTACAAGACGATCAAGCAGGACCTCATCAACGCCGGGGCGAGCTGGGAGGATAGCGAGGTTGTCACCGACAAGGGCGTCGTTACCTCGCGCAAGCCGGACGACCTGCCGGCCTTCGTCGCCAAGATCATCGAGGAGGTCCGGGAAGGCCGCCACGAGCGCCGCGCTGCCTGACAGCGGCGGCTCGCCGCAATTCCCCGAAAAGCGCATCCGCGGTCCATGAGGGCCGCGGATTTTCCATTTCTGCGGCGTGGACGAGGTCGCAGAGCCGGGCATTGACCGGCGCCGCCTGCCCGAGCGTCCCGGCCTGCCGGACGATCTCGCCGTTGATCCAGTCGATCTCCGTCGGCCGGCCTGCCGCGAGGTTGCGGCCAGATCCCGCGCCGCTATGGCCGTGCCGCCGGATTTCACCGTGGCGAGGACGAGGTCGCAATCTTTGGCGATCGCCGCATCGGTTCCGAAGACGATCGCCTCCGGCGGCACATGCCAGCTGCGGCCGTCGTAATGCGAGACGGTCAGGCCGTCGCGCCGCAGCACATCGCCGATGGCGGGGCGGCCGATGAAGCGGATATCGCCGCCGGCAGCCAGGAGGCGCCCACCGAGATAGCAGCCGACCAGTCCGGCGCCGTAGATGCAGATCCTCGCCATGTCGCACGCTCCTGCCGCTCCGGTGCCCCGTCAACGCGGAGCATCGTCAAGCGCCGCCCCGGCAGGCCAACCTGCCGCGACCGCGCGGCCGCCCTGCCTCCGGTGCGCTTGTCCGGCCCGCCTCAGGCGCTAAAGCTGCCGGTAGAAGAGTCACCTCCGAACGAGTGGCTGCCGAGGAAACATGTCCCAGCCTGCCGACCGCTACCAACCGGATTCTCCTTATGCCTGGCTGCGCCTCGCCGTCGCGCTGGTGGTCGGCACCGTCGCTTGCGTCGGCTCCTGGTCGGTCGTGGTGGTGCTGCCGGCAATGCAGGGCGAGTTCGACACGCTGCGGGCCGGCGCCTCGCTGCCCTATACCTGCGCGATGCTCGGCTTCGGCGTGGGCCAGATCGTCATGGGCCGCGTCGCCGACCGCTACGGCATCTCGGTGCCGATCATCGCCGGCGCGCTGCTGCTCGCCGCCGGCTACACCGCGGCGGGCCTGTCGCATTCGCTCTGGCAGTTCGCGGCGGCGCATGGGCTGCTAATCGGGATGGGCAGCGCGGCGGGCTTCTCGCCGCTGATCTCCGACCTGTCGCACTGGTTCCGCCGGCATCGCGGGCTCGCCGTGGTCTGCGGCGCGTCCGGCAGCTATCTCGCCGGCGTGGTCTGGCCGCAAATCATCACCTGGGGACTAGCCCATCATGGCTGGCGCGCGACCCATTTCGGTATCGCCGTCGCGGCGCTCGTCATCATGCTGCCGCTGGCGCCATTCTTCCGCCGCCAGCCGGCAGCCGCGACGCTCGCGGCGGCCGAGGCGCACAGCGCGGGCGCGCGCGGCGATCTCGGCCTCAGCGCCGGACAGCTCCAGCTGCTGCTTTGCGTCGCCGGCTTCGCCTGCTGCGTCGCGATGGCGATGCCGCAGGTCCATATCGTCGCCTATTGCGGCGACCTCGGCTACGGCGTCGCCCGCGGCGCCGAGATGCTCTCGCTGATGATGCTTCTCGGCATCGTCAGCCGCATCGGCTCGGGCTTCATCGCGGACCGGATCGGCGGCGTGGCGACGCTGGCGCTCGGCTCCCTCATGCAGGGCGTCGCGCTCTTCCTTTATCTCTGGTTCGACGGGCTGCAGTCGCTCTATGTCGTCAGCGCCATCTTCGGGCTGTTCCAGGGCGGCATCGTGCCGATGTACGCCGTCATCATCCGCGAATACCTGCCGGCGAAGCAGGCCGGCGTGCGCATCGGCTTGGTCATGTCGGTGACGGTTCTCGGCATGGCGGTCGGCGGCTATCTGTCCGGCGTCATCTTCGACTATTTCAGCTCGTACCGGATGGCCTTCCTGAACGGGCTCGCCTGGAACCTCGTCAATCTGAGCGTGGTCTGCTGGCTGATGCTGCGGTCGCGGCGGGCCTCGTCGCCGGCTCAGCTCGTCGGCGCGCCGGGACGATAGGTGCCGAAGCACCAGACATGCCCTTCCGGGTCCTTGCAGATGAAGTCGCGGCTGCCATAGGGCTGGTCTGTCGGCTCCATGCAGATCTCGGCGCCGGCCTTGCGTGCGCGCTCGCAGCGCGCATCGATATCGTCGGTCGCGATATAGGGTGAGGCTGTGGTGCCGCCGAGCTCGGCGGGCCGCGAGACGAGCTTGCCGAATTCGTTGCCCTCGGACGAGCCCAGCATGATGTAGCTGCCGCCCATCCGCAGCTCGCCGTGGAGCAGGGTCTTGCCCTCCTCCGAATAATAGGCGGCGTGCTTCTCGAAGCCGAAGGCCTCGATCAGCCAGTCATACATCCGCGGGGCGTCGGCATAGCGCAACGAGATGCAGATCATTGGTTCCGGGCTGGACGGCGCGGGGCTGGGCATGGCGGCGATCCTCGTTGGCGGGGCCTCGGCGATTGTCGCCGGTAACGCCGGGCGAGGCAAAGGGTTCGGGTCACTTGCCTGCCGGCGGCAGCCTCGCCATCATCGCACTGCGGATCTCCCCGCATGCCTTGCAGGATACCCATGACCAAAGCCGACCAGCGCCATGAAGACGAGCCGCGCGGCACGCTGACCGTGCGGACCATCGCCATGCCGGGCGATACCAATGCCAATGGCGACATCTTCGGCGGCTGGGTGATGTCGCGGATGGACCAGGCGGGCGGTATCGCCGGCGTCGACCAGGCGCAGGGGCGCGTGGTCACGGTCGCGGTCGAGGCGATGACCTTCATTCACCCTGTGAAAGTCGGCGACGTGCTCAGCGTCTACACCGAGATCGAGTCGGTCGGGCGGACGTCGATGCGGATCCATGTCGAGGCCTGGGCCAAGCGCTTCCGCACGACCCTGCACGAGAAGGTCACCGACGCGACCTTCACCTTCGTCGCCATCGACGAGGAGGGCCGCCCGCGCCCGGTGCCGAAGCCGGCCGGGGATTGAGGGGCGCCCGAATTCCTAACAGGGCGTGAAGCCGCCCTCGGACAATGTGATTCAAAAGAATCCACTTTTAAGCGTTCTTTAAGCGCGCTTGGACAATGCTGCGCTCCACAGACCGGGAGGGACCCGGCCGGGGGATTCCATGTCCATTCGATGCCGCGTGCGGAACCAGCCGCCTGGCCGTCAGGCCAGGGGAGGGCGGGGATTCCCATTGCTATGACGCGATCGAACCGTCGTGGCCCGGCAGCGGCCTGGTAGACCCCGTTCCCTTGAATTCCTTCTCCAGCGTTGCGGATATCCGGAGTACGACTTCATGACGAAAGCCAAGCCCACGCGTGAGGGCGCGCCGTTGCGGATCGGCATCGCAACCCGGATCTATGCCGCCCTCGGCATGATGACCGCCTTGACCCTCGTCTCCTCCTCGGTCGCGTGGTTCTCCTACGACCGCGTCGACCAGACGCTCGCCAACCTCGTCGGGCAGAAGATGCCTGTCGTGGAGCTCGCGCTCGAGCTCTCGCAGGCGGCCACGCAGTCGACGGCGCTGGCGGCGCGCTTCAGCGAGGTCGAGACGGTGCAGCAGCGCTCGACGCTGACGGGTGAGCTCGACAAGGTCGAGGCCCGCCAGATGGACCTGCTGCGTCGCATCGCCGATCAGGGCAAGGTCGACAAGGCGAAGGCCCAGGCGGCGATCGACATGCTGTCGCGCCAGATCAACGACATCAACGACCTCACCGGCGATCGCCTGCGCAATGCATCGGAGCAGGGCGAGGCGCTCGGCCAGCTCTCGAAGGCGCGCGAAGGCTTCACCGCCCTCGCCGATTTCGAGACGGGCGATGCGCAGTTCAACGTCAAGATGAACATCGCCAGCGCGACGCAGCTCACCGGCAAGGAGGTCGAGGAAGCGCTGGCCAACATCATCGACAAGGACCTCGCCGCGCTGCAGACGGCCCAGGCGCTCCAGCTCCAGGTGAGCGAGCTCGTCGGCCTGCTGCGCGAAATCTCGCAGATCGAAAACCGCGAGAAGCTGGACAACGCCAAGGCGCGCTTCAGCGCCATCCTCGGGCAGGTTCGCGGCTTCCTCTCCGCGGCGCAGAAGCTGCAGCCCAATGCGGCGCGCGGCCAGGCGGTCAACGCCGTGATCGACCTCGGCGAAGGCCAGAGCGGGCTGATCGCGATCCGCGAGCGCGATCTCGCAACCCGCGCCGCGATCGAGACCGGCCTCAAGCAGACCCATGTCGCGGCCGAGGCCGTCCGCAGCCAGGTGAACGAGCTTGTCGGCACCGCACGCGGCGAGGCTGTCTCTTCGGGCGAGGCGACCTCCTCGCTGATCGACCAGAGCAAGCTCTGGCTCGGCGGGATCGGGCTCGGCTCGCTGCTGATCGCGCTGGCCTTGTCGCTGTTCTATGTCCGGCCGATGATCGTGGGTCGCCTCAACCGCCTCTGGTCGGCGACGCGGGCCATCGCCGACGGCGCGCTGGAGACGGCGGTCGACACCAAGGGCAATGACGAGATCTCCGACATCTCGAAGAGTGTGCTGCTCTTCCGGGATAATGCGGTGGCGCTGCGCGCCGCCGAGGTCGCCAAGATCGAGGATCAGGCCCGGGCGCAGGAGCAGCGCCAGCAGATGATGCAGGAGCTGGGCGAGGCCTTCGGCGTGGTCGTGGCTGCCGCCGCGGCCGGCGATTTCAGCCAGCGGGTCTCGGCGCAGTTCGCCGATGCAGAGCTCAATGCGCTTGCCGGTTCGGTCAATACGCTGCTGGAGACGGTGCGCGCCGGTCTGTCGGAGACCTGCGAGGTTCTGGCGGAGCTCTCGGCGGGGCATCTCTCGGCCCGCATCGAGGGGCTGTATCAGGGCGCCTTCGCCGAGCTCAAGGACGGCACGAACGCGCTTGCCGAGGAGTTCGAGAGCACGCTTGCGCGGCTTGCCGAGACCGTCTCGGCGGTGCGCAGCGCGACCAGCGAGATCCTCGACGGCGTGACCGATCTCGCCGAGCGCACCAGCGAGGAGAGCAACGCCGTCTCGATGGCGACGAACCAGCTCGGCGCCTTCGCCGGCACGGTGAAGAAGACTGCGACCGAGGCGGCCCAGGCGACCGGCATGGCGCAGGGCGCGGAGGAACGCGCGCAGCAGGGCGAGAAGGTGGTGGCCTCGGCCCTGCAGGCGATGCAGCGCATCCGCCAGTCGTCGAGCAAGATCTCCGAGGTCATCGCGATGATCGACGAGATCGCCTTCCAGACCAACCTGCTGGCGCTCAATGCCGCGGTCGAGGCGGCTCGCGCCGGCGACGCCGGCAAGGGCTTCGCGGTGGTGGCGACCGAGGTGCGCAGCCTGGCCAAGCGCTCGGCCGATGCGTCCAACGACGTCAAGAAGCTGGTCGAGGCCGCGCATGGCGACGTCAAGGTCGGCGTCGGCCTGGTCGAGGAGACTTCGGCCATGTTCGGCGCGATCGTCTCCTCGGTGAACGAGTTGACGGGGCTGATGAACGGCATCTCGCAGACCGCCCGCAACCAGGCCACCGACGTTTCGGCGATCAACACCGAGATCGACGGCATCGGTACGATGGCGCATCAGAACGCGGCGCTCGTCGAGGAGACCAACGCGGCACTGGCGCTGACCGACGAGCAGACCCGCGCGCTGACCGAGCACATCGCCCGCTTCACCTTCCGCGAGGGGCATGCCGCCGGTCATCAGGGCCGGTCGGACATGGCGACGGCGGCCTGATCCGCTTGAAAGCTCGGACGAACATGAGGCCTCGCGGCGTGCCGCGAGGCCTTTTCCTTTTGGATGTGCCCCTCCCGCCTTGCTTGCCGGCCTCGGGCGATGCTAGGCGAGTGACGGGCCGGTAGCTCAATGGTTAGAGCTCGCTGCTCATAACAGCGCCGGTGCCGGTTCGAGTCCGGCCCGGCCCACCAATATCTTCGGCGAGGTGCTGCAGGCGGCGGGCGCATGAATCGCTATCCGATGTTCAACCCGCAGCTGCTGCTCAGCTTCGTCGCGGTGTGCGAGACCCTGAGCTTCACCCGCGCCGCCGATCGCGTCTCCCTCTCGCAATCCACCGTCAGCCAGCAGGTCAGGCGACTGGAGGATCTGCTCGGCAAGCCGTTGCTGGAGCGATCCTCGCATCAGGTGGAATTGACTGAGGAGGGCGGCAGGCTGCTGAGCTACGCGCGGCGCATCATCGCGCTGAACGAGGAGGCGCATGACGCGCTGACCGGCATCTGGCGCGACGGCGTTCTGCGGCTGGGCATGCCCGAGGACTTCACGGTGCCCACCGTCGACCTGCTCGCCGCGTTCAGCCGCGAGCAGCCGCATCTGCGGCTCGATGTCACCAGCGGCCTCAGCGCCGACCTGCGCAGCGCCTATGACCGCGAGGAGCTGGACCTGATCCTGGTCAAGCAGCGCCGGCGCCAGCCGCCCCGTGCCGCCCGGCAGGAGCCCTTGCTGTGGCTGGACAGCCTGGCTCACCCCGCCATCGAACGCGCGCCGGTATCGCTCGTCGTCTTCCCGCTCAACGGGCTCTACCGCGACGAGCTTTGCCAGGCGCTCGACGGCCTCGGTATCCGCTGGCGCGTGGGTTACAGCAGCGCCAGCCTCGCGGCGCTGGCCGCCGCATCCGCTGCCGGGCTGGGCGTGACCTTGCTGCCCGCGAGCTGCCGCCTGCCCGGCCACCGAACGCTGGGAACGGCGGAAGGCTTGCCGGAGATCACGGATTTCGAGCTGGCGCTCTATTATCGCGACAACGCGCCCGCCGCCGCCATCGTGCTGGCGGAGCGGCTGGCCGGATTCTGCCGGCTGGATTGGTGAGCGAGATGCTGCCGGCACGCAGTATTGCCGTTTCGAATAGCCAGGATTGGCAAATATCGCTGCCAAGCCGAGCTGCCCAAGCGTAATTCAGGGGCGGAAACGCAACCAGCGAGGCAACGGACAAAGCCATGGAAACCGGGCATCACCACAGCCGACGGGCCTTTCTCAGCCAGACCGGAAAACTCACCACCGCCTATGCCGTCGCCGGACTGGCGAGCGGCGCCGCCCAGGCCGCGCCGGCTGCGGCCACCCCGGCACGGCCGGTGTCCGAAGCCGGTGTCGGCTCACTGACGGACCAGCACTACTGCCTCACCGATGTGCGGCTCGAGGAAGGCTTCGAGCGCGACGGCGAGGTCGTCATCGGCACGCGCACGGCGCTCTACACGCTGGAGATCAAGGCCGGAAAGATCGCCGCGCTGCATCCGGCCGGAGCGACCCTGCCTGTCGGCGTGCCCCGCTACCAGGCCCATGGCCAGCTCGCCCTGCCGGCGATGCGCGACATGCACATCCATCTCGACAAGACCTTCTACAGTGGCCCATGGCAGGCGCCGCTGCCGCGGCAGGGCAAGACGATCCTCGACATGATCGCCCGCGAGGAGAAGCTGATTCCGCAATTGCTGCCGACCTCGCAGCAGCGTGCCGAGGCGCTGATCGCCCTGCTGCACTCCAAGGGCACCACGGTGGCCCGCAGCCATTGCAACATCGATCCGGTCAGCGGCCTCAAAAGCCTTGAGCATCTCCAGCGCGCGCTGGAGAACCATCGCGACGACTTCGAATGCGAGATCGTCGCCTTCCCGCAGCACGGGCTGCTGCTCTCGAAGGTCGACGGCCTGATGCGGGAGGCGATGAAGATGGGCGTCGCCTATGTCGGCGGGCTCGACCCGACCAATGTCGACGGCGCGATGGAGAAGTCGCTCGACGCCATGTTCCAGATCGCCCTCGACACCGGCAAGGGCGTCGATATCCACCTGCACGAGACCAATCCGGCCGGCGTCGCGGCGGTCAACTACATGATCGACACCGTGGAGAAGAGCCCGGCCCTGCGCGGCAAGGTGACGATCAGCCACGCCTTCGCTCTGACCACGCTGCCTGCCGGCGCGCTGGCGGAGACCATCGGGCGCATGGCGGCGCAGCAGATGACCATCGCCTCGACCGTGCCGCTGGGAAGCCTGACGATGCCGCTGCCGCAGCTGAGCGAGAAGGGCGTCTTCGTGATGACTGGCACCGACAGCGTCGTCGATCACTGGTCGCCCTTCGGCAAGGGCGACATGCTGGAGAAGGCGAACCTCTACGCGCAGATCTACCGGGGCAGCGACGAGTTCCGGTTGTCGCGCGCCATGGCCATAGCGACCGGCGGCGTACTGCCGCTCGACGACAGCGGCAAGCGGGCCTGGCCCAAGGCCGGCGACGATGCCGCCTTCACGCTGGTCCCGGCCAGCTGCTCGGCCGAGGCCGTCGCGCGCATTCCGGAGCGCAGCGCCACCTTCCATCGCGGCCGCATGGTCTACGGCAGCGTCGGGGTCGCCTGATCCCGAGCATCCTGAGGATGACCTTGTGCCTGCGCGCAGCCGACCGGCCGCGCGCAGGCGCTTTTCTTGCTGCTTGAAACGGGTCTGTCCGCTGCGGTTCAGATCGCGAGCTTGCCGGCCTTGGCAGCGGCGTAGCGCTCGTTGACCTTCGCCCAGTTCACCACGTTCCACCAACCCTTGAGGTAGTCGGCCCGGCGGTTCTGGTACTTCAAGTAATAGGCATGCTCCCAGACGTCGTTGCCGAAGAGCACCATCTGCTTCTCCATGATCGGGCTGTCCTGGTTCGGCTTGGCGAGCAGCGCGAGCTTGCCGTCCTTGTCGACCGTGACGAAGACCCAGCCCGAGCCGAAGACGCGCAGGCCCGCCGCCTCGAAATCGGCCTTGAACTTGTCGAACCCGCCGAGGTCCTTGGTGATCGCTGCGGCGACGTCGCCCGTCGGTGCGCCGCCGGCGCCCGGGCCCATCACCTCCCAGAACATGGTGTGGTTGGCATGGCCGCCGCCATTGTTGCGCACGAGCGTGCGCAGGTTCTCGGGCAGCTGGTTGAGATCGGCGAGCAGTTCCCCGACCGAGGCCTTGGCGATGACGCCATTGTCCTTGGCCGCATTGTTGAGCGCGGCGACATAGGCCGCATGGTGGCGGTTGTAGTGGATGTCCATGGTCGCCGCGTCGATATGCGGTTCGAGCGCATTGGCCTCGTAAGCACGTTTCGGCAGCGAGAAGGGGCCGGTCGGCGCGGCCGGCGCAGCGGCCTGCGCCCAGACCTTCGGCGCGGCGGCTGCGGTCAGGGCCGATATGCCGAAGCCGAGAACGGCACGGCGCGAGAAGACCGAAAACTCTGTCATGACGTTCTCCAGTGTGAAGCTTCGTGGCTGGCATCGCCGGCGACCGCCGGCGGTGATGATCGTTGGGTCTACGTTCGAAGGTCGAGAGGGTTCCGACACGGTGCCGCCTCCCGGATCGACGGCAGTCCACCGGGCCGCCGACGGGCCGCCATGTGACGGGCCTGCCGGTTGCCAGACTGCTTTTAACGTCCGGAATGCCTTCTTAACCAGCGGTTTACCGCGTTTTACTACGGTCTGGAAGGAATTCCGTCGGTTCAGGGAACGCCTCGCATGCACGCACTGGCTCTCAAGGCCGATCTGCCGATCCTCGACGCCCCGTTCGCCGAGGTCGCGCCATCTCTCGACGCGCCGGCGCGCGCGGTTGTGGAGACGGGCGCGGAGCGTGCCGTGCGCGAGATCGCCGACCGCTTCGGCAAGCTCAGCGCCGAAATCACCGATGTTTCTGGCCGAATCGGGGACGTGACCCAGCAGTTCGAGACCCAGACCACCGGGCTCAGGCGAGTCGTCGGCGCCGTCGAGCAGGTCTCGCGCGCCAACCATGCGATTCGGCAGGCGGCGGAGGGCGCGCAGGCCGCGGCTTCCGGAGTGCGCAGCGGCCTCGAGCGGGTGACCGGCTCGGTCAAGCTCGGCCTCAACGCGGCACAGACCGATATCGAGACGCTGTCGCAGGAGGCGCAGTCGATGTCGCAGGCGCTGGCGCAGGCGGTCAGCGATGCCCACAAGGCTCGCGCCTCCAGCGATGCGATCCAATCCATCACCCGCGAAATCCAGCTCCTCTCGATCAATGCCGGCGTCGAGGCCGCCCGCAGCGGCGAGGCTGGCAAGGGCTTCGCGGTGATCGCCGCCGCGGTGAAGGCGCTGGCCGAGCAGACCCGCGAGGCGACGGCGGCGAGCGCCGCCCAGCTCGACCTGCTGGTCAAGGCCGTCAACGCGCTCTCGCGCCGCAGCCAGGAGACCGCGCAGACCGCGCAGCGCGCCCGCGAGGGCAGCCGGACGATCTCGCAGCAGATGAGCGAGTTCGACAGCTTCGGCCGTTCGGTCGTCGAGCTGATCGGCGAGATCGAGGCGGTATCGCGGCCGACGCGGGAGAATGCCGAGGCCTGCGCCAAGGCGGGGCATGACCTCGCCGGGCTGGTGGCCGGGGTCGATGCCTCGACCGATATCCTGGAGCAGGCGGTGCAGCGCACCGAGGCGCTGGTCGCGATCAGCGAGGGCATTCTCGGATCGATCGCCGCCTCGGGCGTCAGGACCGCGCAGTCGGAGCTGATCGCGACGGTGATGGAGACGGCCGGCACGATCGGCGAGATGTTCGAGGCGGCGCTGACGCGCGGCGAGGTGACGCTGGCCGACCTGTTCGACGAGGCCTATCGGCCGATACAGGGCTCCGATCCGGTCCAGCATATGACGCGCTTCGTCGCGCTGACCGACCGTCTCTTGCCGCCGTTGCAGGAAAAGCTGCTGACCTTGAACGGGCGTATCGTGTTCTGCGCGGCGGTGGACCGGAACGGCTTCCTGCCGACGCATAACCGCAAATATTCGCAGGCTCAGGGCGGCGATCCCGTGTGGAACAACGCCAATTGCCGCAACCGGCGCATCTTCGACGACCGGACGGGGCTTGCCGCAGCGCGTAATCGCAAGCCCTTCCTGCTGCAAAGCTATCGGCGGGACATGGGCGGCGGACAGTTCCTGGTGATGGAAGACCTGTCGGCGCCGATCCTGGTGAAGGGTCGGCACTGGGGCGGTTTCCGGTTCGGGCTGAAGGTCTAGCCTATTCCATGCCGGCCCGCGGAGTTGAGTAAGCGAGTTCCGAGTCAGCGCCATGCATATCGCGCCATCCTTCCCGAACCTGTCGGTGCTGCTCATCGACCCGAGCCCGCATTACCGGCGGCTCATCCGCACGATGCTGTATCAGACGCAGCTCAACCGCATCTTCGAGGCCTCGGACCTGTCGTCGGCGGCGACGACGTTCCTGCAGAAGCAGCCGAACATCGTCATCCTCGACTGGGACATTCCCGATGGCGGCAGCGTCAAATGCCTGGCCGCCATCCGCTCCTTCAAGACCTCGCCCTTCGCCAAGGCGCCGGTGCTGGTGATGATGGAACGGCCGGACCGCCGATCGGTCCTGCAGGCGGCGAAGCTCGGCGCGCATGAGATCATCACCAAGCCGATCTCGCCGAACAACCTCTGGCTGCACCTGTCGGGCATCATCAACATGCCCCGGAAATACCGGGAAGCGAACGGCAAGATCACGCTCGTGCCGCGCGCCATCAGCAACAGCATGTTCTGATCCCCGCCGCATCGCCTCGCAAATGTCGTGAAAGCGACACGAGTGTTGACGAGCAGCTCAGCATTTAGCGAAGTTTTTACCAGTTTGTTGCGATGCTCCGGGAGCAATCCTGGGTCGCCCTTCATGGTCATAACCGTTTCGCTTCCGCCCTTCCTCGGTCGTTCCGAGGCTGCGACGTTCCGTAACCAGCTGCTCGTCGCGCTTGAGCAGAAGGAGAGCGTCGCTGTCGAATGCGCCGAGGCCGGCCCGCTGCCGAGCCTCTGGGTCCAGCTCCTTCATTCCGCAGCTTCCAGCGCCAAGGCGCGGGGGCTTTCGGTCACGCTCAAGGCGGCTTCCTCGGAATGCCGCGAATCCTTGCGGGCGATCGGCTTCGATGCCGCTCACAGCGCTCTCGTTCTGGAGTGACAGGCATGAAGATCCTGGCCATCGACGATACCAAGACCCTGCTCAGCCTGCTGAGCCTGACATTGCGCAATGCCGGCCACGAGGTGGCCGAGGCCGAGAACGGCGAGGACGGGCTGAACAAGTTCGACCAGTTCAAGCCCGATCTCGTGATCACCGACCTCAACATGCCGATCATGGACGGCATCGAGTTCACCCGCGCCTGCCGCTCGCGGCCGGCCGGCCAGAACACCCCGATCATCGTGCTGACGACCGAAAACGGCGCCGAGATCAAGGCCGAGGGCCGGCGCGCCGGCGCCAGCGCCTGGATGGTCAAGCCGTTCGAGCCCAATACGCTGCTCGGCCTCGTCGCGCGCTACCAGAACTGAAAGTTGGCCGATGGATCCGTTGGCAGAACTCAAGCAGACCTTCTTCCAGGAATGCGAAGAGCTTCACGGGGCGTTGGAGCTGAAGCTCCAGGCGCTCGACGAGGGCTCGACCGATCCTGAGGATGTCAATGCCGCTTTTCGCGCCATCCACTCGATCAAGGGTGGCGCCGGCGCTTTCGGCTGCACCGAGCTGGTGGGCTTCGCGCATGTCTTCGAGGCTTCGCTCGATCATCTGAGGTCGGGCCGCGTCGCGATCGAGGATGCGCCGTTCTCGCTCTTCCTGCGCTGCTCCGATGCGGTTGCCGATCTGGTGTCCGCGGCGCGCAACGACGAGCCCGCGACCGAGCGGCCTGATCTGCTGGCCGCACTTGAACAGGTCGGCAAGGAGCCGCAGGCCCCGGTGGCGGCACCCGTTGCCGCACCCGCACCTGCCGCCGCTCCGGCGCCTGCCGCCCCTGTCGCGGACAACGATGCCCCAATTGGCATCGCTGCGCTCGGCAACCTGCTCGCCATGGTCGAGGCGAAGACCGCCGCGCCCGCCTCCGCCGATGACGGCTGGGACGACGAGCCCGTGGCGGCTGCGCCTGCCGCCGTGAAGCCGGGACAGAACGTTCGCCTGCGCATCGTGCCGGAGACCGACCTGTTCCGCCGCGTGATAGAGCCGCGCGTCGTGCTCGGCTCGTTGCCAGTCGACGATGTCGTCGCGATCCGCTGCGACCTGAGCCAGGTGCCGCCGCTGGAGAGCCTCGACGTCACCGATTGCTGGATGCGTTTCGAGGTCGATCTGCAGACCGAGCTTTCCGTCGAGGAACTGCACGGCCGCTTCGATTTCAGCCTCGCCAACGAGGAATTCGAGATCCAGATGCTCGCGACGGCTCCGGCCATCGAAGCGACGCCCGCCTCCGAGCCTGCCGCGGCAATCTCCGAGGTATCGAGCTCCGTGGCCGCGGATCTGTCCGCAATCCTGGCGAAGCTCGGCGCATCTCCCGAGCCCGCGAGTCAGCCCGACGTTGCCCCAGTGCCGGCAGTGGCGCCGGTTGCGGCAGCAATCGCGCCGGCTCCTGTGGCTGAGGCGGCTGCCGCTCGCGCCGCTCCGCGGGCGCCCGCCAATGATCAGTCGACGCGCCAGCGCCAGGCGGTCAGCGTGCGCGTCGATCTCGAGCGCATCGACAAGCTGATGAATCTCGTCGGCGAGATCGTCATCACCCAGTCGATGCTGGTCGAATGCGTGCGCTCGCTGCCCTATGACGTCCATGCCAAGACCGCCGAGGGCATCCTGACCCTGTCGCGCCAGACGCGCGAGCTGCAGGACCATGTCATGGCGGTGCGCGCGCAGCCGGTGAAGGCCGTGTTCCAGCGCATGCCGCGCTTGGTGCGGGAACTGGCCCAGACGCTCGGCAAGGAAGTGCGCCTCGTGCTCGAAGGCGAGAACACCGAGGTCGACAAGACGATCATCGAGGAGCTCGCCGACCCGCTGACCCACATGATCCGCAACTCGATGGATCACGGGCTGGAGACGCCGGAAGACCGCATCGCCGCGGGCAAGAGCCCCGAAGGCACGATCAAGCTCATCGCCGAGCATCGCGCCGGGCGTATCGTCATCTCGGTCACGGATGACGGCCGCGGCATCGGCCGCGACAGGCTGCTCGCGAAAGCCAAGTCGCGCGGCCTCGTCGGAGCCGACGAGCGGCTGCAGCCGGAGGAGATCGACCAGCTGATCTTCGCGGCTGGCCTCTCCACGGCGGAAGCCGTCAGCGACATCTCGGGCCGCGGCGTCGGCATGGACGTCGTGCGCCGCAACGTCGAATCGCTCGGCGGGCGCATCAGCGTCGATTCCGAGCCGGGGCGCGGCTGCAAGTTCACGCTCGCCCTGCCGCTGACGCTCGCCGTGCTGGAAGGCATGGTGATCCGCTGCGGCGACGATCGCTACGTCATCCCGATCGCCTCGGTCATCGAGACGCAGCATCTGGCGTCGACGCCGATCGAGCGGCTGCCCTTCGGCCAGGAAGTGCTGCGCTGGCGCGGCGAGGTGACGCCGCTCTACCGGCTGGGCGACGTGATGGGCTCGATGGGGACGACCAACGAGAACATCGTCATCATCGCCGAGACCGAACGCGGCAACAATGTCGGCATCGCGGTAGACGAGATCGTCGGTCAGCAGCAGGTCGTGGTGAAGAGCCTCGAAGCGAATTACGGGGCGGTCAACGGCGCCTCGGCGGCGACGATCCTCGGCGACGGCCTCGTCGCCCTGATCCTGGATATCGACTCCATGCTGCGGCTCGCCGCTTCCGGCGGCCGGAACCCTCAATCTGACCTCAAAATGGCTGGATGACCATGACCCTCCAACTCGGCGAAAAGCACTTCTCGTCCGCACAGCCTGAATCGGCTGCGCGCCGGATCGTCACCTTCAAGGTCGGCGACCGCACCTTCGGCATCGATGTCGGCATGGTCCGCGAGATCAAGGGCTGGCAGGCGACGACGCCGCTGCCGCATGCGGCCCCGCATGTGCGCGGCGTGCTCAATCTGCGCGGCGTGATCCTGGCTGTCTACGACCTGCGCACCGCGATCGGCATGGGCGTGACCGATGCCTCCGCCACGCATGTCATCGTCGTCGTCGACGTCGAGGACAAGACGGCGGGCCTGCTGGTCGACTCGGTCTCTGACATCGTCGACGTGCCGGTCTCGGCCGTGCGCCCGGCGCCGGATCTGGAGCGCGACGAGCATGGCCTGATCGAAGGCCTCGTCCTGCTCGACAGCGACATCGTGGCGCTGCTCGATCTGGCGGCGGTGATCCGGGACGGCGGCGGCGAAGCGCTGCTCAAGACCAGCCGGGCTGCCTGAGCATCTTTTTGAACAAGCCCGAGCGTAGCGTCCAAGCGGGCCAGAACAAGAAACGATCGGACCCCATGGGCAGCGCGCTCGGCCCCTTTTCACGACTCTCGGTCAGCCAGCCGCTGACCGCGGCCGGCTCGGCAGCACTTGCCGGCGGGCTCGCCTATTACGCGGCCTCGACAGGCACGCCCGTCATGGCGGCTCTGAGCGTCTCCGCCGTGGCCCTGCTCGGTGGCCTCGCCGCCTGGGGCGCGACCCGCTCCGTGGCCGGTGTCTCGCGTGCCGCGACGCGCCTGGCGGAGGCCGGTGAGTGGGCGCTGCCGGCGGCGACCGGCTCGGGCGAGGCAGCCGAATTGTCGCGCGCACTCGCCACATTGCACGAGCAGGGGCAGGAGGCCGTGCGGCTGCGCGCAGCGCTCGACCATGGCCGCGCCAACGTCATGATCTGCGATCCGGAAGGCCGGATCATCTACGCCAGCAAGGGCCTTCTGCGCTTCTTCGCCGAGGCGCAGGAGGATTTCCGCGCCGCTTTCCCGGGATGCTCGGCCAAGGACATGCTCGGGCGCGTGATGGAGCGGGTGCGCGGGGAGCATCGCCTCGCCGCCGGCCAGTCCGTCCGCCTGACGCTCGGACGTCGGACGATCTGCCTGGCGCTGACGCCCATCGAAGGCGGGGAGGGCCGCAGTCTCGGCACCGCTGTCGAGTGGCAGGAGCTGACCGACGAACTGGCCGCCGCAGCCGAGGTCTCGCAGCTGATCGAGGCGGCCCTCGATGGCGATTTTTCGCGCCGCGTCGGCGCGCAGGGCAAATCCGAGGTGCTCGCCCGGATGGCCGGAGGCATGAACCGGATCAACGAGTTGCTCGACAATGCCTTCGCCGATATCGCCGAGGTGGCCGAGGGGCTGTCGGAGGGTGATCTGACGCGCCGCATGGGCGGCATCCACCGGGGCCGGCTTGGCCAGATCCAGCACGATATCAACGAGGCGCTCGGCGTGCTCGGCGAACGGATCGAGATGATCCGCGCCACCGCCGGGTCGATCTCCCACGCCGCCATCGACGTCAACACAGTCGCCGCCGATCTCGCGATGCGCACGGACCAGATCGCCGTGGATCTCGGCGAGGCCTCGGGCGCGGCGGCGGAAATCGCCGCATCGGTCGGGCGCAGCAGCGCGCATTCGCGGGAGGCGAGCGATCTCGCCGGCACCACGATGGGCGTGGCGCGGGAAGGCCAGAGCGTGGTGGCGCGGGCGGCCGGGGCGATCGAGCGGATCGAGAGTTCCTCGCTGCGGATTTCCGAGATCGTCGGGGTGATCGACGAGATCGCCTTCCAGACCAATCTGCTGGCGCTCAACGCGGCGGTCGAGGCGGCGCGTGCCGGCGATGCCGGCAAGGGCTTCGCCGTGGTCGCGTCCGAGGTGAGGTCCCTGGCGCAACGCTCGGCGCAGGCGGCCAAGGACATCAAGGGCCTGATCGCAACGTCGAACGGGCAGGTCGCGGAAGGCGTGGGGCTGGTGCGTGAGACCGGCGAGACGCTCGGCCGCATCGTCGCCGCTGTGAACAGCGTGTCCACGACCGTTGCCGAGATTTCAGCCGTGAGCGCCAAGCAGGCCCACGGCATGGGTGGGGTGAACCGAAGCGTGTCTCAGGTGGACAAGGGTATACGGCAGAATGCCGAACTGGCAGGGCGCGGCGTGCAGGCCGCGGGCGAACTCGCGGGGCAGGTCGCGATGTTGAGCGAGATCGTCGATGCGTTCCGCCCGACAACTGCGCCCCGCTGGGTTGAGCCGCAGCATGCGCGCCGGGCGATGCCGGCCCCGATGGCGCCCGAGCCGCGCCTGCCCCTGCAGACACAGCCTCGCCGTGTCGCGGCAGGCGGACGGATGGGAGGCTGAAGCATGTCCAGACCGACATCGCTTTCCAGCATGGCCGCCCTCCAGCCCGCCATGGCCGACATCACCCTGACGCGCGACGATATGAGCTTCATCGCGAAGCTGGTCTACGACCAAGCCGGCATCGTCATCCGCGAGCACAAGGAGGCGATGACGCGCGGGCGGCTGGCGCGTCGCGTCAAGGCGCTCGGCATGGGCTCGGTCGCCGAATACTGCGCCTTCCTGAAGACGCCGCAGGCAGCCGGAGAGCTGCCCGAGCTGATCAATGCGGTAACGACCAACCACACCGCCTTCTTCCGCGAGCGCCACCATTTCGACCATCTGCGCAAGGATGTGATGCCGCGGCTGCTGCAGGAGCGGGCCGGGCGCCGCGGGCGCATCCGCATCTGGTCATCCGCCTGTTCCTCGGGGGAGGAGGCCTATTCGATCGCGGCCTCCTGCCGCGACGTCATGGGCGCGCGCAGCGATCTCGATTTCAAGATCCTGGCGACCGACATCGACACCGACATCCTGGCGCGGGCCGAGGCCGGCATCTATCCGGCGGAGCTGTTCGAGCGGCTGCCGGCCGATGTGAAGCCGATGCTCAAGCTGGAAGGCGGGGTGGGGCGAGGCGATGCCCGCATCAGCGAGGATCTGCGCCGGCTGGTCGCCTACAAGCGGCTGAACCTGATCGAGAAATGGCCGATGAGCGGTCCGTTCGACATCATCTTCTGCCGCAACGTCTTCATCTATTTCGATACGCAGACCAAGGCCTCGATCCTCGATCGGTTCGTCGCGCTGCTGTCGCCCGGCGGCTTCCTCTATCTCGGCCATTCGGAATCGCTGCCGCAGCCGCATCCGAACCTGCGCCTCATCGGCCGAACCATCTACGAGAGGACAGCATGAGCGTCTCACGATCCTCTCGCCGCTATTTCGACCCGCGCTTCGAGGCGACGATCATCACCGTCGCGCCGGGCGAGCACGAGATCACCTCGGCCAAGGACGAGATCGTCGCGACCGTGCTCGGCTCCTGCGTCTCGGTCTGCCTGCGCGATCCGCAGATCGGCGTCGGCGGGCTCAACCATTTCCTGCTGCCGAAGAACAACGGCAGCGCCGATGCCAGCGCCGGCGAGCGCTATGGCGACACGGCGATGGAGGTGCTGATCAACGACCTGCTCAAGCGCGGCGCGAGGCGCAGTAATTTCGAGGCGAAGGTCTTCGGCGGCGCGCGCGTGCTCTCGGGTGCGACGATGCTCGCCATCGGCGACGGCAACATCGCCTTCGTCAACGAATTCCTGAAGGTCGAGGGCATTCCCGTCGTCTCGCGGGATGTGGGTGGCACGCGCTCGCGGCGCATCCACTACCAGCCCTCGACGGGCCGTGCCTGGGTGCAGCACGTCCAGCCCACCTCGCGCGACAGCGGCCACGAGCAGGAAATCGCTTATCTCAACCGGCTCAAGACCCAGCCCGTGGCTGGTGAAGTGGAGGTCTGGTGATGAACATGCCGACGTCCCCCGCAGCGCCGATCAAGGTCCTGGTCGTCGACGACTCCATCTTGATGCAGAAGCTGATGACGCAGATCATCGACTCTGCGCCCGGCTTCAAGGTGATCGGCGTCGCCGGCAGCGCGGAGGAGGGCTGGGACGCCATCCAGGCGCTGCGCCCGGATGTGTTGACGCTCGACCTCGAACTGCCCGGGCGGCACGGCCTCAAGCTGCTGGCGCGGGTGCTGAAGCAGGACCCGCTGCCCGTGCTCATCGTCTCGGCCTTCGGCGGGCCGGGCGCCGACAACACCATCCAGGCGCTGGAGCTCGGCGCCATCGACTTCATCGAGAAGCCTGATGGCACGACCCACACGCTCGAAGGCTTCATGAAGCATCTCGTCGCGGCGCTGCAGCGCGCCTCGGCCAGCCGCAAGATGATCGCCGCCGCGCGCCAGATGGCTCAGATCACCGCTCCCGCCCGCCCGGCGCCACTGAGGGAGCCGGCGCGCGCCGGAAAGACCTCGCTGATCGCGATCGGCGCCTCCACCGGCGGCGTGCCGGCCGTGCAGACGGTGATGCGCGACCTCGCCCATCTCAGGCTTCCGGTCGTCGTGGTGCAGCACATGCCGCCCGGCTACACCGCGAAGTTCGCGGCACGGCTCGCGACCGCGACTGGGCTCGATGTCCGCGAGGCGGCGGATGGCGACCGGCTGCGGCCCGGCATGGCGGTGGTGGCACCGGGGGGCTTGCGCCATCTCGAAGTCGAGGAGCGGCGCGGCGAGCTCGTCTGCGTGCTCAAGGAAGGCCCGCTCGTCAGCGGCCATTCGCCCTCCGTCGACGTCATGTTCCATTCCGTGGCACGCAGCCTCGGCGCGCATGCGGTCGGCATCCTGCTCACCGGCATGGGCCGCGACGGCGCTGACGGTTTGTTAGCTATGCGCAAAGCCGGGGCCGAGACGTTAATCCAAAGTGGGGAGACCTGCGTGGTAAACGGGATGCCGAAAGCGGCCTTCGAGTTGGGAGCCGCCGACAGGGTCGTTCCGCTGGACCAGATCGGGGCCGCGGTCAGCCAGCTGATCGGCGAGCGCCCGAACCTGCGGAGCGCGTAAGGAGAAAGTTATGTCAAAGGCCAGAAGCGAGTACCGCATCCTGGTGGTCGACGACCAGAAGAGCATGCGCGGCCTGGCGACCTATTTCCTGAAGCAGATCGAGTTTCAGGACATAGACGAGGCGGAGAACGCCCGCGAAGCGCTGATGAAGATGCAGACCAAGCGCTACGATCTGCTGCTGCTCGACTGGAACATGGACGGCATGAGCGGCATCGACCTGCTGCGCGCCATCCGCTCGGTGCCGGAGCTCAACCAGATCAAGATCATCATGGCGACCTCGGAACGCTCGGTCGACAAGATGGACGAGGCGACCACCAATGGTGCCGACCATTATGTGGTGAAGCCCTATGAGCTGCGTGACCTCGAGGTCCGGGTGAAGAAGGTCCTCGCCTGCTGAGTTTTTGCTCGCTGGCCGTCCGCTCGCGAGAATTTGCCTTGCCCCTGCGCCCCGGAGCCGAAAGGCTGCCGGGGCGCATCCGTTTGCGCTCCGCCGACGTATCGGTGCGGAACGAGGGAGGCGAAGCATGGACAGGCGCTCGGTGATCTCGGGCCTCGGTGCGTTGGCGGCGATGCCGGGCATGGCTTTCGCCCAGGCACGCAGCGATGCCCATGCTTTCGGTTTCGACCGGCCGGGCGGAGGGCGACTAGCGCTCGGCGATTATCGCGGCCGGCCGATCCTCGTCGTCAACACGGCGACGCGCTGCGGCTATGCCGGCCAGATGGCCACGCTGGAGCAGCTCTGGCAGCGCTACCAGACGCGCGGCCTGATGCTGGTGGCGGTCCCGAGCAACGATTTCGGCGGGCAGGAACCGCTCGACGGCGCCGCCATCGCCGAGGCGGGGCGCCAGAGCCATGGCGCGACCTATGCCTTCGTCGAGAAGACCGTGGTGCGTGGGCCGCAGGCCCATCCCTTCTATCGCTGGGCGGCGGCGGAGCGGCCGACCGAGACGCCGCGCTGGAATTTCCACAAATACCTGATCGGCCGCGACGGCGCCTTGATCGGCGGTTTTCCGGCGGCGACCGACCCACTCTCGCCGCAGCTCGTACGCGCGATCGGCGAGGAGCTTCAGGCGGGGTGAATTCCGCCATTCCCGGCCTTTGGCGAGAGCGTCATTCTCGGGCGGAGCGAAGCTCAGACCCGAGAATCTCAGGCAAGACGAAGCGCGGGAGTCTCTTTCGGCAGGAGATGCTTGGGTCAAGCCCGAGCATGACGTGCTTCTATTTCTTCGGCCGGAAGGCGGTGATCAAAGCTGGGTCGGTTTCGAGGTAGGGACCCTCGATCAGGTCGATGCAGTAGGGGATCGCCGGCATCACCGCGTCCAGGCATTCGGCGATAGCGCGCGGGCGCCCCGGCAGGTTGACGATCAGCGTCCTGCCGCGGATGCCCGCGGTCTGGCGCGAGAGGATCGCGGTCGGCACCTTGGCGAGGCTGACCTGGCGCATCAATTCGCCGAAGCCGGGCATCGGCTTCTCGATCACGTCCTCGGTCGCCTCCGGAGTGACGTCGCGCGGGGCCGGGCCGGTGCCGCCGGTGGTGACGACGAGGCAGCAGCCCTCGCGGTCGGCGAGCTCGATCAGGGTCTCGGCGATGAGCCTGCGATCGTCGGGGATGACGCGCGCGACCGCCTCCCACGGGGAAGTCAGCACTTTCGCCAGATAGTCCCGGATCGCGGGACCACCCTCGTCGGTGTAGACGCCGGCCGAGGCGCGGTCGGAGACGGTGACGATTCCAATCCGGGCGGCCGTGGTCATCGGGCGTCTCCTGCGCAGCACCCGGCTCTATCGGGCGGGAGGAAGGCCGGTCAAGCGCGTGAGCCGCACGGGGGCGCGCTCTTCAATCTGTTACTCAACGCCCTTTCGGAGGAGACGCCCGCCCCGACCGAGCCTTGACGGCCTCCCGCAGGCGCCGCAGCCACATCCGGCTGAAGGCGGCGACCTGCGCTGCGCCGGGCTTGCCGGGCCCGATGCGGATGATGGCGTTGGCCATCTCGCGGCGCTCGCCCCAGACATAGGTGCCGGGATCGACGCCTTCGCCCGCGCCGCTGTCGAAGAGGGCGGGCGGCGTGCCGGCGAGGTCGGCCTGGAGCATCGCGATCGTCAGGGTGCGGCCCGGCGAATGGCGCGCCTGCGCCTCGTCATAGGCGATCTTGAGGAAGTGGCGGCGGTCTCCGCTTTCGACGAGCAGGCCGGTGGCGAGCACCTGGCCATCGAGCAGGAGGGTGTCGATCTGCAAGGTATCCTCGGCTGCGAAGAGCTCGGCCATCCGGCGGATATAGGCGGCGTCCGCCGGCAGGCAGGCGATCGCCGTCCCGGTCTCACCCTTCCAGCCTGCGGCTTCGAGGGTGAGGAACGCATCGAGCGCGTCCAGCGCCGCGCGGCCGCGGCTGCGGCGGAAGGTCAACGCACCCTGCTTCGCGACGGCCCGGAACTGCTGCATCCGCTTCTTGTAGCCGGAGCCCAGCGCGCGCCGCAGATAACGTTCGGAGTCGTCGCCTGGCTGGGGGATCATGACGGGCCGGACCCAGCGCTCATAGGTCGAGATCCGGCTGCCGGTCTGGCGGCAGGCTTCCGCGAGGGTGGCGTAGCAGGCGCCGTCGAGGGGCAGGAGCGGCAGCAGCAGCGTATGCGGCAGATCGCCGGAGGCGACGAGATAACGCAGCAGGGCCCGGGCCGCATCCGCTGCATGGTCGCGGTCGAGCACGGGCAGGGAGGAGACTTCGTAGAGCGGCACCAGCGGCGCGGCGAGGGCGCTGGCGAAGCCGCTGCGCCAATCGCGCTCGCGCCGGAAGGCCCAGACGCCCACCAGTTGCTCGAAATCCAGCGCCTCGCTGAACCAGGCGCAGAGCACGATGATGTCGTCCTCAGGCACGAGCATCGTCGCGGCCGTGACGGCGCTCGGCGCCATATGCGGGTTGGGCTCCAGCGCGTGGCCGGCAAGCTCCGCGAAAGCCGGTCCCAGCTCCGCGTAGGCGGCAGGGCCGATGCGCCTGACGACGATTCCGGTGGTCAAGGTCGATGGCCGTCCCGGTTCAGCCGGCGCATCTCGCCACGCAGCGACAGCACGAAGGCGATGACCTGCGCCGTCGCCCGGTAGAGTTCCTCCGGGATCTGGTCGTCGAGCTCGACCGTCGAGAGGGCCTGAGCGAGGATGGCGTTCTGCTCGACGGCGACGTCGTGCTCGCGCGCGGTCGCGACGATGCGCTCGGCCAGTTCGCCGCGGCCCTTGGCGGTGACGCGCGGCGCCCCGTGCCCGTCATATTCGAGCGCGACGGCGATGCGGGGCGGCTGCGGCGCGCTCATGAGAGGCGATCCAGGAACTGGCCGGCCGTCGGCTGCATCACGCGTGGCTGGCCCGTATGGACATCGACGGCGCCGCTGGCAAAATCGGCATGGAGCAGGGCGCTCTCCAGGCCGGGTGCCGCACCGCGCAGGATCTGGCTGGTTTCGTCGCGTTCCGCCCAGAGCGTCACGCCGACATCGCGGCCCTGCAGGGTGACGACGCCTTGCAGCGGGCCCATCGGCTCGACATCGAGGGCGAAGCGGATGCGCCAGAGCGGCGGGCTCACGCCCTGTACGTCCCGGCGCGGCGCCTCGCGCTCCACATGCAGGGGCAACATCGCGGTGCCATGCTGGAAGGCGATGGGGATCTCGGCGAGCCAGCGTTGCGCCGGCTGGGTGCCGTCCTGGCGGGCTGGCTCCAGCGGCAGCGAGGCGTATTGCGTCAGCTTGATGCGGTCGAGCGCCGCCTCGGTCTGGCCGAGCAGGGTTTCGGCGATGGCGAGCGGCTTTTCGCCAGGCGCAAGCGTCGGCTCAGTGGCGGGTTGCGGCAGGAGCGGGCCGTCGCGGCGGGGCGGGGCGGCACGGGCCGTTTGGTCCGCGGCGGTGCCCGGCGCGATCTCGGTGTGCTGCTCGGCGGTGAGCGCAATGGCTGCCCGTTCCAGGCGGGTCGCCTTCGAATCCGGGGAGAGGGATTCGACGATCGGCAGCAAGGTCTCGCGCAGCGCCTGCAGGCTGGCCTTCAGGTCGCCCTGTCGCGGTGGCGGTTCGCCCGCCGCCTGGTGGGCCTCCATGAACAGTCCGGAGCTCTGGAACGCCTCCTTCAGGCGCTGCGCCGTGACAGGCTGGCGCTCGGCCGGCACGGCCTGGGCGAGCACGCGGTCGATCGCCGGCAGCAGGGTCTTGGGCAGCGCGAGCGCGATCGAACCCTCCGCGAGGCCGCGCAGATTGGCGAAAAGCGGGGCGAGGCTGTCCTGCCGATGCAGCACGGCGCCGAGCAGGGGGCCGGCGAGCAGGCGCGCAGCGGCTGCGGTCAGGGCCGCTGGAATCGCAGGTATTGCCGCAGCAGCGGGTGCAGCGCCCTGCGGCACGGTCGCGGGTGCCGGGGCAGATGGTTCTGCGGTGGCGCGCGCCAGCTGAGCGGCTGCGACAGATATGGGTGGAGCGCTGCCAGCGGAGGGTTGCTGCGGGGCCTGATTCGGCTGCGGCGAGCTGGAAGCGGGCGGGGCAGCCGCGGGAGCGGGCAGGACGGCGGCAGGCGCAGCAGCAGAACCGGTCGCAGGCGGCGGCGTGAGGGGTTGCTGTGCGATCGGAGCGCCGGATGGCGAGGTTGGCGGGCGGACTTCCACCAGCGTGGCGCGTAAATCGCCGCCGGGCTGCTCGGGCGGGTCGAGCCGCAGGAGCAGCGTCGCCCCCGGCTGCAGCGCCGCTTGCCGTGCCTGCGGTCCGGCGAGGACGAGCGCGACCTTCGTGTCGCCGATCGCGGCCGTGGCCGTGCCGTCCGGCTCCAGCGAGAGCAGCTTCGCCTGTACCGTCCGGCCAGCCGTCAGCTCGCCTGCCGCGTCGAGCGCCTGCAGCAGGGTGGCGAAGGTCTGGCTCTTGACGAGCTGGGCGAGGTTCATCGGGCTGCCATGTGACGACAAGTCATTCTGTCAGGAAAGATTAAGCATTTCCTTGCCGTTGGCTGCGCTACGCAGGGCGCGCCTGCGTCATGGCCTCTGGAATCCACGGGGAGGCTGCGGCACGCTTCGCCATCTCCGATCCGAAGGATGACCGTCATGGATTATCGCCGCCTCGGCCGCTCCGGCCTCCAGGTCTCGCCGCTCTGCCTGGGCACGATGATGTTCGGCGGCCCGACCGACGAGGCAGCCTCGCGCCGGATCGTCGATCACGCCCGCGAAGCCGGGATCAATTTCATTGACACGGCCGATGCCTACAATGAGGGGCGCTCGGAGGAGATCACCGGCAGGGCTATCGCCGCCAACCGCTACGACTGGGTGCTGGCGACCAAGGTGGCCAATGCGATGGGGCCGGGGCCGATGAGCGGCGGGCTGTCGCGCCGCTGGATCATGCAGGCCTGTGAGGACAGCCTGCGCCGGCTCGGCACCGAGACGATCGACATCTATTACCTCCACAAGGAGGACCGTCAGACGTCGCTGAAGGAGACGGTACATGCGATCGCCGACCTCGTCCGGCAGGGCAAGATCCGGCATTTCGGCGTCTCGAACTACCGCGCCTGGCGGCTGGCCGAGATCTGCCGGCTCTGCGACGAGCTCGGCATCGACCGACCTGCCGTGAGCCAGCCCTATTACAACGCGATGAACCGCATGCCCGAGGTCGAGCATCTGCCGGCCTGCGGCTATTTCGGGCTCGGCGTAGCCTCCTATTCGCCGCTGGCGCGCGGCGTTCTGACGGCGAAATACGCACCCGGTCAGGCACCGGCGGAGGGCACGCGCGCCGGGCGTGGCGACCGCAGGATCATGCAGGCCGAATGGCGCGAGGAGAGCCTCGTCATCGCCCGGACGATCAAGGAGCATGCCGCCAGGAAGGGGCTGACGCCGATCCAGTTCGCGGTGCGCTGGGTGCTGAACAACGCCTTCCTCACGGCAGCCATTGCCGGCCCGCGCACCTTCGAGCAGTGGGAGGCCTATCTCGCGGCGCTCGATGCTGGTTTCGACAAGGAGGACGAAGCGCTGGTCGACAGCCTCGTGCCGCCGGGCCACCCCTCGACGCCGGGCTATTCCGATCCGGCCTATCCGCTGGAAGGGCGGGTCAGCCGCGCGGGATAGTGCTGCGCCACTTCTTGTTCGGGGTTCAATGCCGATGGAACCATCGCCGTCATCCCGGGCTTGACCCGGGATCCATGCCGGAGCGCTTCCAATCACGGTTCAGGCCTGGATCCCGGCTCTGCGCTTTGCTCCGGCCGGGATGACCTGCGTTTCCATCGCAACACCGCATGCTCTAGGTTGGGGCACCGGTTGAGGTGAGCCGGCGCGAAGGAGGACGGATGGCGGCCGAGGCAGGATTGACGGGCGACCTCGTGAAGGTCGTGGCGCTGCTCGGCGCGGGCGTCGTCGCGGTTCCGATCTTCCGCAAGCTGGGTCTCGGTTCCGTGCTCGGCTATTTCGGCGCGGGCATCGTCATCGGCCCCTTCGGCCTCGGGCTGTTCTCCAACCCGGAAGGCATCCTGCATATCGCCGAATTCGGCGTGGTGATGTTCCTCTTCGTCATCGGCCTGGAGATGCAGCCCTCGCGGCTATGGGGGCTGCGGCGCAGCATCTTCGGGCTGGGCATCGCGCAGGTTCTCGCCTGCGGCTTCCTGCTGACGCTGTTCGGCATGGCCGGCGGACTCGACGTCAAGGTCGCCTTCATCGCGGCGATGGGCTTCGTGCTGTCCTCGACCGCCGTGGTCATGCAGATGCTGAACGAGCGCGGCGAGACCTCGACGCCGCAGGGCCAGAAAGCCGTCTCGATCCTGCTGCTGGAAGACCTCGCCATCGTGCCGCTGCTCGCGATCGTCGCGCTGCTGTCGCCGCAGCGCGGCAGCGCCGAGCACGCCTGGGTTTCCTTCGCCATCGCCGGCGGGGCGCTGGGCGGGCTGATCGCGGCGGGGCGCTGGCTGCTAAACCCGATGTTCCGCGTGCTGGCGGCCGCCGAGGCCCGCGAGGTGATGACCGCCGCGGCGCTTCTCGTCGTGCTCGGCGCGGCGCTCGCCATGCAGCTTGGCGGGCTGTCGATGGCAATGGGCGCTTTCCTCGCCGGTGTGCTCCTGTCGGAATCCACCTTCCGCCATCAGCTGGAAGCCGACATCGAGCCGTTCCGCGGCATCCTGCTCGGCCTGTTCTTCCTCGCCGTCGGCATGTCGCTCGACCTCGCGGTCGTCTCGCACGAGTGGCGGCTCGTCCTGGTTGCCGTCATCGGCTTCATGGCGGTCAAGGCGCTCGGCATCTTCATCGTCGCCAAGATCTTCGGCTCGGACTGGCGCGAGGCGATCACGCGCGTCGCTCTGTTCTCGCAGGGCGGCGAATTCGCCTTCGTGCTCTACGCGGCTGCGGCGGCGGCCGGCATATTCGACCCGCGCATCACCGCAATCGCAAGCGGCACCGTCATCATCTCCATGGCGCTGACGCCGCTGCTGGCGCTGGCGCTAGACCGCTTCCTGCCGGCGCCCAAGACCGATCTCGACGGCATCGAGGTGGCGGATGGCTTGCGGGCGCAGGCGCTGATCGTGGGGTTCGGCCGCTTCGGCCAGGTCGCCAGCCAGGCGCTGCTCGCCCGCGGCATCAGCGTCTCGATCATCGATTTCGACGTCGACATGATCCGCGCCGCGTCGCAGTTCGGCTTCAAGCTCTATTACGGCGACGGGACGCGGCGCGACATCCTCCATGCCGCCGGGGCCGAGCGGGCCGAGGTCATCGTGGTCTGCGTCGAGCGGCGGCAGACGGCGGATGCGATCGTGCAGCTGGCGCAGGCCGAATTCCCGCATGCCAAGCTGTTCGTGCGCGCCTATGACCGCGGCCATGCGCTCGACCTGGTCCATGCCGGCGTCGACTACCAGATCCGCGAGACCTTGGAATCGGCGATGGTCTTCGGCACGGCGCTGCTCAAATGCCTCGGCGTTCCCGCGGACGAGGCCGAGGAGATCGAGGCGGATGTGCGCCGGCGCGACGAGGAACGCTTCGACCTGCAGCTGGCGGGAGATTTCTATGCGGGGCGCGAACTGCTGCGGCACAACACGCCGACGCCGACGCCGCTGACCAAGCCGAAGCGGCCGGGGCAGATGCCGGCCAACCTGCCGGACGATCTCGGCGGCGACTACTGAAGCGCCGGGGTCAGTTCAGGATGCAGAAGCCGCCGACCACGACATCGGTCCGGCACCAGGGCTTCTGAGCGCCTTCATTGGCGGTCAGGCGGAGCAGGACAGGCTCCTCGCGCGGCGCGCCGGAGGCCGGGAAGGGCGCTCGCTCGGGTTGGCCGGCTTCCGCGGCCTTGGCGCCGGCGATACCTGCAGCGCCGGGAACGACGACGATGCTGTGGCTGGTCTTGGTGGCGGGAGCGGAACCGCCGCGCCCGGAGCGGAAGCGGGCGGCCTCGGCCTGGATGGGCAGCAGGGCGGCGACAGCGAGCAGGCAGGCGAAGGCGGCGATGCGGCGCATGGAGCGGTCTCCCGATTGCAGGCAGGATGCCGCGATCGGCCGCTACGGCAAGGAAAGCCTGGGATCAGCCTCAGCGAGGCGTTAACGGCGAGGATCAAGCTGCGGCGTCGCGCGGCTGAGTCAGGCTGTCCCAGGCCGCCATGGCTCCGCGCACGATCGCTTCCAGCGTTGCGCGCGAAGCGCCGTCGCGGGCCTGGATCGACATGCCCTGCTGGACAGTGACGTAATAGCTGGAGAGCGGGTGCGTATCGAGCGAAGCGGGCAGTTCGCCGGCCGTAATGGCCCGGTTCAGCCGCTCCTCGATCATCGTGACGCTGCCGGCCCTCATTTCGCGCAGGATGCGGCTCGTCTCCTCGCCGACGCCGACCGCGTTGACCGCCGAGAGCACGACCATGCAGCCGGGCGGGCGACCCGGCCGGGTGAAGGTCGCGGCGCTCGCCATGAGATAGCCCTCGATCGCCGCCCGCGCTGTCCGCGCGTCGCTCAAGGGCGCGAGGATGTCGTCGCTTTCGGTCGCGGCGAAATGGCCGATGGCCTCGCGATAGAGCTCCTCCTTGCTGCCGAAGGCGGCATAGAGGCTCGGGGAGTTGATGCCCATGGCGTCGGTGAGGTCGCTCATCGACGCGGCCTGGTAGCCGCGATCCCAGAACACATCCATGGCGCGCTCCAGCGCGGCCTGCCGGTCGAAACTGCGTGGACGGCCCCGCTCGGCCATGTCGCCTGCCCCTCGAAGTTATTCTGTGTCGATCGATATATATTTCTCTTGACGCCCCGGGCAAGCGCCTCATGTATTTATGTATCGATCGTAACATAAATGGAGTTTCCCATGTCACGCCTTGCTGGAAAGCGCGCGCTCGTCACTGGCGGCAGCCGCGGAATCGGCGCTGCCATCGCCAAGCGGCTGGCCGCCGAAGGCGCAGATGTCGCGCTGACCTATGAGCGTTCGGCCGACAAGGCGGCCGAAATCGTGAAGGCGATCGAGGCTCTCGGCCGCAAGGGCGTCGCGGTGGCGGCCGACAGCGCCGATCCCGAAGCGGTGAAGCGCTCGGTGAACGAGGCGGCGAAGGCGCTCGGCGGGCTCGACATCCTCGTCAACAATGCCGGCATCTATCGTGGCGGCCCGGTCGCGGACTGGAGCCTCGCCGATATAGACGCCACGCTCGCCGTGAACGTCCGCGCCGTGGTGCTGGCCTCGCAGGCTGCCGCCGCGCATCTGGGCGAGGGCGGGCGGATCATCTCGATCGGCTCCTGCCTCGCCGACCGCGTGGTCGAGCCCGACATCACGCTCTATGCGATGAGCAAGGCGGCGCTGATCGGCTTCACCAAGGGTCTGGCGCGCGATCTCGGCCCGCGCGGCATCACCGTCAACATCGTCCATCCCGGCTCGACCGATACCGACATGAACCCGGCCGATGGTCCGGGCGCCGAGGCGCAGCGGTCGCGCATGGCGATCCCGCGCTACGGCAGGCCGGAGGATATCGCCGGTGCCGTCGCCTATCTCGCGAGCGATGAAGGCCGCTTCATCACCGGCGCCGGCTTCGCCATCGACGGCGGCGTCAACACCTGAATGGCATGCTCGGGCTTGGCCCGAGCATCTCGTGACCAGATGATGCAGAAGCCTTTTCCGGCCTGAGAGTCTCGGGTCGCGCCCGAGAATGGCGGCAAGGACTCAATGCCCGGGCAGCACGATCATGGTGGGCTTCGCCGGCAGCGTGGCCTTGCTCAGCGTGATCGTCGACTGCCCGCGGCGCTCGACCGGCCAGAGGTCCTGCGTCCGGGCGAGGAAGCGGTTCAAAGTGCCGCCGCCGAAGAAGTGCATGGGGATCATGACGCGGGCCTGGACCGTCTTCAGCACCTCCAGCATGCCGTCCTGGTCGAGCGTGTAGCTGCCGTCGACCGGGAAGAGAACGATGTCGACGCGGCCGAGCGCGCGCAGATGGCCGGGCTCAAGCGGGTGATGCAGGTGGCCGAGATGGGCGATACAGAGCTCGCCGATCTCGAAGACGAAGATCGAGTTGCCGTCATAGTCGGTGCCGCCGTCATAGCTGCGGATATTGGTCGGCACATTGCGGACGCGGACGTCGCCGAGCGTGACATCGTGTTTCGCCGCGCCCTGTCCCGAAACGTCCCAGCCGGGCAGCACGCGCTTGATGGCGGGGTCGGGGCTGCGGGAATTATGGGTCGAATGCGCCTTGTTCATCGTGGCGATGTCGGGCGTGACCGGGGGACGGACATAATCGTTGTAGTCCGTCGCGATCTTCATCCCGCCCGGCGTCTCGATCAGGAAGGTCGCGTGGCCGACGAAGGTGAGCCGCACCTCGTCCTCCGCCAGGTTGATACGCTGGATCGGCAGCTTCAGGCTCGCCATCTCCGGCCGGCAGCCCGGTTCTTCAGACTGGGCGTGGACCGATGCGGGGGCAAAGCCGAAGGCGGCGGCGACGAAAGCCAACAGGCCGAAGGTGCGCGACAGATTCATCGACCGGCTCCCGCTTTTCACTCGTCTGCGACGATCAGGCAAATGGCGGGCCGTGGGAAGCGCTCTGGCGGTTTCGTGAACCGGACCGCGCACGGCGATTCAGTCCGGCCGGATCTCGACATGCGCGCCAGCCAGGCGGCGGTACAGCTTCCTGCGGCGCAGGATCGGCACCCAGTCGTAGAGAAACATCTCGGCCGGGCGCCAGATCACCACCCAGCCGATGATGATCAGGCTTTCCTGGAAGACGCGCGCGAAGGGGCCTTCGCTGCCTTGCGTCAGCAGCCAGCTTAGAAACAGGCAGGCGGCGAGGCCGGCAAAGCCGATGGCGAAGGCCAGGCGCCCGTCGCGAAACAGCTCGCGCAGGGCCTGGGTTTCCGTGCGCGCTCGGCTGGCGAACCAGCTGGTGATCGCCGTGGCGAGATCGGGCACCGGCCGGTCGGCGGCATCGGCCCTTTCGAGATGGATCACGATCGCGATCGGCGCGTCCTTCGGCAGGTCGCGCGCCCAATCGACGATGTACGCATCGGCCTCCGCCGCGATGTCGCCCTCGCGGAAGGGGAAGGGGTCGAGCGTGTTGAAGAGCTGCGCGCCGTCGCGCAGCCTGAGTTCGATCGTGGCCTTGCCGTTCTGCTCTGACATGTCGGATGGGCCCCGGCCGGTTTGCGCCTGCATTGTTCAGGACGCGCTTGCCCGCCGCAATCGCCCGATGCGGTTGCGGCCAGCGGCGCCGCTCGCTACATAGCGGCCAGATTTCCCGACATCTCGTCGCCAAGCGTCTGAAAGCGGAGCCCGCTCGCCCCATGTCCCGCCAGTTCATCTACCATATGCGTGGCCTGTCCAAGACCTATCCGGGCGGCAAGCAGGTGCTGAAGGACATCCACCTGTCCTTCTACCCGGACGCCAAGATCGGCGTGCTCGGCGTCAACGGCGCCGGTAAATCGACCCTGCTCAAGATCATGGCAGGGTTCGACAAGGAGTGGACCGGCGAGGCCTGGGTCGCGGAGGGCGCGCGCGTCGGATACCTGCCGCAGGAGCCGAAGCTCGATGAGACGCTGAACGTCCGCGACAACATCATGCTCGGCGTCGCGCCGCAGAAGGCGATCCTCGACCGCTACAACGAACTCGCCATGAACTATTCGGACGAGACCGCCGACGAGATGACCAATCTCCAGGACGAGATCGAGGCCAAGGGGCTGTGGGACCTCGATTCCAAGGTCGACCAGGCGATGGATGCGCTGCGCTGCCCGCCTGATGACTGGGAGGTCGGCAAGCTCTCGGGCGGTGAGCGCCGCCGCGTCGCGCTCTGCAAGCTGCTGCTGGAGCAGCCCGAGCTGCTGCTGCTCGACGAGCCGACCAACCATCTCGACGCCGAGACCACCGCCTGGCTCGAAGGCCATTTGCGCAGCTATCCGGGCGCGATCCTGATCGTCACCCACGATCGCTACTTCCTCGACAACGTCACCAGCTGGATCCTCGAGCTCGATCGCGGCCAGGGCATCCCCTACGAGGGTAACTACTCGGCCTGGTCGGTGCAGAAGCAGAAGCGGCTCGCCCAGGAAGGCCGCGAGGACGTCTCGCGCCAGAAGACGCTTGAGCGTGAGCAGGAGTGGGTTTCGGCCTCGCCCAAGGCCCGGCAGGCCAAGAGCAAAGCCCGCATCCAGCGCTATGACGAACTGGTGCAGAAGGCCTCGAACAAGGGGCCGGACACCGCCCAGATCATCATCCCGATCGCGGAGCGGCTCGGCAACAACGTCGTGGACTTCGAGGATTTGTCGAAGGGCTTCCAGGACAAGCTGCTGATCGACGGGCTGTCCTTCAAGCTGCCGCCGGGCGGCATCGTCGGCGTGATCGGCCCCAACGGCGCCGGCAAGACGACGCTGTTCAAGATGATCACCGGTGTCGAGAAGCCCGATGCCGGCACGATCAAGATCGGCGAGAGCGTCCAGCTCGGCTATGTCGACCAGAGCCGCGACTCGCTCGACGACAAGAAGAACGTCTGGGAAGAGATCTCGGGCGGCAACGACATCATCTATCTCGGCAAGAAAGAGATCAATTCGCGGGCCTATTGCTCGGCCTTCAACTTCAAGGGCGGCGACCAGCAGAAGAAGGTCGGCTCGCTCTCGGGCGGCGAGCGCAACCGCGTCCACCTCGCCAAGATGCTGAAGAGCGGCGCCAACGTCCTGCTGCTCGACGAGCCGACCAACGACCTCGACGTCGACACGCTCAGGGCGCTGGAAGAGGCGCTGGAGGATTACGCGGGCTGCGCCGTGATCATCAGCCACGATCGCTGGTTCCTCGACCGCATCGCGACCCACATCCTCTCCTTCGAGGGCGACAGCCATGTCGAGTGGTTCGAGGGCAACTTCGCCGAGTACGAGGAAGACAAGAAGCGCCGGCTGGGCATCGACTCCACCATCCCGAAGCGGATTCAGTACAAGAAGTTCACGCGCTAAGGCCCCGTCTCGGAAGCAGAAAGCCCCGCGGCACCAAGCGTGCCGCGGGGCTTTTCTTTTGGACTGAGTGGGCGGGAAAATCCGGTGCCGCTGATGCCCGAGATGGGATGAGCGGATCAAGCGATTTGCGAAATATGGCCCCTCACGAGCATTTCGACAGGAGTTCAGTTGAGTTGTGAGGCCGCGCGCCGGGTAAGCGGCTTCCGTAACCGTTACAGCGCTGCACGACAGCGGACACCGTCCTAGGCTCCTTCGGCGCAAGGCGCAGGTTATCTATGCCGACCCCGAGGGATGTGGTGGAGGACATGTCGTGGAATCCAAGGATGAACGCTCTTCGAAGGACGCTGCCTTAAATCGACGCTCGATGCTTCTCGGCGGGACCGTGCTCGCGGCGACGTCGAGTTATCTTGCCGGCGCGCCGGTCCAGACGGCGCAGGCCCAGCAACCGGCGCCCGCTCCAGCGGCATCGGCCGGCGGAAGAAAGCCCAATATTCTCGTCATCTTCGGCGACGACATCGGCGTCCCGCAGGTCAGCGCCTACACGATGGGGATGATGGGCTATCGCACCCCCAATATCGACCGTATCGCCAGCGAAGGCGCGATCTTCACGGATGCCTACGGCCAGCAGAGCTGCACCGCCGGCCGCGCCTCCTTCATCATCGGGCAGGAACCGTTCCGCACTGGCCTTCTGACGATCGGCATGCCTGGCGATCCGCATGGCATTGCCGAGTGGATGCCGACGATCGCCGACGCGCTCAAGACCGCGGGCTATGCCACCGGCCAGTTCGGCAAGAACCATCTCGGCGACCGCGACGAGCACCTGCCGACGCGCCACGGCTTCGACGAATTCTTCGGCAATCTCTACCATCTCAATGCCGAGGAGGAACCGGAGGGCTATTTCTACCCGAAGGACCCGGCCTTCAAGCGCCAGTACGGCCCACGCGGCGTGATCAAATCGAGCGCGGACGGCAAGATCGAGGATACCGGCCCGCTCGACACCAAGCGCATGCCGACCGTCGACGAGGAATTCCTGGCCGGTGCCAAGGACTTCATCGACCGGCAGGTGAAGGCTCAGAAGCCGTTCTTCTGCTGGTTCAACTCGACGCGCATGCACGTCTTCACCCATCTCAAAAAAGAATCGGTGGGCAAGACCGGCATGGGCATCCATGCCGACGGCATGGCCGAGCATGACGGGCATGTCGGGCAGCTTCTCAAGCAGCTCGACGATCTCGGCATCACCGACAATACCATCGTGCTCTACACCACCGACAACGGCGCCGAGATCGCGCTCTGGCCGGACGGTGCGATGACGATGTTCCGCGGCGAGAAGGGCACGACCTGGGAAGGCGGCTTCCGCATTCCCATGATGGTGCGCTGGCCGGGCGTGGTGAAGCCCGGCACGCAGGTCAACGAGATGATCACGCTGATGGACTGGTTCCCGACCTTCTGCGCCGCCGCCGGCCTCGGCGACGTCAAGGAGAAGATGAAGACCGGATTCCAGAGCGGCAACAAGACCTTCAAGGTCCATCTCGATGGCTACAACTTCATGCCCTTCCTGAAGGGCGACGAGAAGAAGGGGCCGCGCGAGACGGTGTTCTACTTCGACCAGGGCGGCAATCTCAATGCGCTGCGCTGGAATGACTGGAAGGTCAGCTTCGCTGTTGCCAGCGAAGGCAATATCGCGACCGCCACGCGAGAAGTGACCTCATGGGCGATGATCACCAATCTCCGCATGGATCCCTATGAGCGCGGCATGAAGGAGGGGGGCGAGTCGATGAAGTTCTTTGGCCAGCAGATGTGGCTGCTGGTGCCGGTCCAGACCAAGGTGAAGGAGTTCTTCTCCGACTTCGGCCAGTATCCCTACCAGGCCGGCAGTTCGCTGAACGCCTCCGGCATCAACTACGGGCTGTTGCAGCAGCAGTCTGCCCTGAAGCGCCTGAACGAGCTGGAACGCCTCGCGCCGAGATAAGCCCGGTATCGAAGGCGAGGCGCTACGCCAAGGTGCCTCGCCTTCGATCGGAGAAATCTCTGTCAAGTCCCGCATCCGCTGTAACGGTTACGGCCAACGCGTTTACAGCGTCCATGCCGCAGACGCAGCGAGCGCCCCTTAGGGCCGCTCAAGCCAGGGCTGCCCCTCTGCAGAAGCCAGCGCAAATTCCAGCGCGTACAGGGGCGCCGTCGACCACAGGGTAGTGTCTCCAATGGGTGGTGGTCTCAATCGGTAATCGCAACACGCTACTTTTCCTTTGGAGATGGAGCGTGGGTGATGAAGCAGCGGCGGCGGATCTACTATTCGGCGGCCCAGCGGGCTGAGATCTGGGATCGCTGGAAGGCCGGCGAGTCGATGAGTTCGATTGGGCGGCGGTTCGATCGGGAGTCCTCTTCGGTGTTCTCGGTGCTTTCGCCGACGGGCGGCATTCGGCCTCCAGACCGGCGGCGGG